>DASVQU010000014.1:0-35106 GCA_036388995.1 Pyrinomonadaceae bacterium | reverse complement strand
CACGGCGACCGAAGTTAATATTGTTGCGACTGACGAGTTATTAGAAAGAGGCGAGGTGACGCTCAGCACGGTTATCACCGAACGGCAAATCACCGAGCTGCCGCTCTCGGAAGGCGCGGCTTACAACCTCGCAACTCAGGCTCCGGGCGTTTCGTACACGGGAAATCCAATGTTTTCGGGTCCGACAGCTAACGGAAACCTCGCGGCTATTCGGACAAACGGCGCGAGCGGAAATCAAATCACTTTGGACGGCTCGCCGAATCTAGGTCTTGACGGCGGCGTTGCTTATACGCCCCCGGCTGACGCGCTCTCGCAGTTCAAAATTCAAACCAGCCCGTTCGACGCGCAAACAGGTTTTACCGCCGGTTCGACCGTAAACGTCGCGGTGAAAAGCGGAACAAACAAATTGCACGGCTCGGCTTATTACTTTAACCGCCCGGAAACATTAACCGCCAACAATTTTTTCAGTAACCGCGCCGGAATCGAACGCCCAGAACGCAGTTATTATCGAGCAGGCGGTCAGGTCAACGGTCCGGTTTACATTCCCTATCTTTATAACGGAAAAGACAAAACATTTTTTATGTTTTCTTACGAAAAACAGGTTGACACAGCCGCCGAACCGGAAACCTTTACCGTTCCGACCGCGCTGATGAGAACCGGCAACTTTTCCGAGCTGCTTTCCATAACAAACGCTCAGGGCGTTTTAACTCCGGTTTTGATTTTCGATCCGGCGACCGCCGCTTTGCGAAATACCACGTGCACGGCGGGCAGCACCGGAACAACGGTTTGCAGAACGCCTTTTACAGGAAACATTATCCCGGAGAATCGTCTCAATGCAGCGGCGAGAGCTTTCTTGAATCTTTATCCTTTGCCGAATCAACCGGGCATACAAAACGGAACTGTTGACAATTACTTTTCCAACCAGCTTCGTCGGCGACCGTATGATTCGTATTTAACCAGAATTGACCACAACTTTAACGGCAATCATCGTATTTACGCGAAGGTTTTCTACAGCAAAAGCAACGAAGACCGTTATAACTTTATCGGCGAGCCGGATTCGATTACACAAGGATTTGAGACTCGCACCAATAAAGGCGGAAACGTAAATTATACGGCAACGCTTTCTTCAAACTTTGTGCTTGACGTTCGCTCCAGCCTCAATCAATTTGGTCAAAAGACTGAACCGGCAAATCCGATGTCCGCCGCCGACCTCGGTTTTACAGGAATCGCCCCGTTCACCAGTTCAACCGTTTTCCCGCGTTTCCTTTTTACCAACTACGATACGCTGGGAGCAGAACGCGCCCAGTTTAACGAAGGTTTGAACAGAAATTTCAAATTATTTTCGTTACAACCGACTCTGACTCAAATTTTCGGCGATCATACTCTAAAATATGGTTATGATTACCGCCGGTTGATGGAAAACCGGATAACCAACCTTTACAATGCCGGCAGCTTCAGCTTCACCGGAGCCTACACATCGCAGGCGTCAAACTCGACGAATCAAGCCGATATTGGACGCGATTTGGCTGCTTTTTTACTTGGCATCCCGACCAGCAGCACAATTGAGCAAGGCGTTCCTTATGACGTCTATTCCAATTATCACGGATTCTTCGTTCAGGATGATTGGCGCGTTTCACCTAAATTGACCTTAAATCTAGGTTTGCGTTACGACCTCGAAACTGGTGTCAGAGAAGCCGAAGGACGGATTGTGACCGGGTTTGACACAACTTCGGCAAGTCCGCTGCGCGCAGGAGCGTTGGCAAATTTCAACGCTAGCGTGCCTGCCGGTGTTCCAATCACGGCTTTTCAAAATCTATCGGGCGGATTGCGATTTGCAAGCGGCAGCAATGATGCCAACCAGGCGACGGACAAAAACAATTTCCAGCCGCGCATTGGAGTCTCTTATGCGCTCAACGATAAAACCGTGATTCGCGGCGGATTCGGCATTTTCACCTCGGCTTTCCAAATTCAGCCGATTGACCAGAGCGGTTTTACGGGTGCCACATCGTTTACGACCAATTCTAACGACAACGGCAGAACTTTCCTGACAACTTTAAACAACCCGTTTCCGAACGGCTTAAATCCGATAGTTGGTTCGAGCCTCGGGTTGAATACCTTGGTTGGAAATATTATCGGGACAACAAATGCGACCGGTCCGACCGAAACGACCATTTACAGTTACGACCGGAAAAATGCGAATTACGCCAGATTTATTTTCGGCGTTCAACGCCAGTTACCGTTCGACATCGGTGTCGAAGCTACTTTCGTTTATTCGCGCGGTTCCAATTTGCCGGTTCTTCGCCAGTTAAATTATATTCCGCGGGAATATCTGAATAACTTAGAGGGCGTAACGGATGGCGCTACTATTTTAAATGCTATTGCGGCAACTGCATCCTCCTTTAACACCGTTCCGAATCCGTTCCGCGGTTTAGTGCCGCAAAATGCCGCGTTAAACGGACAGACGATTAATCGCCGCTTGTTATTAACGCAGTTTCCGCAATTCAATGATTTGATTGTCACCGAATACAACGGCAGCAATACTTATCGTTCGCTCCAGCTTCAGGCAAACAAACGTCTGAGCAGCGGATTTTCATTCAATGCGTCTTACACCCTGGCGCGCGATAAGGAGAAAACTCGCCGCTTGAATCCGCAGGACGAAGAGTTGAATGAAACTCTGTCAAATTTTGACCGCCCGCACCGCATTACGTTTTCGGGTGTTTTCGAGCTTCCGTTCGGACGCAACAGAAAGTTTTTCAGCGACGTTCATCCGGTTGTTGACGCCGTTTTCGGCGGTTGGCAATTCAACGCCATTTACGAATGGCAATCGGGCGAGCCGCTTGTTTTGCAGAACGTATTTTATAACGGCGACATTACGCAGTTGGAAAATCTTCTCGGCAAAAGCGATTCGGAAGGCAGACGTTACGGAATTGACATTCCGGCTTTTGATGTCAGCGGTTTCAGAGTTCTCGATAACCGCCCGACTCTTCCGAATGGGAATGTGAATCCTGCTTTCAATACCTTAGTTACTCCGGCGTTCGGCAACAATTATACGGTCGGCAGCCAAAACACCTTGCGTTATTTGCCTTATACTTTGGATAACTTTCGCAATCAGCCGTTCCAAAAATTCGATGTCGGATTAACCAAAAATTTCCAGATTCGAGAAGGAATGCGGTTGCAGGTTCGTGTCGAGGCAATCAATGCTTTAAACACGCCTTACTTTGGCGCCGGACTTCAGCTTGCAGCAAACAATGCAGCCTTTGGTCGCGTTACCGGACAGAGAAACTTGCCGAGAGATATTCAGCTCGGTGCAAGATTTACCTTCTAAAACGGTTTTCGCAGGGTGCGGGAATCATTTTGAAAACTCAAAGGGGCAGAGCATATCGCTCTGCCCCGCAAATTTCTCCTCAACTCATTTGCGGAAATTAGAAATGAAAATATTTGGTCTGGTTTGTACGATTTTGTTATTCGGATTGGCTGGAGCACAGGCTTTTGCTCAAAAAGCTGATTTAATTGTCGCGGCGGACGGAAGCGGAAACGCGAAAACCGTTCAGGAAGCAATTGAAAAAGTCCCGGAAAACAACAAAAAGCGTTTTGTCATAAGCATTAAAAAAGGCGTTTATAACGAACAGATCAGAATTCCCGCAAATAAGCCTTACGTTTCCTTAATCGGTGAATCTGCCGAAAACACCAAATTAACTTTTAACATCTCAAATAAAATCGCCGGTTCGACTTCCGCCGCTTATGCATTTTACGTTGCAGGACACGATTTTTACGCCGAAAATATTGCGTTTGAAAATTCCTTTGGAACGGGTTCGCAGGCTGTCGCGGTTTTGGTCGAAGCCGACCGAGCGGTTTTCAACAAATGCCGTTTCCTTGGCTGGCAAGACACGCTTTATGCCAAAAACGGCAGACAGTTTTACAAAGATTGCTACATCGAAGGTCACGTTGATTTCATCTTCGGACAAGCGGCGGCGATTTTTGAAAACTGCACGATTCATTCAAAAGGCGACGGGTATATCGCCGCCCCGATGCGGTTTGCGGCGGAAGAGTCGAGCGGGTTTGTTTTCGTCAATTCAAAATTGACCGGCGAAAATACGCAAAAAGGTGTGTTTCTGGGCAGACCCTGGCGCGATTACGGCAGAACCGTTTATCTCAACACCGAAATGGGCGCGCACATTCGCCCGGAAGGCTGGCATCATTGGCAGCCTGAACGCGAAAAAACCGCTTTTTTGGGCGAATACAAATCAACCGGTGCCGGCGCTAAATCGGAGAGCCGAGTTAAATGGGCGCGCCAATTAACCGAAGAAGAAGCTAAGGCATTTCGCGCCGAGAGCTTTTTAAAAGGCAAGGACAATTGGAATCCGCACCAGACCAAATTCGATTCGCAGCCGGCTAATAAGCCGGATTTCAAGCTCGTCACTTGGAGCGATGTATTCGATCAATCAAAAGAATGGTATGCGGTTGACGAAGCGACGCGGATTGCAAATCAGGTGATTCTCTATCAACACGATAACGGCGGCTGGTCGAAAAATCTCGATATGTCGGCGATGCTGACGCAAAAGGAACGCGAAGAAATCGCCAAAAACAAATCCAACACCGATACGACGATTGATAACGGCGCAACCGTCACGCAGCTTCGTTATCTCGCCAAAGTCATCACGGCGAAAAACATTGACGCGCACAAAGCCGCTTTTAACAAAGGCTTGGATTTTCTGTTTGCGATGCAATACGAAAACGGCGGCTTTCCGCAGTTTTTCCCGCTTCGCAAAGGCTATTACTCGCACATTACCTTCAACGATAACGCGATGATTAACGTTCTGCGGCTGATGCGCGACATCGCCGCCAAAAAAGCAGATTACGCTTTTGTTGATGAAGAGCGGCACGCCAAAGCGCAAAAAGCGGTTGAAAAAGGAATCGAAGCGATTCTTAAGACTCAGGTTGTCGTCAACGGTCAAAAAACAGTCTGGGCGGCGCAGCACGACGAAACGACTTTCGCTCCGGCTTCAGCCAGAAAATTTGAACCGGTTTCGCTTAGCGGAAAGGAAAGCGCCGACATTGTCGAGTTTTTGATGAGCGTTGAAAACCCAAAACCTCAAATCGTCGAAGCAATCGAATCAGCCGTCAAATGGTTTCAAAAATCTAAATTGACCGGCGTTCGTGTTGTCGAAAAACCGGATAAAAAATTGCCCAAAGGTTTCGACCGCGTTGTCATCAAAGACGAGAGCGCGCCGCCGCTTTGGGCGCGGTTTTATGAAATCGAAACCAATCGCCCGATTTTCACCGGGCGCGATGGCGTTGTGAAATACAGCTACATGGAAATCGAAGCCGAGCGCCGCAACGGTTACGGTTATTACACGGACGAGCCGAACGAGCTTTTAAACAAAACTTATCCGAAATGGCAGCAAAAGCTGGCGCGGAAAGCTGCAAAAAATCAAACCAATTAAACGAAGAAATTATGAATAATCGTCGTGAATTTTTGAAAACGTTTCTCGCGGGCGGAGCCGGTTTGTTCGCCGTTCCTCATCTTGCCGCAGCCCGAGATTTTGAATCGTCTTTGTTCTCAAACCTCGCGGCTGAAGACGCCTGGGCGCAAGTGCCGAAAATTTTGGCGCGCATCAAGCCGCCGAAATTTCCCAATAAAGATTTTTCAATTCTCAAATACGGCGCTGTTGCCGACGGCAAAACCGATTCGACCGGGGCTTTTCGCCAGGCAATCGAGGCTTGCAGCAAAGCGGGCGGCGGGCGAGTAATTGTTCCGGCGGGCGAGTTTTTTACCGGCGCGATTCATTTAAAATCAAACGTCAATCTTCACATTTCTAAAGACGCGACCGTGAAATTTTCGACCGACCCGAAAGCGTATCAGCCGCTCGTTTTTACGCGCTGGGAAGGCATGGAAATGATGGGTTTGTCGCCGCTGATTTATGCCTTCGAGCAGACTAACATCGCCCTCACGGGCGAAGGAACTCTGGACGGACAAGCCGCAAACGAAAACTGGTGGTTTTGGAAGGGCAACAAACAGGATGGCTGGCGCGAAGGAATGCCGAATCAAAAGCCTGCTCGCGCCAAGCTCTATGAAATAATGGCGAAAGGCGCGCCGGTTAAAGAACGGATTTTCGGCGCGGATTCTTACTTGCGACCGCAGTTTATCCAGCCGTATCGCTGCAAAAACGTTTTGATCGAAGGCGTCCGCATCCTTCGCTCGCCGATGTGGGAAATCAATCCGGTTTTGTGCGAAAACGTAACGGTCAGAAAAGTGCAGGTTTCTACGCACGGACCGAATAACGACGGCTGCAATCCCGAATCGAGCCGCGATGTTTTGATCGAAGACTGCTTTTTTGATACGGGCGACGACTGCATTGCGATTAAATCCGGCAGAAACGAGGACGGAAGACGAATCAACGTGCCTTCGGAAAACATCATCATCCGCAACTGCACAATGAAGGAAGGACACGGCGGAATTACGGCGGGAAGCGAAATTTCCGGCGGCGTCCGCAACGTTTTCGCCGAAAACTGTCGGCTCGACAGCCCGAATCTCGATCACGCCTTGCGCGTCAAAAACAACGCCTCTCGCGGCGGAGTTTTGGAAAATTTTTATTTCCGAAATATCACCGTCGGACAAGTCGCACACGCCGTTATCACGATTGATTTCAATTACGAGGAAGGCAAAAAAGGCGGCTTTACGCCTGTCATGCGAAATTTCGTGGTGGAAAAACTTAAGAGCGGCAAAAGCAAATACGTGGCTGACGTTCAGGGATTTGAAAACGCGCCGATTTACGGTCTGCAAATTAAGGATTCGACGTTTGATAACGTTGCAAATGGCGCTGTTATTGCGAATTTAAAGGACACCGAGCTGGATAATGTCCGCATCAACGGCAAAATTGTCGAAAATTTGAGCGAAGTTGCCGTAAAGATTGAGCCTCGAAAAAACAGTTAAAACAAAGAATTGGAAATGTCTGAAACGAAAAATATAAATCGTCGTGATTTTGTCAAAGCTGCGGGAGTTGCCGCAGCATCGGTTTTGTTCGCAAATTCAACACCCATTTCGGCGCAAACAAATAAAAAACGCCGTTACGCCATTGTCGGAACCGGACACCGCGCGACCGGTATGTGGGGCAAGGATTTAGCGCAGAAATATGTGAACGAAGTTGAGTTTGTCGGTCTGTGCGACAAAAACGGGAAAAGAGTCGAAGCCGGAAAACAGCTTATCGGTACGGACTGCCCGACTTTTACGAATTTTGACGAAATGTGCGCGCGTGTTAAACCCGATCTTTTGATGGTGACGACGGTTGATTCAACGCACGTCGAATTTATCACTAAAGCGCTCGCCAAAGGCATTGATGTAATCACCGAAAAGCCGATGGTGACGGACGAAAAACAGGTTCAGGCGGTACTCGACGCCGAGAAAAAACATAAACGCAAAATCACGGTCGCTTTTAATTATCGCTACGCGCCGAAACATCAGAAAATCAAGGAAATCATTCAGTCTGGCGAAATCGGAGAAATCACGTCGGTTGATTTCGCCTGGTATTTGGACACACAGCACGGCGCGGATTATTTTCGCCGCTGGCACGGTTTCAAATCAAAAGGCGGCAGTCTTTGGGTTCATAAAGCCACGCATCATTTCGATTTAATCAACTGGTGGCTCGGCGCAGACCCGGTTGAAGTTTCGGCTTACGGCGATTTGAACGTTTACGGGAAAAACAATCCGTTTCGTTACACGAATTGCCGACCTTGCCCGCACAAAGCGAAATGCCCATTTTACTGGGATATGACCAAAAACGAGCGTTTGATGAAACTCTACGCAGAATGCGAAGACGTTGACGGGTATCTGCGCGACGCCTGCGTTTTCCGCGAAAACATTGACATTTACGACACGATGTCGGCGATTGTGAATTATTCAAACGGCGTCAATATGAATTATTCGCTCAACGCGCACGAGCCGATTGAAGGTTATCGCCTCGCATTTAACGGCACAAATGGCAGGCTTGAAGTCAGGGATTACGAGCGTCAGCCCTGGAAAGTCGAAGAAAAATCGGAAGCGTTTTTGATGAAAAATTTCACCGGCAAACGCGAAAAAGTAGATATGCCGCAAATCGAAGGCGGACACGCGGGCGGCGACGACCGTTTGCGCGACGTTATTTTTAAAGGCGCGAAAGTGCCGGATTATCTGCGCCTGCCCGATTCGCGCGCAGGCGCAATGTCCGTTTTAACCGGAGTTGCCGCGCGCACGAGCGTTGAGCAGAAACGCCCGGTCAAAATCAAGGAACTCGTTCGGTTGTAAATTTATGAAGATTTTTTTGGTTTTATCTTTAATTTTTGTCTTAAACGTTTTCGCTTCCGATAAAGAGCCGATTAGGGTTTATCTGGCAGGCGATTCGACGATGGCGGATAAGCGCCCTGAAAAACGACCGGAAACAGGCTGGGGCGAGATGCTTCAACAGTATTTTCACCCTGAAAAAGTCAAAATCGAAAACCACGCCCAAAACGGCAGAAGCACGCGCACTTTTATCAGTGAAAACCGCTGGCAAACCATCGTTGATAAATTAAAAAAAGGCGATTACGTTTTTATTCAGTTCGGGCACAACGATCAGTCTAAGGAAAAAGTTGACCGCTACACGCCGCCCGAAGATTACCGGAAAAATCTGGTTCGTTTTATCGAAGACGTTCGCGCGAAAAATGCAAATCCTGTTTTGTTCACGCCTGTGATGCGCCGCAAATTTGATGCTGAAGGAAAATTTGTTGACCAGCACGGAGTTTATCCGGGAATCGTGCGCGAAGTGGCGCGAGAATACAAAACGCCGCTAATTGATATGCACCGGACGAGCGAAAAAGTTCTCGTCAATTACGGAGTCGAAGAGTCGAAAAAACTGTTTCTGCAATTACAGGCGGGCGAAAATCCGAATTACCCGAACGGCGTCAATGACAACACGCATTTCAACCCGCGCGGCGCGGAAGAAATGGTGAAATTGGCGGTTGACGGAATTAAAGAACAAAAAATCGGTTTGCGAAAATATTTGAAAAAATAATTATGAAGATCAGGAAACTCATCGTCTTATTTGCTTTGTTTATCAGCTCATTCGGTTTTGCCTCAGCGCAAACCAAACCGATTTCTCAGCAGCTCGCGGATACGGCGATGAACCGCATCTGGGTTGACGACGGTAATCCGGCGGGCATTCCGCGCAAATGGACTTACGATCAGGGCGTGATTTTAAAAGGCATCGAAGCGCTCTGGTATGCGACGGGCGACGCGCGATATTTCAATCACATCAAGACCGGAATGGATTTCTGGGTTGATAAAGAGGGCAATATCAAAGGCTACGAAGTCGAAGAATACAACATTGACCACATCACACCCGGCAGAGCGATGCTCACGCTCTATCGCGTGACGGGAAACGAAAAATATTTAAAAGCCGTCAATCTGCTGCGCTCGCAGCTCAAAACTCATCCGCGCACGAAAGAAGGCGGTTTCTGGCATAAAAAGATTTACCCGAATCAGATGTGGCTCGACGGTCTTTATATGGGACAACCGTTTTACACCGAGTATTCGGTCGTCTTCGGTGAGGACAATTTTAACGACATCGCCAATCAATTCGTCTGGATGGAAACGCACGCCCGCGATCCGAAAACAGGTTTGCTCTATCACGGCTGGGACGAATCAAAGCAGCAGAAATGGGCGAACAAGGAAACGGGTTTGAGCCAGCACATCTGGGGGCGCGCGATGGGTTGGTACGCAATGGCGCTTGTTGACACGCTCGATTCTTTCCCGAAAAACCATCCGCGCCGCGCCGAAATCGTCGCCATTCTTAACCGCGAAGCCGCCGCGATTGAAAAATATCAGGACAAGGACGGTTTGTGGTGGGACATTATTGATTTGCCGAACAAGCCGAAAAATTATCATGAATCATCAGCCGCCGCGATGTTCGTCTATGCGCTCGCCAAAGGCGTGCGGCAGGGAAATCTCCCGGAAAGATATTTGAAAGTCGCCGAAAGAGGCTGGGCTGGAATCAAGCGCGAATTTATCGAGACTCTGCCCGATGGAAACGTTGATTGGAAGGGAACCGTTTCAGTCTCTGGACTCGGCGGAAATCCCTATCGCGACGGCAGCTACGATTACTATATGAGCGAAAAAGTGATCGTCAACGACCCGAAAGGCTTGGGCGCGGCAATCAAAGCCGCAGTCGAAATGGAAATGCTCGAAAAAGGGCGCGCCGGCAAAGGCAAAACCGTCGTGCTCGATTCCTATTTCAACAACGAATGGAAAAAAGATGCGAACGGCAAAATGATTCAGTGGCATTACACCTGGGACGAAATGGCAAACGGCGGTTATTCGCTCTGGGGAAATCTTTTCCGCAATTTCGGGGCGCAAACGGAAACGCTCGAAGACGCGCCGACTGCTGCGAATCTGAAAACGGCGGACGTTTACATTATCGTTGATCCCGATACGGAAAAAGAAACCGAAAAGCCGAATTACGTTTCGGCAAACGACGCCAAAGCCGTTGCCGATTGGGTAAAAGCGGGCGGCGTCCTGGTTTTAATGCACAACGACGCGGAAAACGCCGAGTTTGATAATTTCAACAATCTCGCCCGACAATTCGGAGTCGAGTTTAACAAAGACAGCAAATATCGCGTGCAGAACAATAATTTTGTCGAAGGCAAGGTCGTCACGAACGGAAACAATCCGATCTTTAAAACGCCGCGACAGCTTTTTTTGAAGGAAATCTCGACTCTTTCCGTTTCATCACCGGCAAAAGCCGTTTTGGAAGCGGACGGAAACAAAATTATGGCGGTCGCCAAATTCGGTAAAGGGACGGTTTTCGCGCTCGGCGATCCGTGGATTTACAACGAATATATTGACGGTCGAAAACTGCCCGCCGAATACGAGAATTTCGAAGCCGCGCAGGATTTGAGCCTGTGGCTGTTAGCGCAGGCGAAAAAGAAATAAATTCATTCGGCAACCTTTTAACTATGAATTACAAAAATGTTATCGCAGCATCAGTTTCAATCGTTTTGCTCTCAATCGTTTCATTCGCCCAGTCGCGCCAGCCGGCGACGCCGATTCGCCCGTTTGTCGTGAAAAACGCGCAGTCGGTGGAAGATTTGGAAAAATCTTTGCGCGCTGAAAACAAAACACAGGATTTGACCGGCGGCGAAGGAACGCAGTTGCGCGTCGCCGTTCAACACGACAAAAAACGCGACACCGCCGAAGCCGAATCACACGACGATTCCGACGATGTTTATTACGTTTTGGAAGGCTCGGCGCAATTGACGCTCGGCGGAAAATTGGAAAATCCGCGCGAAATCTCGACCGGAGAATGGCGCGCGGTGCGCATTGTCGGCGGACAGACGTTTGAAATCAAGAAAGGCGATTTGATTGTTGTCCCGCGCGGAACGCCGCATCATCGTGTTAATTCTCCCGGAAAGGAATTTTCGCTGATTCTAATCAAGGTTTTCGCCGAGCCGCTGCCCGCCGCGAACAAGGCGACGGAACCGGCGGCGAAACCGGCTAAGAATTAAAAAACAAATTCGAGCGAATCTTGAAATGATGAAAAGGCTGCCGTATCTTTAAATTTGACGGCTTTTAAAAGCGTCGCAAACAAAATGTCGGAAACAAACATATTTAAATTTATCGAAGGCGAGCGACACGGCACAACGAGCGAAGAGGTGGTCCAACAATTGCGCGAGATGATTCATCGCGGCGAATTGAAATTAGGCGACCGTCTTCCGCCCGAACGCGATTTGGCGAAGCTGTTGGGTGTTTCGCGTCCGACGTTGCGTGCCGGAATTCGCACTTTGGCTGCCGTCGGCGTTTTGCAGTCAAGGCAGGGCGCGGGAACTTTTGTCGTCGAAGCCGACATTTCACCGGCGCTCGACGCCAATCCTTTGCGGATGATGGCGTCTCTGCATGGTTTTTCAAACGAAGAAATGTTTGAAGCCAGAATCGCGCTCGAAATGGCGATTGCCGGATTAGCCGCCGAACGCGCGACCGGCGAACAATTAGCCGCAATGAGCGAAGAAGTCGCCGAAATGTTTGCCGCGCTCAACGAACCGGAAGAATATCTCGTCCACGATATGCGTTTTCATCAAACGATTGCCGCCGCTTCGGGTAACCGCATTTTGACCGCGCTGATGAATATGGTGGCGACGATTTTGTTTGAAACCCGCAGCAAAACCGTGCATCGCGCGCTCGATTTAAAAGAATCTGCGGATATGCACCGCCAAATCTACCGCTGCATTCGAGACCGCAACCCGGAATCCGCCCGCGATGCAATGCGCGAGCATCTTTTACACACGAAAAAGGCGCAGGAATCGGAACTGATGAATCACCCGACGGAAAACGAAAACAACTCAAACGGCGATGCAACAAAAGAAAAAGCGAAAGTCGTTAAACGGCTAAACAAAGATAAATAAAAGCAGTCTCAACATTCAGTCTTTGCGCTCTTTGCGTGAAACTCTGTGACCTTTGCGGTTAATTTTCCAGACTGAAAATGAAACCGCAAAGGTCGCAAAGATAAACGCAAAGAGCGCAGAGTTTTTTTAGCTGGCTTTTAGTAAATTTTAAAATTTGTAACAATCACGCCGTCTTTGCAGTTGTTTTTCCTCATTTTGAGGCGGTAGAGAAAAAACGGTTGAGACAAATCGTTTGACCGGGTAAGATGCTGTCAACTTTCCTTGAAGATTTAAAGGCAAAACCCGAACGATGAAAAACTTGAATATTTTGACGCTCGCCGTGTGGCTCGTTCTGCTCTCTGTTTCGTCAATAAAAGCGCAGGAAGACATTCCGCTTTTCACAACCGATTTTCCGCCGCAGGAATTTGCCGAGCGCCGCGCAAAAATTTTCGCTCAGCTCGGCGAAAACGGCGTTGCAGTTTTGCAGGGCGCGCCGAGTCCTGCCGGTTATGTGCGCTTTCGTCAATCAAACGAATTTTATTACCTCTCCGGCGTCGAAGTGCCGCACGCTTATTTGGTGCTCGACGGCGCGCAGCGCACGGCAACTCTTTTTCTTCCGCACCGTAACGAAGGGCGCGAGCGGAGCGAAGGAAAACTTCTTTCAGCCGAAGATGCGGAAATGGTCAAACAGCTTTCCGGCATCAACGCCGTTCTCGGCGTCGAAATGCTTTCCGAACATTTATCGCGTTACGCTCGCGGCAATCGGACGATTTACACTCCGTTTAGCCCGTCTGAAGGTTTTGCAATGAGTCGCGATCTTGCCGTTCGCGCCGTTGCTGACAGCACAACGGATGCGTGGGACGGCAGTGTCTCGCGCGAAAGCCGTTTTATTGACTTGCTCCGCTCGCGCTATCCGCAGCTTGAGATCAAGGATTTAACGCCGACGCTCGACAAAATGCGTTTGATCAAGAGCCAGCGTGAAATCGCTCTGATCACAAAAGCTACCAGACTTTCCGGTCTGGCGCTGATGGAAGCAATGCGTTCGACCGTGCCCGGAATTACGGAATACGAGCTGGACGCGATGGCAAAATACGTTTATTACCGCAACGGCGCGCAGGGCGACGCTTATTATTCGCTTGTCGCGTCGGGGCGAAACGCCTGGTATCCGCATTACAACACCGGAAAGCGCGTGATGAAGGACGGCGATTTTCTTTTGATGGATTACGCGCCGGATGTCGGCTATTACATGAGCGATGTCACCAGAATGATGCCGGTTAACGGCAGATTCAGCAATTGGCAGCGCGAGTTGTACGGCTTTTATCTCGATTGCTACAACTCGATTTTGAGAAACATCAAGCCCGGTTTGACGGCGCAGGCAATCAAGCGAGCGGCGGCAGGTGAAATGAAACAAACGCTGGCGCGCTCAAAGTTTTCCAAACCGATTTACGAGAAAGCCGCCCGCGAGTTTGTCGAGAGCTACGAACGTTCGGCAAACAATGCTCGCTCGATGCTCGGTCACTGGGTCGGAATGGCGACGCACGATGTCGGCGGTTACGACGGCGGCGCTTTGCAGCCGGGAATGGTTTTTACGATTGAACCGGCGCTGCGCGTCCCGGAAGAAAAAATCTACGTCCGGCTTGAAGACGTGATTGTTATCACGGACAAAGGCGCGGATATTTTGACGACTTTTGTGCCTTCGGATATTGACGCAATCGAGAAATTAATGCGCGAAGAAGGAATGCTTCAGAAATATCCGCGAGACAGTAAATAAAGCAAATTTCAAAGAACTGACAACGAATAAAGCCTCGTAATTGCGAGGCTTTTTTCGTTGTCAGTTTTTAAGCTTGCTGCGTTTTAAACATCAGCCGGTTCGAGCCGCGGCGCTAACAGATGAATAATTCCCAATGCGACCAGATAAGCCGAAGCCGCGATTATAAAAATCGGCACGTAACTTCCGGTAAGTGTTAGAATCTGCCCGACGACAAGCGCGATCAGCATTCCGCCGATTGAGCCAGCCATTCCGCCGATGCCGACGACCGAACCGACGGCGCGGCGCGGGAACATATCCGAAGCGAGCGTGAAGATATTTGCAGACCAGCCTTGATGCGCCGCTGCCGCGAGTCCGATGAGCAACACCGCCACCCATAAATTCGCAGTCAGACCGGCTAAAACAATCGGCACGACCGACAAAGCGCAGATGAGCATTGCGGTTTTGCGCCCGGCGTTGATGCTCCAGCCCCGTTTAATCAAAGTTGAAGAAAGCCAGCCGCCGCCAATGCTGCCGACATCCGCGATAATGTAAATAATGGCGAGCGGAAGACCGAAGTTTTTCAAATCCAAGCCGTGCTGTTTATTTAAGAAATCAGGCAGCCAGAAAAGATAAACCCACCAAATCGGATCGGTTAAAAATTTACCGATTGCAAAAGCCCATGTTTGGCGATGCGGGAAAAGCCGCGCCCAGGGAATTTTTTCGGTTGATTCGGGCGGGTCTGAGCGAATGTAGGCAAGCTCTGTTTTTGAAAGTCGAGTATCGTCTTCCGGTTTACGGTAAATCAAAAGCCAGAAAAAAAGCCAGATGAAACCGATTGCGCCGGTCACAATAAAGGCTTCCTGCCAGCCGTAACTCGTCGCCAGCCACGGCACTATCAGCGGAGTGGCGAGCGCGCCGACGTTTGTTCCGGAATTGAAAATGCCGGTTGCCAAAGCGCGTTCTTTTTTCGGAAACCACTCGGAAACCGTTTTGATCGCGCCCGGAAAATAACCGGCTTCGCCGATTCCGAGCGCGAAACGCGCGGCGGCAAAACCTTGCACCGACGTTGCCAGCGCGTGCGCCATCGCCGCGATGCTCCAAACGATAATCGAGAGCGAAGAACCGACGCGCGTTCCGATTTTATCCATCAATCCGCCGACAAACAGCAAACCGATGGCATAAGCCGCCTGAAACGAAAAGACAATCCAACTGTATTCGATTTCAGTCCAGCCGATTTCGGCTTGCAGCGTCGGCTTCAAAATGCCTATAACTTGCCGGTCAATATAGTTAATCGTCGCCGCAAAAAACAGCAGAGCGCAGATTAACCAGCGCCTGCTGCCGATTCGCGTGTTGATTTCTTCGAGAGCGGCAACTGCCGCCCCGGTTGCGGATGCGCCCGCTGACATAGGCGGCGCAATTTCCGATTCCGATTTCGGACCTGCCGTCGATTCGATTGAATCGGTTGTTTCACTCATTTTTAAATTTCTCCGCTTTTAGATAGACAAAACATCGGGCGAAAGATATTCGCGCCCGTCAATTTCAACCGAGATTTGCGGAAATTCCGGCGAAGCCGTGATTATTTCCGTTTCATTTTCCAAAACAAGACAAGTTTCTTCGACTTTTGTCCCGGAAATTGAAGGATTCCACGCGAAGGCTTGATTCGTTTTGACGATTTCGTTCGATAACGGATGCGCCAGCCAATCGCGCGTTCTGTATCCGGTTGCCCCGCCTTGATGATGTAAGTTTATTTCGCCCGCAAAACCTGCCGCTTCGTAAGCATCAGCGGCGATTTTATAAAGCTCCGCTCCGGTTGTTTCGGGTTTCGCTGCGGCTAAAAGTCGAGCGTTGACGCGCGCGCAAGCGTGCGTTTTGTGTTTTAAATCTTCCGGCACTTTTCCGGCGCAAACAATACGCGACAGAGATGAAATCAAACCTTCGCGTCTCGCGCAAACGACGATCATTACCGCTTTTTCCCAACGCTTTTCCGTTGGAACCGGATGTCGAAACTTCTGCAATCTTTCATCTGCGGCAGCAAGCGTCACGACCGAACGAATATTTTTTTGAGCCAGAGCGTCAGCGGCTAAACGAGCTATTTCAAGTTCGGTTTGTCCCGGTCGGAGCGATTTTGCCAATTCGCCGATTATCGTTCCGGCGTCTTTGCCGAGACGCCGGTATCTTTCGATTTCAGCTTCTGTCAGTTGATAACGGCAGCGAGCGATTGCGCCTTCGACGACTTTCCCGCCCAAAGGCAAATCCGCTCCGAGCATTTCGCCGTTTTTCAGCAAACCGGAAACTTTCTTTATCAAAAAATCACCTGCCGCTTTTTCTTCTTCCCAGCCAAACTCAACCGGCTCGAAATCTTCCGCTGAAATTTCTTCGGCTAAAATGCGAGGCATTTCAATCCGGCTCGCTAAAACAAAACGCTTTCCGTCGTTTCTGACGAGCAGTGAAGCCGCGCCGTTCTCGCGGCTTTGGTCAATTCCATTGTTCGCGCCGCCGGTTAACCAGGAAAAATTCATTTGCGAATTAATCAGAACGCCGCCGAGATTTTCCGCCGCCAGCATTTTTAGCAATCGTTCGGTTTTTTCCTGTAACTCTGAGCCGTTCACGATTTTGTTCGATTTGCCAACTTAATTGCCAAAATTATTGATTAACGCCCGATGCCAAAAAACCGCCGTCAACCGTCAGAACTTCGCCCGTCACAAAGCTTGCCGCGTCCGAAGCCAGAAAGACGGCTGCGCCAGCCAATTCTTCGACTTTTCCAAAACGGCGCATCGGAGTTCGCAATTGAAATTCTCGTCCGCGTTCGGATTCGTCCAGTAATTTTTGATTCAGCGCGGTGCGGAAAACACCCGGCGCGATTGCGTTGACGCAGACGCCGCGCGAAGCCCATTCGATTGCCAGCGATTTGGTTAAACTTGCGACCGCCGCTTTTGAAGCCGAATACGCAGCGACTTCGTAAAGCGCAACAAATGTTGAAAGCGAAGCGATGTTGATAATGCGCCCGTAACCGCGTTCCAGCATATGGCGACCGAAAACCTGACAAGCGCGCAGAGTTCCGGTCAGATTCGTTTCCATAATCGCGTTCCAGTCTTCTTCGCTAAAATCCAGAGTCGGGGCGCGTTTTGTGCGTCCGGCGGAATTGACCAGAATGTCAACTTTGCCGAAGGCGGCGACGGATTCATCCAAAACCGTTTGCAGCGAAGCGCGGTCGGAAACGTCCGAGGTCACTCGCAGCGAACGACGCCCGCGTTCTTCGATTTCGCTTGCCGCCGCTTCGACCTGCTCCATTCGGCGTGAGGTCGGCACGACATCAGCGCCCGCCTCCGCTAAACCGTGCGCGATAGCGCGCCCGATGCCGCTCGTTCCGCCGATGACGACTGCGGTTTTTCCGTTTAATTCCAAAAGCGAATAGCTCATTATATAGCTCGAATCCTATTTAAAATAAATTTAGACGAAAAAAATTAGGCTGATGTTGAAGCGATTGAAAATTCAATGATTATCGAAAGCCTAATTTTGAGATAAAATGGCAAAGGTAAAACCATTAATGTATGACTGTCTTATTATGTAACACCGCCCGCGCATTTGTGTCAAGCCGATTGAGCTAGTTTTATGACTTTAAAACGGCAAATTACAAACAAACAAAAGATTGTTTGTTTTCTCGTTTTAAATGTGGTAAAAATAATTATGTCATAAAATTGGTTAAACCAATTTTGTGTTTCTGATGAGGATTTGCTAGAATCGTCTAACCGGAAACTACTCTTTGCCCGTTTTTTATATGACGAGCTAATCAATATTTAATCATATTTTAAATTTAAAAGCGGAGAACGAAAGAAAACGTGATTGCTTCAACCCAAAAAGATATAACGCGCCGAACAATCGGGGAAAATGTCTGGCTCAACAAAGAGACGCCCGAAGTTCAAAACATCTTTGCTCGCCAGGACATTCCGTCCTACAAATATGAGGTCTTGGAATCGGAAGCGGCGGTCGGTCGCGCAATGCTCGATGAATTACAGGCAGTCGCCCGAAACAAAAAAGGCGACGTTGTAATGCTGCTGCTCGGCGGGCGCGGCGCGCAGGCAATGTATCACCTGATTAATGAAAAAATACCGACCGGCGAGTTGGACGATTTGCTTTCCCGGCTTCACGTTTTTACGCAGGACGCGCTCGCGCCGATGCGGATGAACAACGGTTTCAGTTTTGTCCGTGATTTTGAAAGACTTTTGGGTGATGATTTTTTCAGCCGCGTTAAAAGCTTTACGCCGATGCAGACCGACACCGAAGATTTGGAAGGCAAGCTGATCAAATATTTGGAAAAACTCGAATCGCTCGGAGGCATTGATATTTTCTTTTTGGGACTTGGACCGGAAGCAAATGCCGCTTCGCACCTTGCTTATATCAAACCGAATTCGGGAGCGGTTTTTGGTGATTTAGCGGGAATTATTCCTATTTCGGAAACAATTTTGGAACATCACATAAGTAAATTTAAAGCTGGCGGAAGCAATGTCACCGAAACGGACGAGGCGGAATGCCGCGCGGCGACTCATATTTTAACTCTTGCTCCGGCGGCGATTTTGGGAGCGAGGAAAATCGTGCAGTCAATCGTTGACGCTTCGACAGCGCCGAATAAAAAACCGAGTTTTCGCCGCGTTTTGGAAACCGAAATTTCTAACGATTTAACCGAACGCGCGAGGCAGATGGATGAAAATCCGGGATTGTGGCTGCGTCTTCATCCAAACGTGCGATCATTAATTTTGTCTGATCTTTTAGAAAAGTAATTTTAAATAAGTTTAATAAAATGTTGACTACAGAAATAGAAACCGCCGCTGCAATCAGCGAATACGCGATTATTGTTAATTCGGAAGACAATGTGGCGGTTGTCAAAACTCAGACTGAACCCGGTTTGCAAGTTGTTTTGCCAAACGGAAAAGCGATTGAAATCAAAGCGGCAATTCCGCCGGGACACCGTTTTGCCGTCAAAGCGATTCCCGCAGGCGAATTCGTGCGCCAATACAATCAGCCAATCGGCACTTCGCTGGGAATCGAAGAAGGCGAATGGATTACGCACGACAACATGACGAACGATGTCCCGGTCGTGCGCGATTTGCCCGATGATTTGCACACGCCCGCGCCCGATTATATTCCCGAATTTGAACGCGAGACTTTTATGGGTTTTCGCCGACCTGACGGGCGCGTCGGGACTCGTAATTTTATTTTGATCGTCCCGACTTCGATGTGCGCCAGCCACGAAGCGCAGCAAATTTCGATGATGTCGGAATTTATTCATTACAAACGCGAAAAGTTTCCGAACGTTGACGGCGTTGTCGCTATTCCGCACAACAAAGGATGCGGCTGCCAGGACGGCTCGAATCTCGAAATTATGCTGCGGACTCTCGCCAATTATGCCGATCATCCGAACGTCGGCGGCGTGATTTTGATGGATTTGGGCTGCGAAAAAACGAATCTCGCCAAAGTCGAAAAATATCTTTTAAAACGCGAGCTTTCTTTTAATAAACCTTTTGCCAAAATCGGCATTCAGGAAATCGGCGGAACTCAGGCGGCGATTGAACGCGGCTTGCAGCATGTCCAGGAAATGCTGCCGGTTGTGAACCAAAACGTCCGCGAAGAATTTCCCGTCAGCGAGCTTGTTTTGGGCGTTAAATGCGGCTCATCCGACGGTTTTTCGGGCATTTCGGCGAATCCGGCTTTAGGCAGCGCGTCGGATTTGCTAATTCGTTCGGGCGGAACGGTTTTGATTACGGAGATACCGGAGTTTTGCGGCGCGGAACATATCGTTGCAAACCGCGCAAAAGACGCTGAAACCGGGCGCGCGATTTATCGAATGATTGATTGGTACAAAGATTACGCTTCAAAATTCGGCGGAGTTTTAAACAATAATCCCAGCCCCGGAAACATTGCGGGCGGGCTTTTAAATATCACAATCAAATCTCTCGGCGCGATGTCAAAGTCGGGAACAACACGCGTCGAAGGCGTTTGCGAATACGCCGAAGCGCCGAAAAATCGTGGCTTAAATTTGATGCAAGGTCCCGGTTACGATCAGGAATCAACTCCGGCGCTCGTTGCCGCAGGCGCGACGGTCGTCGTTTTCACGACCGGAAACGGCACGACCATCGGCAACGCGATTGCGCCCGTCATCAAGCTCGCTTCAAACAACCGAGTTTTTGAGCGAATGAACCGCGACATTGACATTTCCGCCGGAGACATTATCGAAGGCACGGAAACGATTGAGGCTGTCGGCGAGCGGGTTTTTGAACATATTCGCAAAGTCGCCAGCGGCGAGATTTTGGCGAAAGCCGAAGAAAACAAGCACCGCGAGTTTCAATTCTGGGCGGAACAAACCGTTACTTTGTAAAGAAAACGCGGGCGTAAAATCGCGGATGGATAATATTTTGAAAGAAGCCGGAATTTCTTTCTGACAATTCATTTTTTGAAAAGGAGTTTTATCAATGACAGAGAATTTTAATATCCCGGCAATTACACCGGAAACTTGTTTTGTTCCGCAAACACATACACAAAAGGGGCGTCGAATCAGCGTCAAACCGGGCGAAACCGCCGCGCGCCATCTTCATTACGGACGCATTATTTTAGAAAACGGCGACTCGCCCGTGAGCTTTAACAATCAGGATCACGAAACCGGATTCGTTTGTTTAAAAGGCTCGGCGACAATTTCCATCGGCGAACAAAGCTTTGATCTTTCGCAATACGACGCCGTTTACATTCCGCGCGATTCTGAAATTAAAGTTACCGCAAACGGCGAAACGGGCTGCGATTTGGCGGAAATCTCGGCGCCCGTCGAGAAAAAATACCCGCTGCAATACGTCCGTTTCGCCGATGTGCGAAAAGATTCAACTCTGCATTTTATCGCCGGGCAGCCGCCGACTCAGCGCGATTTGAATATTCTTTTGGGCAAAAACGTCGAAGCCGGGCGAATTATGGCTGGCGTGACGTTTTCGTCGCCGGGAAACTGGACGAGCTATCCGCCGCACGAACATGCAGAGATGCTCGAAGAAGCATATCTTTACATTGATATGCCCGCGCCGCAATGGGGCGTGCAGTTTGTTTATACCGATTTCAACAATCCCGAACTCATTCAGGTCGTGCGCGAAGGCGATGTCGTTTTAATGCCGAAAGGTTATCACCCGAACGTTGCCGCGCCGGGCGGACAAATCAATTTCCTCTGGATGATGGCGGCAAACCGCGAAGGCGTTGACCGGCAATTCGGGGTTGTCAATGTTCAGCCGGAATACGCAGAAGGCGGCTCCGGTCTCGAAGCCGCACACGGAAAAAAATAAAAATGTCTGCTTCTGCAAAAGATCAGTCCGATCAAAGTTCAAGTGCGTCGATGATTGTCGGCGCACAACATCTTAATTGGGAAAGCATCCCTTTCGAGCAAGTTGCCGAAGGCATTGAACGGCAAATGATTGTCGGCGAAAAATTAATGATTTGCCGCCTTCGTTTTGCTCCTTTCGTCGTCACGCCTGAACACGATCACCCGCACGAACAAATGACGATTGTTGAAAAAGGAAGAGTTCGATTTTTTATTGAAGGCGAAGAGAAAATTGCCGAACAAGGCGACGTGCTGCATTTCCCATCAAAATGTTGGCACGGGGCGACGATCCTCTACGAAGAAGTTATCCTAATAGATATTTTCACGCCGATTAGAGAAGATTTCCTGAAAAAATGAATTAGTTCGTCGTTCGTTGTTCGTTGATCGTTGCAAAAGCAATTAACAACGAACAACGAACAACGAACAACGAACAAATCTGTGATTTTGGACAAATTTAAGCTGGACGGGAAAATCGCGCTCGTGACGGGCGCGTCAGCCGGTCTCGGCGCGGCGATGGCGATTGCTTTAGCCGAAGCCGGAGCGAGCGTTGTCTGTCACGGCAATTCGCGCTCGCCGGAGACGACCGTTTCGGCAATTCAAAAAGCAGGCGGAAAATCCGCAGCCGTCATTGGCGATTTGAGCCGAAAAGATGCGCCGCTGGCGATTTTTAACGAAGCCGTGCGGCAGTTTGATCGCGTTGACATTCTCGTCAACAACGCCGGAACAATTCGACGCGCTCCCGCCGTTGATTATTCGGAAGACGATTGGACAACCGTTCTGGAAGTCAATTTGTCGAGCGTCTTTCGTCTTTCGCAAGCCGCAGGGCAACAAATGATTGAAAACGGCGGTGGAAAAATCATCAACATTGCCTCGCTTTTGTCCTTTCAAGGCGGCGTCACCGTTCCGGCTTATGCAGCTTCAAAAGGCGGCGTGGCGCAATTGACAAAGGCTTTGGCGAACGAATGGGCGAAGTTTTACGTGAACGTAAACGCCATCGCGCCCGGTTATATGCGAACCGACAATACGGCTGCTTTGCAGGCGGATGAAAGCAGAAATCGTCAAATTTTAGAGCGCATCCCAGCCGGACGCTGGGGCGAAACCGAAGATTTAGCCGGAGCTGCGGTTTTTCTCGCTTCGGCGGCGTCAGATTATTTGAACGGTCACGTTTTGGTCGTTGACGGCGGCTGGCTGGCGAGATAGATTTCAAATTTCCGGTTTGAAATTTTAAATGAGCGAATTAATTATCAAATCAAAAACCGAATGCCGCTGGGACTCAGTTTCTCTGGGTGAAGTTTTGCTGCGTTTTGATTCGGGCGACGAGCGAATTCAAACGGCGCGCGAGTTTCGCGTTTGGGACGGCGGCGGCGAGTACAACGTCGCGCGCGGATTGTCGAAAGTCTTCCGGCAAAAAACCGCGATTGTGACGGCTTTGACTGACAATGCGCTTGGGCGTCTCGCCGAAGATTTGATTTGGCAAGCGGGCGTTGATTCTTCCGAAATTTTATGGCGACCGGCGACGGGCGGCGAGCGAAACGGAATTTATTTTATCGAGCGGGGTTTCGGTTTGCGCGCTCCGGCTTCGTGTTTTGACCGTTCGGGAACCGCGGTTTCGAAGCTCGAAAAAGGCGAAATAAATTGGAGCGCAATATTTGGCGAACAAGGCTCGCGCTGGTTTCACACGGGCGGAGTTTTTGTCGGATTGTCGGAAACAACGCCCGATGTTGCCGCCGAAGCGATGCAAGCCGCGCGCTCTGCGGGAACGCTTGTTTCCTACGATTTAAACTATCGCGATTCGCTTTGGCGCGAGCGAGGCGGGCGCGAAGCGGCTAACGATCTAAACAAAAAATTATTACAGATGGCTGATGTTGCCTTCGGCGTGTTTGATTTCGACTCGAAATTGTCCAATTACAGCGAAAACGCTTTTCGGCAGTTGGCTGAAAGAATGCTCGCCGAATTTCCCAATCTCAAGGCGGTTGTTTCCACTCTCCGCGAAGTCCATACAGCCAGCCGCCACGATTTCAGCGCGGTTTGTTTTTTTGAGAACCAAATCTTCAAAGCGCGGGATTACAAAAATACGGATGTGCTTGACCGCGTCGGCAGCGGTGACGCTTTTGCGGCGGGTTTTATTTATGGTTTATTGAGCGGAAAAGGGACGCAATATGCCGTCGAATGCGGCGCGGCGCACGGCGTTTTGGCAATGACGACGCCGGGCGATAACTCGATGGCGACTCTGCCGGAAATCGAACGATTAATGCAGGGCGCGGCGGCGCAGGTTAATCGTTAAGAAGCGACGTAAAAGCAAGATTAAAGTGTCTCTGCAAAAATTTATGGACAAAAGAGAAGTCATTCAAAAAATCGTTGAAATCGGGCTGGTTCCGGTAATTCGGGCGTCGTCTGAAGACGAAGCCATGCGCGTGATTGACGCGATTTTGAAAGGCGGCATTTCGGTTTTGGAAATTACGATGACTGTTCCGGGCGCGATGAAAGTGATGGAAACGCTCGCCGAGCGTTACGGCGGTGATGCCTTAATCGGAGCCGGAACAGTTTTGGATTCGGAAACGGCGCGCGCGTGCATTTTATCCGGCGCGCAGTTTGTGATCAGCCCGGCGCTCAATTTGGAAACGATTCGGCTTTGCAAACGTTATTCGATTACGGTTATGCCCGGCGCTTTGACGCCAACCGAGGTTATTACGGCATGGCAAGCCGGCGCGGATTTCGTCAAAGTTTTCCCGTGCAGCGCGATGGGCGGAGCAAGTTATATCAAAGGCTTGAAAGCGCCTTTGCCGCAAATCGAACTGGTTCCAACGGGCGGAGTCAACCTGAAAACAGCCGCTGATTTTATCAAAGCAGGTTCGAGCGCATTGGGAGTCGGCGCGGATTTGGTTGATGTAAAGGCGATTCGAGCGGGCGAAGCGAGCGTCGTTACGGAAAGAGCGCGTCAGTTCCTCGAAATCGTTCAAGAGGCGCGTTCCGCAAATGCTTGATTTTCTAAAATCTACTGTATGTTTCAGAAAGAAAGCGCGTGTTACACTCGCTTTCTTTTCTAATTTATGTGTTACAAAAATTGCAGGACGCAAATTTGACTGTCTCAAGAGAATTCATTGAAATAATAAGCCGACGAATAAATTTTATGAAATCGAGCATTTTAATTCTGACAATATTTTTCTTTGTTTCAATCGCTAACGCGCAATGGCAAAAGCAAACGGTTGACTCAAAAGCGAGCTTGCGCGGGCTTTCGGTCGTCAATGAAAAAATTGTTTGGGCGAGCGGCACGGGCGGAACTTTTTTAAGGACGACGGACGGCGGCAAAACCTGGAAAGTCGGCAAAGTGCCGGACGCCGAAAAGCTGGATTTCCGCGATGTCGAAGCCTTCGATGCAAACACGGCTTATCTGCTCAGCATCGGCGAAGGCGAGAATTCGCGGATCTATAAAACAACCGACGGCGGCGAAACCTGGAAGCTGCAATTTAAAAATACTAATCCGAAAGCATTTTTCGACGCCTTTGATTTCTGGGACGCGAACAACGGAATCGCGATGTCCGATCCGGTTGAAGGCAAGTATTTGCTGATTGCGACCAGCGACGGCGGGCAAACCTGGAAACAATTGCCGAACGACAAAATGCCCCCGGCAAAAGAAGGCGAAGCGGCTTTTGCGGCAAGCGGAACCTGCATCATTACAAACGGCAAATCCGACGTTTTTCTCGTTACCGGCGGACAAGCCGCCCGCGTTTTTTATTCGCGCAATCGCGGCGCAAGCTGGTTTGTCGCCGACACGCCGATTGTCAGCGGTACAAACGGGAGCGGCATTTTCTCGATTGCGATGTTCGATCAAAGGCGCGGCGTTATCGTCGGCGGAAATTACGAAAAACCGAACGAAGCGGCAAACAATCTCGCTTTGACAAACGACACCGGACAAAGCTGGATTTTGGGAAAAGGCTTGAACGGCTATCGTTCGGGCGTCGCATTTGTGGATAAAAACGTTTTGATTGCCGTCGGCTCTTCAGGCTCGGACATTTCGCGCGACGGCGGAAAAAGTTGGACAAATCTCGATAAGGAAAATTACAACGCCGTTATCACCAAAGGCAGTAATGCGATTTGGGCGGTGGGCGCAAACGGGCTTGTTTCCAGATATTTCATTCCCAAAAAATAAATTCTGAAAAATTACAGAACTATTTGACAAGAGCGGCGTATTTAAATTAAGTTAACGGTGTTAAGTATTTTATGAGTGTTAAGCAAAGACGAGAGCGGGAAAAGGAAAATTTGCGGCAGGAAATTCTTGACGCGGCGCGCGAGATGTTTGCCGAGGAAGGCTACAAAAACGTTTCGATGCGGAAAATCGCGGATAAAATCGAGTATAGCCCGACGACGATTTATCTTTATTTCAAAGACAAAAGCGATTTGCTGCACCAGATTTGCGAAGAAACTTTTGCCCGGCTCCGGCAGCGTTTGAGCGAAATTACCGCCGAAGAAACCGATGCGCTTGCGGGTTTGCGTAAAGGTTTGCGGGCTTACGTGGAATTCGGTTTGGAGCATCCGAATCATTACGAAGTCACATTTATTACGCCGCTGATTGAAAACGTCGAAAGCGATAAGCATTCGTTTGAAAACTCGCTCGGACAGCAGGCTTTCGGGTTTTTGAAAAAAGGGGTTGCGGAGGCAATCGCCGCCGGAAAAATAAAAAAGGGCGATGTTGATTTAATCAGTCAAACGCTCTGGGCAGGAATTCACGGTTTGACTTCGCTGTTGATCGGGCATTCAAATTTTCCGTTTGCCAAAAAAGATAAACTGATTGACAGCTTGATTGACACAATGCTGGAGGGTTTAAAAAACTAAATTTTTTTGCTCGTCAACTTAACACTGTTAAGTGCCCTGTTTCGTTAATTATTTTGGAGTGAAATTGATAACCGAGGAGGTAAAAGTTTATGACAGTCTTTTTCTTAATTTTAACGCTTTTGGCTTTATTGTTCGGCGCGTCGAAAATCGGCTTTAATCCGGTTAAGAATTTGAAAGACAACGCGCGAATTGCCACCGGATTAACCTTTATTTTCACCGGCGCGATGCATTTTCTGATTCCCGGCAAATATCTGGAAATGATGCCGCCGTTTATTCCCGCGCCGCTTTTGATGATTTACCTGAGCGGCTTTTTCGAAATTCTCGGCGGAGCGGGATTGATTTTGCCAAACACAAAACGAATTGCTGCGTATGGATTAACGGCGCTTCTTTTAGCAGTTTTTCCGGCAAACATTTATGTCGCGCTCAGTAATGTTCAGCTCGGCGGTTTTATGAGCTATTCGTTTTATCAATGGCTCAGGCTGCCGATGCAATTCGTTTTGATCTGGTGGATTCTGTGGACGATTTCCAAACCGGGAATCTTAAACAACAGTGGAAAATTCAAATGACAGATTGGGTTAAATTTTGCTTGAATATTTTATTGAGGAAGCAAAATGGCTGATGAAAAACGGGACAATCCGGGCGTCGTCGCGCCGCCTCCGGCAATTTATTTTGCAGGGCTAGTCGCGGGATTGATTTTTAACTATTTTTTTCCGGCGGCGATTGCATTTCTGCCGCGAACAGTTGGAATCATCGCCGGAATCGTTTTTGTGGCAATCGCCGGTTTTGCGATTTTCGCGGCGTTTCGCGCTTTTTCAGCGGCAGAAACAAACGTCGAGCCTTGGAAACCGACGAAGGCGATTGTTTCGAGCGGCGTTTACGGATTTTCGCGCAACCCGATTTATCTGGCGATGACTTTGCTTTACGTCGGCGTCGCGCTGCTGCTCGATTCGCTCTGGGTTTTGCTTTTCGCCGTTCCGATTTTGTTTTTAATTAATTTCGGCGTCATCCTGCGCGAAGAAAAATATTTAACCGCCAAATTCGGCAGTGAATATCTCGAATATAAAAAGCGAGTCCGGCGCTGGTTGTAGGCTCAAAATTTTAAAAAACAACACGAAACTCCACTCAAATATTCGATATTTTCTTGACAAATATTCTCAAAAAAGAGAAAGTTAGTAAGTGCTTACTTTGCAGGATGTCATTATGCTTGAGCGTATTTTTTGTCTTCGTAAATTATTTATATTCGTTTTAAGAATTGGCTTAATAGCAACAGCGGTTGTTTATTTGTCGTTTGCCGTCCGTGCGCAAACTGTTCAGCCGACGGCGACGCCGATTCCATCACCGACGATTGATCCGACCGTCACGCCATCGCCGACGCCTGTTCCGGTTGCTACGCCTCCGGTCAAAGACGCGCAAAATGTTGAGCCGGAAAATTTGCAGGGCGTTCCGGCGATTGCGCCCGGTTTTGAATCGAATGACCGTGAGCTGCCGGAATTGGGGCGCGTCGGCGTTGATATGCTTCAGCCGCTAACTTTGAGCTTGCGCGACGCGCTCGAACGCGCTTTGTCAAACAATAAAGACATCGAGATTACGCGCCAGAACGTGAGAATCGCGGAGTTTGATTTGACTGCGGCGCAGGGATTTTACGAGCCGCGTTTTTCGGGCACGACTAATTATGAACGGTCAACCGTGCCGAACGTCAGCATTTTCAGCGGTCAGCAAACTTCGACGACGCAGCAGGGAATTACCGGAAATCTGCGTTTTGAAGGCTCAACGCCTAAATACGGCGGAAATTATCGCGTCGAATATAACAGCAATCGTTTGACGACCAACAACGTGATTTCGCCGCTCAGCCCGCAGTATCAATCGAATTTGACATTCTCTTATGTGCAGCCGCTGTTTCGCGGTCGCTCGTTTGACCAGCCGCGCAGACAAATCGAAATTGCAAAGAAAAATTTGTCTTTAACCGACGCGCAGTTTCGCCAGCGAACGATTGAGATTATCGCCTCCGTCCAGCGCGCTTACTGGGATTTGACGTTTGCGCTCAAAAATCTGCAAGTCCAGCGCGACGCCGTGCGCGATGCGAAAAATCAGCTCGAACATAATCGCCGACTCGTGCAGGAAGGCTTGATCGCGCCGGTTGATGTGCTTCAGGTAGAAACGCAGGTGGCGAATTTCGAGCAAACGGTTTACGAAGCGCTCAATCAAGTAGCAATCGCCGAAAACAATCTCAAAAATCTAATTGCCCAAAATCAAACCGACGAGCTGTGGGCGAAATCACTTGTCCCGACGGACACGGTAAATACCGATTTGCCGATTGTCTCGCTGCCCGACGCGATGGCGGCGGCGATGGCAAATCGCCCGGAGCTTGAAACAAACAACGTCGCGCGGGAAATCAACGAGCTTGACCGGCGTTTTTACCGCGAGCAGACAAAGCCGCAGGTTGATTTAGTTGCCAGCTACACTGCGGCGGGAATTGCGGGACAGCAAAACCCGGATTTGCGGCTGCCGTTTAATACCGGGCAAACGGCGCAGGTTTCGCCCGAATTAACCGGCGGTTATTTTAATTCCGTTTCGGATATTGCGGCATTTCGCTATCCGACTTTGCGCGTCGGCGTGACAATCAATTTGCCGTTTGAAAGCAAAACCGCTAAAGCACAGCTCGGCAGAAGTCTGGTCGAAGGCGAACGGCTCAACACGCAGCGCGAACAGCTCGCGCAAGCGATTCAGGTTGACGTGCGAAATTCCTTGCAGCTTGTCAGAACGGCTGAAGCGCGTCTGCGCTCGGCGGCAATTGCGCGCGAAAACACCGAAAAGCAATACGAATCCGAGCAGCGCAAACTAGACAACGGGCAATCCACGGTTTATCTCGTTCTCGAACGCCAAACGCAATTGGCAAACGCGCGCGGCGCAGAGCTTCGCGCTCAAACCGAACTCAACAAAGCCGTCGCGGAATTGCAACGCGCCACCGGAAACAGTCTGCGCGCAAATAATATCGTAGCGAGATTAAAATAAAATGATGCAAACGCTCGAATTTCTGCGTCAGCATAACAATTACAACCTCTGGGCAAACGGCAAGTTTTTGCGCTTTCTGCAAAGCTCGCCGGAAGCCAAAGCCGAGCGAGTTTTCGCTCATTTGTTACTGGCGGAAATAACCTGGCTGCGGCGAATGCGCGAAAATCTGGACACAAGCAATTTCGATTTCTGGTCGGGCGAAACCATTGAAGATTGCGAAAAACTTTTTGAGGAAAGCCGAAGGGCTTTTGCAGATTTGTTTGCGAATTTGACGGAAGCGGATTTGGAACGGAATTTTAGTTACAAAAACAGCAAAGGCTTATCTTTCCAAAACACTTATCGCGAGGCTTTAACGCACGTTTTCATTCATTCCGCGTATCATCGCGGACAAGCGGCGCAGGCAATCCGGCTCGACGGAAACGCCCCGCCTTATACGGATTTCATTCAATTTTTGAGAATCACCTAATCTCAAGACGAAAGCCGTCAACAGCTTCCAAAACTTCGCACGGCGGCGAATATTTGCTAATTTTTGCTTGAAAATCAACCGCGTCCCATTCGCCGTAAAAATGTGTCAGCATTGCCCGCTTCGGTTCGGCTTTTTTGAACAATTCGACCGCTTCGGGAGCGGCAATGTGCAAAGCGACCGGACTTTTTTCCACAAATGAAGCCTCGGTTAAAAACAAATCCGCATTGCGGGCAAATTCGCCTAACTTTTCTTCAAAACCCGTATCGGACGTAAAAACAAAACGTTTGTTTTCCCCGTCAATCCGAATTGCCAGACTTTCATCTGTGTGAGGCGTTGACAGCGTTTGAGCAGCAAAATTCGGCAAAATCTCAAATTCGCGTTCGGGCGCAACTTCAACAATTTCGAGCGGAAACGGCTGCTTGAAAATGCCGTAATCGTAAGCCTCGTCAAATTTTTTGAGCAAATCTTTTAAACCCGTAGGCGAGAAAACTTTGAGCGGTTTTGTGCGATTCTGCGTTTCGACGGCGTATTTTGTCCCGAACAAAAACGGCGCGAGTCCGCCGACGTGATCGAGATGAAAATGCGAAATCCAGATTGCGTCCAGATTCGCCCAATCAAAACCCTCGCGCGCGGCATTGTAAAAAGCCGTCGCCGACATATCGAGCATCAGCGAACCTGCGGCGGTTTCAAGCCAGTAACCGGAAGAAGAGCGCGATTTGTGCGGCGTAGTGGTGCCGGAACCTAAAACGGTCAAGTTCATAGTTCAAAGTTCAAGGTTCAAAGTTTGATTGCAGTGGTTTAATTGAATAAAGTTTAATTGTTATCGGAATTGTATCGCAAGATAAACTTTTAACTTTGAACCTTGAACTTGAAACCTTTGACTATGACCGTTGACGTTTTGGCGATCTTCGCGCACCCGGACGATTTGGAATTGTCGGTGGCGGGAACGCTTTTGAAATTAAAATCTTTGGGTTACAAAACTGGCGCGCTCGATGTGACGCGCGGCGAAATGGGAACTCGCGGAACCGTCGAAGGGCGCGCTGAAGAAGCCCAAAAAGCCGCCGAAATTATGCGGCTCGACGTACGCGAAAATCTCGGACTGCCGGACGGTCACGTTTGGAACGACGAGGCGTCGCGCACAAGGCTTGTCCGCGTTTTGCGCCGTCTTCGCCCGAAATTAATATTTACGCAGCAAATCAACGACCCGCACCCGGATCATGATCACATCGCTTTTCTGGTGCGCGAAGCGTCGCGTCTTTCGAGCCTGAGAAATTACGATCAGGAAACCGGCGAACAAGCTTTACGCCCGGCTCCGGTAGTCGCGCATTCGGTTTTTTCGCGGCTTGTCGTGCCGTCGTTCATCGTTGACGTTTCCGAGTTTGCCGACGCGAAAATGAAATCAATCGCCGCTCACGCCTCGCAGTTTTACAATCCCGAATCAATAGAACCCGAAACCAGACTGACATCGGAAAATTTCTTAGACCAAATCCGTGCCAGAATGGTTTATTACGGCTCGCTCATCGGCGTTGACGCGGGCGAGCCGTTTTACGTGCGCGAGGCTTTAAACGTCGAAGACCCGCTCGCCCTTTTAACGCGCCCGATGAATTTGTATTCATAGAAAGAAACCACAAAGGACACAGAGGTAAGACAAAATAAATCCTCTGTGTCCTTTGTGTCCTCTGTGGTTTCTCTATTTCTTTTCGAAAATTACACGCCCGTTGAAAATTGTGTAAACGGGTTCGGTCGTCAGAATTTCTTTTGCCGGAATCGTCAGCAAATCTTTAGAGTGAACAACCAAATCGGCGAGCATTCCCACTTTTATCTCGCCTTTTTCTTTTTCGGAAAATTCGGCGTAGGCGGCTTCGTAAGTATGACAGCGAATCGCTTCCGCCATTGAAAGTCGTTCCTGCGGCTGCCAGCCGCCCGCCGGATCGCCCGCTTCGTCCTGCCGCGAAACGGCGGCGTAAAGCGTGCGATACGGGTTGATCGGCTCGACCGGAAAATCTGTTCCAAAAGGAACATGAACGCCGTAACTTTGCATCAAATGCCACGAATACGCGCCCAAAACGCGATATTCACCAAGTCTTGATTCCGCCCAACGCTTATCCGAAATCGCGTGCGAAGGCTGCATTGAGGCAATAATTCCCAATTCGGCAAAACGCTTAAAATCGCTCGGATTGACAACCTGCGCGTGTTCAATGCGATGACGGATAAATGTTTCCGCTGATTTTTTAGGCTCAAAACGAATCGAACTTCGCGCTTGCATTTGCACACCTTTGTTTTGTTTTAATGCCTCTGCAAAACCTTCTAAAGCCATCCGATTTGCTCTGTCGCCAATCGCGTGAAGCGCGATTTGAAAGCCTGCGGCGTCGCGTTCGACAATCATTTTGGTCAATTCTTCAGGCGAACGGCGCGGAATGCCGCTGTTTCCGGCGTCGTCGGAGAATGGGGCGAGCATTGCGGCGGTTTTTGAACCGAGCGTGCCGTCAACATAGCCTTTGAGCGCGGTTAGTTTCAAACGATTCGGATCGTCTTTGAACGAGGAGAATTCTGCGCGCTGTGCTTTTAATTGTTCAATCGAATCTTCAAAATTCTGCCATTCCGAAACGCGAACGGTTAATTTATCCTGCTGCAAAAATTGGCGGTAAAGCTTGGTCGTTTCGTAACCGGAATTGTCCTGAATTGAAGTGATTCCGAGGCGGCGCGCCATATCGAGCGCCATTTCCATCGCCGTTTGATTTTGCGCGGCGGTCGGCTGCGGAACAAGGCGGGAAACCACGCCTTGCGCGGTTTCCTTTAAAATTCCGGTCGGCTCGCCGGCTGCGTCTTTTTCGATCTCGCCGCCTTCGGGATTTTTCGTGTCGCGCGTAACGCCCGCCGCTCGCAGAGCTGCCGAATTTACCCAAGCGACGTGACCGTCAACGCGAACCAGATAAACCGGATTGTTCGGCGCGATTTGGTCTAAATCTTTTTTGGTCGGAAAGCTCTGTTTCCAAATCGTGTGATCCCAACCGCGCCCTGCGATCCATTCGCCGGGTTTAACGGTTTTTACCTTTTCAGCGACGCGGTTTTGCGCTTCCGATAAAGATTTTGTGTCGAGCAAATTTACATTTAAAAGTGCGAGAGCGCCGCGAAAAAAGTGAACGTGCGCGTCATTAAAACCGGGCGTGACGAGCCTTCCCTGCAAATCAATCTCGCGCGCTGCTTGAAACTGATTTCTCAAATCGCGCGTGTTTCCAACGGCGACGATTCTTTCGCCGTCAAGGGCGACAGCTTCGGCGACCGAATAATTTTCATCGGCGGTGAAAACTTTGCCGTTGAAAAGCAGCAACGAAACGCGTCGTTTTGTTTGTGCAAACGCGAAAACCGGGCAGAGAAAAACGATTAAAAGAAAAGATGAAATTAGTTTTTGCATTATTTTTTATCTATGGGAACAATAAAACTATCGCGGATGCGAGCGGAACGTTTTTCGCCGTTTGCGCCTTCGGCGATTTGGACGGTTAGTTTTCTCGCGCCGCCGTCGCGTTTTTGATTTGTCGAAACATATTCGATGACAAATTGCGCTCGTAATTCGGCGATAATCGAACGAAGCGCCGCTGAAATTTCGGCATTACGCGCATCAGGATTGTTTTGCTTGACGAGCGGAAACGCCGCTCCGCCAGTTTCCAGAGCAAGGCGTTGAACGAAATTTTCAACCAGCTTTGGATTGCCGCGCGGCGATATTTCGGTGATAAATGCGAGCGTGAAAACCTGAATCGGTGTGTTTTTGAGTAGCTCGAAAAGCTGTTTTTCCTTGTAGCGGCTCCCGGCGTTTTCGCCGTCGCTTACCAGCACGAGCGCGTAGCGTTTGGAATCGTCGTTTTTCGCCGATTCGAGCATTTTTTCCGCTGAAACATAAACGGCGTCAACGACAGCCGATAAACCGCCTTCAATAAATAACTCATCGAGCGTCCTTTTAAGTTTGAATTTGTCGCTCGTCCAATCCTGGATTTCGGAAATATTCTCCGCGCCGGAAAAACGGACGATGAAAGCTTCATCGCCGGGTCGCAGATTGTCAACAACGGTTTTTCCGGCTTCGATAACAATTTCGAGCTTTGATCGCAGCGAGCCGGTGTTATCCATTACCAAACCGAGCCGCACCGGCTCTTTTTTTGTCAGCCGCGTGATTTTCTGCTCGACGCCGTCTTCAAAAATTTTGATTTCCTCCGGCTTGATGTCCCCAAGCGGATTTCCTCTGTTATCCAAAATTAAAAGATTGGCTTTGATTTCCAGCGTTTGCATAGCTGCGTTTTTATCGTCTTTTTTGGCGGATTTGTTTTGCGCGAGACCAAAACCGGCGATGGCGAATAGTAAATAAACGGCAGCAATAAAAGCAAAAACTGAGCGTTTCATTCCAAAAACTCCTTCAACGACACAGGTTTTATAACACAAAACAACGCCCGAAAGAATCGGTAAAAAGATTTCGCTTTCCAACTCAAACAGCGTTTATAATCGGTTTCAAAAATTAAATTGAAACAGGAGAGAAAATGAAAAACGAGACTTTGCAGTTTGACACCGCAAACGGAACGACGACGGCTTTTGTCGCCATGCCGGATGAAACGAACGAAAACACGCGCGGAGTTGTCTTGATTCAGGAATGGTGGGGCTTGAACGAACATATCAAAGACATTGCCTCGCGCTATGCACAGGAAGGCTTTATCGCCATTGCGCCGGATTTGTATCGCGCAAAGCTCGCCAAAAATCCGTCGGAAGCGGGCGAAATGATGAAAGCGCTTTCAACCGAAGATGGAATTGACACGATTAAAAACGCCGTTACTAAAGCGCGCGAAACTTATAATTTAAATAAACTCGGAATTTCCGGCTATTGTATGGGCGGAACTTTTGCTTTGCGCGCGGCTTGCGAGCTGGAAGATTTCGGCGCGGCGGCTCCATTTTACGGCGATATTCCGCCTGAAGACATTTTAAAAAATCTGAAAACTCCGACGCTTTTTATCGCCGGAGAAAAAGACGCCTGGATCAATCCGCAAAAAGTTGCCGAATTGAAGCGCATCGCTTTGCAATACAGTTTGCCGGTTGAAACAATTTCTTATGACGCCGATCACGCTTTTTTCAACAATACACGCCCGGAAGTTTACGATCCGGCTGCCTCGAAAGACGCTTGGCGGCGCGTGTTGGAACTTTTCCGCAATAATCTCTAAAAATATCTGATGCTTTATACAAAATAAGCAGTTACTTCAGTTTAGCAGGCGGCTTGCCCGCCTTTTAACGCCGAAGGCGGGCAAGCCGCCGCTAAACGAACATTAACTTTTT
>DASVQU010000013.1:0-23239 GCA_036388995.1 Pyrinomonadaceae bacterium | reverse complement strand
AAAGGATTTCCGTAGAAAGCATCTGTTTTCCAAGCCGCTGTGTCCCATTTTTCCGTCGTACCGATTACTTTCACCGGCACGATGATCGCGTGATACGGCAAAGGAATCTGATTTGTATAAGCCGGAGCGGCGAATCTGCCGTCCGCACCAATCGTAAAGCTCAACTCGCGGATTTGCGCGCCGCTGCGATAGATTTTGATTGTGTAATCACCCGGATTTTTGTCGGCGTAAAAGGCGTTCGGGTAATTCTCGCGGTTAAAGCTGCCGTTGTTGTCGAACAGGAAATTTCCCCACGTAAACTGCCAGCGTTTCCAGACGTTGTTCGGAGTGAAAGCCGCCGCGTATTCCGAACTTCTTTCGTCGTAGTCTGACGCGCCGCCGCTGTCTTTGGTTGAAGCGACTTGCTGCCCTTTGTAAAAAACGCGAGCTTCCAGTTCATTCGCCTCAACCGCGCCTTTCAGCCAAACGCTGACCTGCGGCGACATTCCGCCGAATTCCAAACCGCTAAAGTGAAATCCGATATGTCCGAACGGCAGCAGCCAATCGTGTTCGACGTAGAAACCGAACTTGTTTTTCTCCTGCGGGCTGTGGGCGCGGCTGTATTTCCCGACTTTGAATTTGCCTTGATAAAGAGCTTCTTTTGTGTCCTGATTGGTAATTTTGAACGAATAAACGCCCGTCCCATTGGTTGTTTTAGTATCAATAACGCCGTTACCATACGGACTCGGACTTTGATACAAAACCGTGCGGTCGGCGTTTCTGCCGCTTGACTCCAATTTTTCGCCGTACCACGCGGAGCCGTCCGGGTTGAAATATTCGACCGTGTAATTTAAAACTCTCTCCTCGTTGTAAAACTGATTGAAACGAATCTTCGGAATCCAGCTCGAATAATTTTTCTGTCCTTTCATTTTCCAGTATTCGTCCGTGGTTACAGCTTCAACGTAAATCGAGTTTTTCAGAAAAACCGGCACGTTCGTCGGGTACTGATTTTCGTAAACCAGTTTTGAATCCGACGTTTTCTGATTTAGATTTCCATTTGTGGTCGTAGTCGTTGTTGTAGTTGTCGGCGTATCCTTGGTTTTCGGCTGCTCCTTGTCGGGTCTTCCGATTTTTATTTTCGGCAGATTTATCGTTATCTGTGCCGAAATCGCGTTCAAGCCGAACGCTAAAACAATTAAAAACGTAATTATTGCTGTTAAATTTCTTCTCATAACTTCACTCCTGAAACGCATTTCTCGTTTATTTATGATTTACCGCCCGCCCGAAAGCGAGCGGGCGGTTTTGATTTATTGATTAACAAAAAACGGGCGCAACTTCTTCAATCCGTTTTCTTTGCGCCGGACTTAATTTTCCGAGCGTTTCCAGGAATTTCGGATGTGTCATTCCCGAACCGAGGTATGTCCAGCGATTGGCTTGATGTTGAAGTCGTTCAAATTCTTCGCGCTCGGCTTCGGTCAAGCGTCTTCCGGTCGCGCGTTCAAATGATTCCAGATCGAAAAGCGTCTGCTGTTTTAAGCCGCCATCAAGAAAGCCGCCGATTGCCAAAAATTCGTCCACGGCGTCCTGGATTTCTTCTTCGCTCATTCCGTCGGCGAGCGCCTCGACCATCAGCGTGTCGAGCTTGGCGTGCTGCGCTTCTTCCATCCAGTGATGTTTGAGCAGACTCTTAAATTGCGGGTCAAGTTGCTGATTGTCCTTGATACTGTCGGTGAAATGGATTTGCGACATCCATTCGATCAGCAAAATCGCCAGCGCAACCGATAAAGGCTGATGCGACAAAATCGCTTTGGCAATTTCCGCGGGGGGACCGATGACGGCGCATTCGGTCGGAAACTTTTGGTGAAAATCTTCCGTAAATGCTTTGAAGAGTTGAATGTGTTTTGCTTCCTCGCTGGCAAATTGCAGGAACGCGCGGACCCGATAATCGTCTTCATCGAGCGATGGGCGTACGTGGTCCAGGACAAACGGCAAAATGAATTCTTCGACCAAACCGAAAATCTGCAAATAAGTGTGTCCTTTGATTTGGTTTAAGATTCGTTTTTCGTCAGCGCTTAGAAATTTTAGCCCTTCAACGCGGGCGAGCGATTCGGGCATAAACGGCTTATTAAAATCAAGCTGTTTATCGCCGCCGATAATGTCTTCGATTCGCCAGTTCACGCGTTGCGAAGCGACTAAGGTTTCGCGATAATCATATTGCAGGGCTTTCGTTTTGGTTGCTATTGCATCATGCATAATTATTGACTCCTTTTTACTTTCTCTGTTTTTTGAATTTTCTCGGCGAACGAAGATGAAAAGACGTTTTGTTTTTATAAATGTCAAAAAATATTCGCGTCCGTTCGCACCGCGACTTGAAGTGTTCTGCTGGAACATTTCGGTCATTCACCATACGTGGGATTGAAATTAAATTGCATGAGAAATAAATTAGAATTAAATGAGAGCTTTTTTGGCGTCTCGAATTAATCTTTTCCGCTTTCGGGCTGCCAAATGAGAAACAGATTAGAATTAGATTAGACCTTTCCCGGAAGTATTATGTCCGCACCACTCAAGTATTTATATGAATTCGGAGAATTTCGTCTCGACCCGAAAGAACGAATTCTTTTGCGCGGCGACCAGCCCGTCGAACTCACTCCAAAGGGTTTTGAACTGCTTTCGCTTCTCGTTGAAAATCACGGACGGCTGCTCGGCAAAGATGAATTGATGGCAAAAATCTGGGCGGGTAGTTTTGTCGAAGAAAGCAATTTGACCTTTAACATTCGCCAGTTGCGAAAAGCTTTGGACGATGACGCGCATAACCCCAAATACATCAAAACGGTTCGTCAGCACGGTTATCGTTTTATCGCGGAGGTAAAACAATTTTCTGTCGAATCCGAACCGAAGTTAGAATATAAAAACGAGGAAAACAGATTAGAGGGAGAAAGCGAGCCGTTAGAAGAAAACAAGTTAACGGAAACAAACCAGGTTAAAGAAAAAACGATTGCAGCGGCTAATTCGTCACAGGCTGAAATTGCCTTTGCCGAAAAACCAATCGTTTCGCCAAAAAGAAAAAAATCATATACGCCGATTTTTATCGGTATAGCCGCTTTGATAGTCGCAGCCGTTTTTATCGGCTCGTGGTACGCGCGAAGTAACAGTTTCGCGCCGGGTGCGCCGATTTTGTCGGCTCCGTTTGCTTCCGAAAGACTCTCAACCAACGGCAAAGTCGTTTACGCGGTTATTTCATCAGACGGCAAAAACGTGGTTTACACCAACGGTCTCGGTAATGAAAAGCAGAGCGTCTGGCTCAGACAGCTCGAAAGCGGCAGCAGCGTCGAGATAATCCCGCCGATTGACGAACAATACTTCGGTCTTGCGCTCTCGCCGGATGAAAAAACTCTTTACTTCGCTCGCCGTGCGCGCTCGTCGGGCGAGCCGAGAAACATTTACCGCGTTTCTATTTTCGGCGGTATTCCGCAAAAAATTCTCAGCGAAACGGCAGGCTGGATGAGTATTTCGCCGGATGGCAAACAAATCTCTTTCGTCCGATGCTATCGCCGTGATGATGAATTCTGCTCGCTATACATCGCCGATTCCGCCGACGGCAAAAATGAAAGGAAGATCGTTTCGCGCCCGCACCCTTTCCGCATTGCCGATAATCGTTTTGCGCCGGACGGTAAATCAATCGCGTTCGCTTCGGGTCAATCAGTGAACTCTTCAAATGAGTTCGATCTGACGGAAGTTGATTTGGACAGCGGCGCAGAGCGCAAATTAAGCAGCGAGAAATTTTTCGACATCAAAAACTTAGCCTGGCTCCCAAATAAGAGCGGTCTGCTGATAACGGCATCAAAAATTCCCAACAAAAACTTTCGCATCTGGCAAGTTTCCGCTGCGACCGGCGAAGCCCTGCCGCTAACAAAAGATTCGGAAACATATTCAGTGTTGAATATGAATAAAGATGGCACCGCATTAGTTTCTACGCGATTCAAAGAAGACTTTCGTATTAAGCTGCTTCATCCTGAAAATCCTTCGGTGACGCCTGTTTTAACCAACGCGTCGGCGGCGTCGTTTGCGCCGGACGGTAAGATTTATTTTTCTTCAATTATGTCGGGCAACGATGAAATCTGGAGTATAAACCCGGATGGAAGCGGACAGCGGCAGTTAACCAATAACGCTGCGGACGAGTTTGCCCCAATCGTTTCGCCCGATAATAATTCCATATTTTTCGTGTCGAACAAATCAGGCTCGGCGCAGTTGTGGCGAATGAATACGGACGGCAGCAATCAAACACAAATTACCCAAACAGACGGCGGCTCGCCGGTATTTGTCTCGCCGGATGGAGAATGGGTTTATTACCGCCACAGCCTGACCAGCGTGCTTTGGCGCATTTCGATGAAAACCGGCGAACAGCAGCTTGTTTTGAATAAAGAAAAACCGCGCTTTGCCTTTTCGCCGGACGGCAAACAGGTTGCTTTTTCCGAAGAACAAGACGACGAAAGAATTTTAACTATCGTTTCACTGGCTGATGGGAAAATTGTGAAAACTTTTCATTTAGCGGACAAAAAATTGATTTTAATGCATATTGTCTGGATGCCGGATGGGAAGAATCTGGCATACATTACAGCTAATCCCGATCTTGTAAATAAAGTCTTATGGCTTCAACCGCTCGATCAGGAATCGCCGCAGCAAGTTCGCGCTCTGGGCGATGAAGAAATAACCGCAGGCTACGGTCTGGCAGTATCACCGGACGGTAAAACCTTCGCAGTTACCCAGGGCGGTTGGCTTCACGACGCGGTTTTGCTAAAAGGTTTGCGATAAACGTTTTATTTCGTTCTATGAAAAATCCCTTGTCTCGCTAAAAGGGTATTTCCTGATTGGCAAGATTCAATTTTATTTCAGCGCCCAAACTTAGCTCTATCTTAAATGTAAGAATTTGTACGAATTAAAGCCGCCGCTTGTACTGAATTCGCTCGCAAAGCTGTTTCCAAAGCAGCTAAAATCGCATATTAAAAAATAATATCTTGCCAAAGCGCCGATGTTTATTGCATTCCGGCGCTTTGGCATATTCTTTGCCCATAATATGGCGAACGTAAATTTTAATAAAAGGAGATTAAAAATTATGGCGGACGGGGATGGCGGAAGCGGAGCAGGCAGCGCAATGTGGGCTGTCGTGACGCTTTTGATTGTTTTGATAGTTGTCGGAGCATTGTATTTTGGCGGCGCATTCGGTAATCGAAGTGCGGGACCAACCAAGGTTGACGTTAAAATTGACGCTCCCGCACCGAGCCGTTAGCTTGATTTTTGATTGATTTTAAGGGAGGTGGACATCCATGACGCGAACAACACAGGAGGCACAAGCGCAGGAAACGCGCGGGGTGTTGGCGGTCGTTGTGATGTTATTACTGGCAGGTGTCTTCACAATTTTATTCGCCGCCGGACATTTGAGCGATAAAACGCAAAATCCGGCGGAGGTTGAAACACATTCGACAGTAGTTAGCAAAAACAAATAAAGCGACTGGTAATCAGGCGGCAGAAAATTGAAAATTGGCGAACGCGGTTTTGCTTCACAAAGTTTTCAATCTTCTGCCGCTTTCTCATTTTTAAAGCTATGAAATTAAAAAAAGTTTCCCAACAAACAATCGTTATCACGGGCGCAACGAGCGGAATCGGTTTGACGACTGCAAGAATGGCGGCGAGAAAGGGCGCTCGATTAGTTTTAATCGCCCGAAATGAAGAAGCCTTGCGCCAATTGGCGGACGAGCTAAATTCCCAAAATACCGAAGCCATTTATTTTGCCGCCGACGTGGCGGATGAAAATGCTTTACAAAATGCGGCGGTTGCCGCAATCGCAAAATTCGGCGGTTTCGATACGTGGGTGAACAACGCGGGAGTTTCGATTTACGGCGAAATTCTGGAAACGCAGCTTGAAGATATGCGCCGCCTTTTCGACACGAATTTTTGGGGCGTTGTCAACGGCTCGCGAATTGCGGCTGAACATTTAAAAAATCGCGGCGGGGCTTTAATCAACGTCGGCAGCGTGTTGTCCGACCGGGCGATTCCGGTGCAAGGCGTTTATTGCGCCTCGAAACACGCGGTCAAAGGTTTTACCGACGCTTTGCGAATGGAATTGGAATCCGAAAATTATCCGGTTTCTGTCACTTTAATCAAACCGAGCGCAATCAACACGCCTTATACTGAACACGCACGTAATTTAATGCCAAACGAGCCAAACGTTCCGCCGCCGGTTTACGCGCCGGAATTGGTCGCTGAGGCAATTCTTTTCTGCGCGCAAAACGTCATTAGGGATTTCACGGTCGGCGAAGGCGGAAAAATGATTTCGCTGATGGGCAACCTTGCGCCGCGTTTGACCGACAAAGCGATGGAATGGTCGGCTGCCGCAACACAGCAAAAGGCTTCTCCCGATCTGGGCAATCGCCCCGACAGTCTTTACGAAACTCATTCCGATTTACGCGAGCGCGGCAATTACGACGGAATCGTTTTCGAGGAAAGTCTCTATCAAAGAGCGAAATTAAATCCGCTTGTGACGAGCGCGATTTTAATCGGCGGCGCGGCTGCTTTGGCGGCGCTGGTCGCCAATAAATCGAATCGGGAGAGAAATGGAGATAAAGCCAATTACAGAAATCTTCAAAATGAACAGCCCCGCTCGCTCGAAGTCGGACACAGCTAATTCGTTTTTAAAAGAAAATTTTAAACGGGACGAGACTTGTTTTTCGTCCCGTTTTTTATTATTAAAGTTCGGAGGTCTATTATTGATGAAAAATAATCTGAAATTGTTCATTGCCCTGAGCCTGATTTTCTGTTTCTCCCTGACAGCTTTTGCCCAGAAAAAAGACGACAAAGAAATTAGAGATGCCGGAAAACGCGCCGACCAAGCCGCGCGTGTTTTCCGCAATATTATGGACAAACCGGACAAATCAATTCCGCGCGAATTGCTTGAACGCGCCGAAGCCGTCGCTGTTTTTCCCGGCGTTTTAGGCGCGGCTTTCATCGTCGGCGGAAGCGGCGGCGAAGGCTTGATTTCGCGCCGCACGGCGACGGGCTGGAGCGCGCCGGCGTTTTTTAAAATCGGCGGCGGCAGCGTCGGTTTCCAAATCGGGGCGGAAAAAACCGACGTTATTTTGCTGATTATGAACGACGGCGGTTTGAAAGGTCTGCTCGAAGACAAATTTGAGTTCGGCGGCGAAGCGGGTGTTGCCGCCGGTCCGATTGGCAGAAAAGCCTCTGCGACCACGAACGCAACGCTCGACGCCGGAATTCTGTCGTATTCGCGCACCAAAGGCGCGTTTGTCGGCGCCGCTCTGAAAGGCGGCGTTCTTTCGCCGGACAACAACAAAAACCGCGCGCTTTACGGCAAAACATCGAAAGAAATTTTGCTCGCCGAATCACCGATTCCGACGCCTGACGCGGTAACGGATTTTCCGCAAACTTTGAATCGCTTTTCAAACCGGCGCGCAAACGGCGGAACAAACAATGAAACCCAGCGCGTGCGAACGGTCGGTACTGCGACCGACGCGTCAAATCAGCAAATTGAGAGCGATGTTTATTACGTAGTGCGAACGCCGCGCCGAGCAAGCGCTTCCGAAGAAACCGATGCTGTGCGAGCGCGCGACCGTCTCGCCAGAGAAATCCGCGCCGAGCTTTTAATGCTTTCGTCTTACGGCGTTTTTGACAGCCTTGAGTTTCAGATTTTGCCGGACAATTCGGTAGTGCTGCGTGGTATGTCCACAAGCGATAAATTAAAATCCGACGCCGAACAAGCCGTCAAGCAAATCGAAACCGTTGCCGCAGTTCGCAACGACATTGAAGTTTTGCCCGCGCTGCTAGACGATCAAAGGCTGCGGCAAGAGCTTTTCCGCGCCGTTTATGCGGGCGAGCTTGCGCGATATTCAAACGGTTCGCTCAACCCGATTCACATCGTCGTGAGAAACGGAAGCGTCACTTTAAAAGGCGTAGTTGATTCGGAAGCGGATAAAAACTTAGCAGCAGTTCAAGCTAATTCCGTCAATGGAATCACGGGTGTTAAAAACGAGCTTTTGGTTGAAAACTAGAGCGGTTTTAGTAGGTTTGAATAAAATGAAAAATAACTCTTATCTACTGATTGTTATCTTAATAATATGCGGGAGCAGCCAAATTATGTGTGCTCAAAGCAAATCTCGTAAGAGCGGGAAAACAAACGGGCAAATTAATAGCCGGCTGCAATATGGTTGTCTGCCGGAAGACGTTAAGCCTGATCAAGTGGTTTCGGTAATTTCCAAAACATCAGGTCTAAAAGGAGAAGTCGAGCGCGAAACCGTGAAACAGCGATTGGACAAACTGGACGCTCGATGCAAATCAGGTAAATTAGTTGACGCCAGGGACAGAGAAATTCGTTTTTATCAATTGCAAGGCTGCTGGGGAAATCCGCCCGCCGACTATCAGGAAATTATGAACGCGCAGCAGAAAGAGTTACAGGAATTAAAAAAGAAGTACACAGTTATCGAAATAACTTGTAATCCTTCCGGCGAAATGCCTTATTAAAAAAGGGAAAAGTCTGAAATTCAATGATGAATTGAAGATTGACTTGTTCAACAGCTAATTTCTGTTGTGTCTGCGAAATTGAAATCCGCACATCTACCTTCTACATTTTCCCCTGCTGAGTCGCTGAAATTTTAATTTCGCTCGCGCCGTCGCTTGCTTCGACGACGTAGATTTTCGGGGCGAAACCGAACTTGGTTTCGTATCCGCGCTTTACGGTTTCCTGAAACTCGCTGACCGCGCTTTTGCCGACTAAATTTACGGTGCAGCCGCCGAAACCGCCGCCCGTCATCCGAGCGCCGAAAACGCCGTTGAGGCTGCGAGCGGTTTCGACTAGAAAATCCAGTTCCGGCGAGCTGACGGCGTAATCGTCGCGCAAACTGGCGTGTGATTCGTACATTAATTTTCCGAAAGAATCCGCTCTGCCGAATTTCAGCATTTCCGCCGCTTGAGTTGTTCGTTTGATTTCGCTGATTACATGCCGGCAGCGGCTGCGAATTGTTTCGGGCAGCAGCGCTCGATATTTTTCAAACTCAACCGAGCTAACATCGCGCAAAGCGCGGACGCCCGGCATTTTTGTTCGCAGAATCTGCAATCCCTGCTCGCATTCCTCGCGGCGCGTGTTGTATTCGCCGGTCGCCAGATCGTGTTTGACGCCCGAATCGCAAACGACGATTTGCACGTCTTTAAAATTCAGCGGAATCGGTTTCGAGTCGAGCAGGCGGCAATCAATCAGCAGCGCGTGTCCGGCTCGCCCCAAAGCAGAGGTCAGTTGATCCATTATTCCGATTTTTGCGCCGACAAACTCGTGTTCGGCTTGCTGCGCCGCGCGCGCCAGCACAATGCGGTTAACTCCGATTTCGTTTAAAGTCAAAACGGTGAAACCGGCGGCAATTTCGAGCGCGGCGGACGAGGAAAGCCCCGCTCCAATCGGAACGGAAGACGAAAAGCAAATGTCTGCGCCGGTCGTCAATTTGGGGAATTTTGCTTTTAAGAGCCGAATCGTGCCTTCGATGTAATCGAGCCACGTTCCGCGCAGTCGCTGCGGCTCATCGTTTAAATCGAATTCTTTCGCGTCGTTAACATCGAGGGCATAAATTCTAAACAGCGAATCTCGACGCGGCGCGGCGGCAACCACGGCTTCGCGGTCAATCGCCATCGGCAGCACGAAACCGTCATTGTAATCAACGTGTTCGCCGATCAGATTGACTCTGCCCGGCGCGCGAAAAATGCGCGGTTCCCGATTGTAAGTTTCCTGGAATTTCGAGCGTAGCTGTTCGGGGTTAATCATTAGAATTTAGAATTTAGAACTTGGAATTTATTTTTCTATATTCTCCATTCTACATTCTCAATTTTAGAACGCAATTCGGCGGCTTTTTCTTCCGGCAGAGTATCGTTGATAAACATCCCGGCTCCGGCTTCGCTTCCAGCCAGAAATTTTAGCTTCGAGGCGGTTCGCATCGGCGGATAAAACTCGATGTGAAAATCGAAAAAATCATAATTTTCGCCGTCCGAAGGTCGCCCGTGCATCACCATTATGTATGGAAAGCTGCGGTCGAATAATTTATCGAACGCCGAGATCGTCTGTTTGAAAACGATTGCCAAATCTCTCAGCTCGTCGTTGGAAAAATCCGTCAACGCTTCGGCGTGCCGGTTCGGATAAATGTGAGTTTCATACGGATAGCGGGCGAAAAAAGGAATCAGCGCGGTGAAATTTTCGTTTTCCGTCACTATTCTCTTTCCCGTTTTTCGTTCTTCTTCCAAAATGCTCGCGATCAGATTTTTGCCGTTTTTCTCCCGAAACTCGCGGCACATTTTCAATTCCTGCAAGACGCGCGGCGGCACAAACGGATAAGCGTAAATCTGCCCGTGCGGATGATGCAGCGTGACGCCGACTTCTACGCCTTTGTTCTCGAAAATAAAAACGTATTTAACGAAATCGTTGGCGGATAAATCGGCAAAACGGTCGCGCCAGACTTGAAACAGTTTATAAATTTGCTCGACGGGCTGTTCGGCGAGAGTCGAATTATGTTCGGGCGTGTAGACAACGACTTCGCAGACGCCTTCGGAAGGTTTCACGGGATAAAGCTCCGTACCTTCGATTGCCGGCGCGGGCGGGTTTGGGCTGAGCGAAGGAAATTTATTTTCAAAAGCGACAATATCGTAATCCGGCGCGGGAATTTCGGTCGGAAAACCGCCGGGTTTGGTCGGACACAACGGACAGTAATCGGGCGGCGGGAAAAATGTACGGTCTTGGCGATGAGTCGCAGTCGCAACCCATTCGCCCATTAACGGATGCCAACGCAGCTCGGACATTTATATTTATTTTAACCACAGAGACACAGTGACATAGAGATTATGTAAATTATTTTTCTTTTGATTTTTCCGGTTTTCTCTGTGTCTCTGTGTCGAGCGGCGGACGGTTTGATTCTTCTGACTCATTATCGCCGAAAGTGTAAAAAATGATGTGACGCCGCCCGTCTTCCATCGGCACGCGGCGTTTGTTCATTTTTTCCAGATCGCTTTTCACAACAAAAAATATTTTGCCACAAAAAATACGGAGAACACAGAGTTTTTTAATTTCTCTGTGTTCTCCGCGCTTCCCTGGCTCGAAATTTAGCTGGTTGAAACAGTTTTGCCGTTCGTATGCCCGTTTTTGCCGTTGGCGGCGATCAAGCTTGAAGGCACGACGAGTTTTTTGTCCATTGTGACAATGGTCGCTTCCGAGCGTTTCTTGCCGATGATTTTGCCGTACTGCGTCAAAGACTGTGCGACGATTTGATCCATATTGTAATAACGGTAAGTCGCCAATCGTCCGACAAAATGCACGTCGGGCATTGCATCTGCGAGAGCTTTGTATTTCGCGTAAAGATCAGCGTTTTCCTTGCGCGGTACCGGATAATACGGATCGCCCTCGGCGCGCGGATATTCGTAAACGATGCTCGTTTTGCGGTGTTCCTGTCCGGTCAGAGCTTTAAACTCGGTAATTCGGGTGTAAAGATGCTCGTTCGGGAAATTGACGACCGGCGCTTCCTGATATTTTTCGACATCGTGTGTTTCGTGTTTGAAATACAGCGAGCGATACGGCAGTTTGCCGTAGCGATAATCGAAATATTCGTCAACGGGTCCGGTGTAAACCATTTCTTTAAACGGAATATCTTTGACAATTTCGCGGTAATCGCAGTTGAGCATAACTTTGATGTTCGGCGAATCGAGCATATTCTCGAACATTCTCGTATAACCGTGCAGCGGCATCGCTTGATAAGTGTCCGTGAAATAACGGTCATCGCGATTCGTTCTGGTCGGCACGCGCGAAGTCACCGAAGCGTCAAGCTCTGAAGGGTCTAAACCCCATTGTTTGCGTGTATAATTGCGGAAAAACTTTTCATACAATTCACGTCCGACTGTTCCGACGACGACATCTTCCGAAGTTTTGACGTTATCAACTTTTTCTCTAACTTTTTCAAAAAACTGCTCGACTTCAAAGCTCGTTAAATTAAGTCCGTAAAGTTTATTAATTGTGTCCAAATTAATCGGAATCGGAACAAGCTGACCGTCAACATTTGCCAAGACACGGTGCTGATAAGAACGCCAGTCGGTAAAACGCGAAAGATATTCAAAAACTTCACTCGAATTGGTATGAAAAATGTGCGGACCGTATTTATGAACCAGAATTCCGGCGTCGTTATAATGATCGTAAGCATTGCCGGCGATGTGCGGTCGTTTGTCGCAAATCAAAATCTTTTTTCCTGAGCCATTTGCCAATCTTTCCGCCAACACACTGCCGGCGAAACCTGCCCCCACAATTAAATAATCAAACATTTATTTCTCTCCCCGTTTTTTATAATTTAAAAGATTATATCACTTTTTAACGCTAAGCTCCGTTCGATAACGAACTTACGAAATTCGCCCGTGCGAAGGCGTTACTTTTTCAGTCAAATGCTCAGTCGCGTCATGACTAGCCGTTGCTGCCGCAGAATGAGCCGCGCGGTCGTGCATTCGCCGGGCATCAATGATTTCTTCAATCAGTTCAGCCATTTGCCGCTGCGTTTTATCCCACGAGCTTTTCGATAAAAATTCATCAACCTTTGGCAGTCGTTCTTCGCGCGTTTCTTTCAGCGCTTCTTCGCACGATTGCACGAAACCTTCGGGCGTGTCTGCGATGTGAACAAATCCCATTTCGCCGTAAGGTCGCACCACGTCTTTAATCGGAGTGGAAACAACCGGCAATCCCGCCGCCAGATATTCGGGCGTTTTCGTCGGGCTGATGAATTTCGTGCTTTCGTTTAAAGCAAACGGCAGCAAGGCAACATCCCAGCCCGCCAAATATTTCGGCAAATCGGCGTATTGTTTGCCGCCGAGATAATGAATGTTAGCGGCGCGCGGCAAATCGTCTTCGCTGATTTTGACGACCGGACCGATCATCACAAATTGCCAGTCAGGGCGCAGGGCGGCGATTTTTCCGACCAAATCAATATCCAATCTTTCATCAATCACACCGATAAAACCGAGTCGCGGATGCGCAATTTCTTTTTGGTCTTCCGGTTCTTCGGAAATGTTTCTGGCTTCGGCGAAATGCTCGGTTTCGATTGACGACGGAAAACAGAAAACGCGGTCGTGTTTATCGCGTTTGTTTTCAAAAATGCTTTGTCCGCCGGTGAACACCAGATCGGCGACTTCAAAAATCTGTTTTTCGCGGTCGAGCAGATTCGCAGGCGCGTTTTTAAAAGCCGAAAGCTCGTCCATACAATCGTAAATGATGGCGAGCGGGTTTTTGTGCTTCGTCCATTCAAAAGCCATCGGCGTGTAATACCAGAAGAAAAATTCGCCGATGTTCCGGTCAATAAAAAGCGTGTCGAATAATTCGTGCAAAATCGCTTCGCCTTCGCCGGCTTCCCAACGCTCTTTCGGTACTATCGGTACGACGACCGTCACGCCCGTTTCGTGCTTTTGAATGTCGAGACGCGGCAGCGGGTCGTCCGTAACAAACGGCTCTTCGACAAAAAACACTCTTTGCCCTTTGGCAAAGCGGCTTAAAAGATGCTGCGGACGTTGCCAGACGAAATTCCAGCGCAGATGCGACAGGCAAATCAAATCAGGCAGCGTCTTGTTGTTTGCGTTTTCATTCTCCATAAATTTCAATTACTTTTTTTCTCAAAAATAAAAAAAGTAATAATCGGTTTTTGCGCGATTTTTCACACTTCCTTTCCGAACGAGCTAAAGGCTACCCGTACGTGTACGGTTTTCTGACATATTTCGGACAGTTCTACTCCGACCATTACAAGTTTTGTGCCAAGACCCGTTTCACTGAAATATCAATATTTACCGAAATTTCCGAATTCTTGAGAATTCGATTTTGAAGCATTTGAATACAGCGAAAACGAACGATGTACTAAATTTCACATTGCGCGACAGGGGTTTCGATTTGTTGTATATTTGTAATACCGTTCGCATTAAACGGAACGTTTTTCAGCGCCGCCGTTAATTTGTAAAATTCGTTTTTATACTTGTCGGAACGAGGTTTTTCAGCCGAATCGAAGAAAGCCGGAAAACAGGTTTGCGATTTTGAGAACGAATGAAGGCTGGCATTTGAGTCGAGAATTTTAGTTTGTAAAGCTATGATCACCGAAACAATTTTACTGGTCGCCGATTCCGACGCCGAGCAAAAAACTCAGGACGAGCTGCATCAGCAACTGGCGCTTTTTCAGCTCTCTTTCGAGCCTATTTTCGCTTCGGATTTCGATGGCGGAATTGTTTATTGGAATCAAGGCTGCGAACAGCTTTACGGTTATTCAATCGGCGAAGCCCTCGGCAAATCGAGCCGCGCGCTGCTGAAAAGCGATTTTCCCGTTTCTTTTGACGATTACCGGCAAACGCTTGAGAAAACCGGGCATTGGACCGGGAAAATCAGGCAGACGACCAAAGACAACCGCGTTCTGACAATTGAAAGCCGTCAAATGCTGACCGCAATCGGCGGCAAACGGCTCGTTCTGGAAGCTAACCGCGATATTACCGAACAAAGTCTCGCCGAAGAAAAGCTGCGCGCGGCGGAAGAGCGTTATCGCGCTTTTATCGAACAAAGCTCCGAAGGAATCTGGCGTTTTGAGCTGGATGAGCCGATTCCGACAAATCTCGCGGTCGAAGAACAGCTAAAACTTGCCTACGAACGGGGCTTTCTCGCCGAATGCAACGACGCAATGGCAAAAATGTACGGCTTTGATTCCGCCGACCAAATCATCGGCGCTCGCTTAGCTGATTTGTTTGTCACCGAAGACCCCGCAAACGAGGCTTATCTTCGCGCTTTTCTTGAATCGGGTTACCGTCTGACTGAAGCTGAGTCGCACGAGAAAGACGCTGACGGGCACGACGTTTATTTCAGCAACAATCTCATCGGAATCGTCGAAAACGGAAAGCTGTTTCGAGCCTGGGGAACGCAGCGCGACGTGACCAAATTGAAAGAAAGCGAAAAAGTTCTGGCTCGCTACCGGCTTGTTTCCGCTCAGGCGCGCGATATTGTTTTGATGGTTCGACCGACGGGCGAAATCGTCGAAGCAAACGCGGCGGCGGCGCGTGCTTACGGCTACGCGCAGACGGAATTGCTGACAATGAAAATTGCAGATTTGCGCGCGCGGGAAAGTTTAACCGAGCTTCCGCAGCAGCTCGAAAAAGCAAATCTGCACGGCATTTTGTTTGAAACCGTTCATCGTCGCAAGGACGGTACGACATTTGATGTCGAAGTCAACGCGGTCGGCGCTGATATTGGCGACGAGCGTTTTCTGCTGAGCATCATCCGCGACATCAGCGAAAGAAAGCAGACGGAAGAAAAATTACGCGAATCCGAAGTTCGCTTCCGCAAAATGGCGGATAACCTGCCTGTAATGGTTTGGGTAACCGATCCCGACGGAAGCTGCACTTATTTAAACAAATTGTGGTACGAGTTTACCGGACAAACGCCGGAAACCGGATTGGGTCTCGGCTGGATTTCAGCCGCTCACCCGGACGATCAAGAGCGCGTCGAAAAAGCGTTTTTGACCTCGAATGAGCGGCGCGGCGAGTTTTACGTTGAATATCGGCTGCGGCGCAGAGACGGCGAATATCGCTGGATGATTGATTCGGCGCAGCCGCGTTTTGATGAAAACGGCGATTTTTTAGGTTATACCGGCTCGGTCGTTGATATTCACGAGCGTAAAATCATCGAACAACAAGTGAGCTTTCAGCTCAATCTGACGCAGACCATTACCGACAATACTCAATCGTGTCTGCTGATGATGGACGCCCACGGGTTTTGCACATTTGCGAATCACGCGACCGAGCGCGTCACAGGTTTTAAACCGGAAGACTTAATCGGCGAGATTCTGCATTATAAAATTCATCACACGCGCCCGGACGGGTCGCCTTTTCCGAAAGAAGAATGCCCGCTCGACAAAGCGCTTCCTCTGCACGAGGCGGTCGTCGGTTACGAAGACGTTTTCGTTCACAAAAACGGGCATTTTTATCCGGTGCGCTGTTCGGGACGCCCTATTTTCAAAAGCGGAGAGCCGGTCGGCACGGTAATCGAAGTTCAAGACATCACGGAAGAAAAACGCGCCCGCGAAGCTCTGCTAAAAGCCGAGCGTCAGGCGGCGGAGGAATATCAGGCGCTGCTCTCACGCATTGTCCCGCTCGCGCAAACGCTCGGCACGGCGCGAGATTTGACCGCGATTTACCGCGCAATCGGCGATTTCGTTCGCGCCTCGATGCCGTGCATCGGATTTTTCGTTTCGTTTTACGATTCGGATAAAAATTTGCGAACGGCGGCTTACGGCTGGGCTGAAGGTGCAGAGCTTGACGTTGCCAGCTTGCCGCCGATGCCGCTCACTCAGGACGGCGGACCGAATTCGCAAGCCATCTTCCGGCAACAAACAATCGTCGTCGGCAATTACCGGCAAACGATGGCAAATCGTCCGCACATAGTCATCGGCGAGGAAAACGGGATCGTCCCCGATTCGTCACTCATCGCTCCAATGGTTGTGATGGGAAGAATCATCGGCACTTTGGAAGTTCAGGCTTACGAAACCGCCGCATTTAATCAAGACCACGTTGTCTCGCTCGAAATGGCTTCAAATCTGGCTGCGGTCGCAATTGAAAACGTCCGTTTGCTCGAAATCGAGGCGAATGCCCGCCGCGAAGCCGAGATTGCCAATCGTTCGAAAGACGAGTTTCTCGCGGTTCTCTCTCACGAGCTGAGAACGCCGCTCAATTCGATGTTCGGCTGGGTGCGAATGCTCAGCACCGGACAGCTCGACGCCGAAAAAACGCGCCGCGCGGTCGAAGTTATCGAACGCAACATCAATTTGCAGACGAAATTGATTGAAGATATTTTGGACGTTTCCAGAATTATCTCCGGCAAAATCAGGCTCGAAAACAGACAGTTCGATTTCTTGCCGCTGATCAAATCCGTGACCGAAGTCGCGCAGCCGACCGCCGAAACCAAAAACGTCGATCTGGTAACCGAATTCGATTCCGAAGCCTGTATTTTGCAGGGCGACGCCGAACGCTTGCAGCAAGTCGTCAACAATTTGCTAACCAACGCGATCAAATTTACTCCGTCCGGGGGCAAAATCGTCGTCAAGCTCGATTGCAACGAAACCCGCGCAGAATTAAAAGTCATTGATTCGGGAGTCGGCATCGAGCCGGAGTTCTTGCCTTTTGTTTTCGACCGCTTTCGTCAGGCTGACAGCTCTTCAAAACGCAAACACGGCGGTTTGGGCTTAGGTTTGGCAATCGTCAAACATCTGGTCGAAATGCACGGCGGCGAAGTTTTCGCCGAAAGCGAGGGTGTGGGTAAAGGCGCGACTTTTACAATTCGCCTGCCGATGCACAGCCGCACTTTGTCGGGTGAAGCGGAAAAAATATTCGCGGTTGAAGAAAAAGAACAGGATTTGGAAAATTTGAATTTGCTGGTCGTTGACGACGACACGGATGCGCTCGAAATGCTGAGAACAATGCTTTCTTCGCGCGGCGCACAAGTTCAAACGGCTGCGTCGGCAATCGAAGCTCTGAAAATCGTCGAAAAAAGAGTCCCGGATGTTTTAGTCAGCGACATCGGAATGCCGGAAATGAACGGAATGGAGTTTATCGGCAAAATCCGGCAATCAAAAAACAAACGTCTGCGGCAAATTCCGGCAATTGCTCTGACAGCTTACGCTTCAGCCGAAGACCGCGAGCGCATCCTGGCTTCCGGGTTTAATCAATATCAGCGGAAACCCGTAAATTTCGCCGATTTAATTGCCAACATCAAAAACATTTGTTCGTAGATCGTTGTTCGTTGCAAATCGCTAAATAAAGTTGTCGTTTGAAATTCAAACGCTTACTGAAAGAGAAAAACAACGAACAACGAACAACGATCTACGAACAATTAAAATTTTAAAGCCTGAAAACATTCGCACGCTTCTGCTTCGAGCAGCTTGCGGTCATGAACCCAGACGGTTCCGCGGGCGTAGGAAATTGCGCCTTTTTCCTGCATTGCTCCGGCAACGTTGGTGACTCCGGCGCGCCGCGCGCCGAGCTTTCTGGCAATCGTTTCGTGCGTGAGCGGAATCTCGTCGTTTCCGGCAAGCTCGTGAACGAGCAGCAGCCAAAAACAAAAACGCTGCTGCAAGCTGTGTCGCCCGTTGCAAACCGCGCGCTGCGAAACCTGACGCATCAAGTTGCCGTAAAAACCGAGCAGCAGAAAGCGCAGTTCGTCATTTGCGGCAGCAAAATCGCGCATTACAGCCGTGTCCATTTTGAGAGCTTCACCGGCGGTCAACACGGTCGTGCAGTTGCGGGCGATTTGTTCGCCGAAAATCGCCTGAATTCCGATTACTCCTTCGCGTCCCGTCAAACAAACTTCGGCGCTCGAACCGTCTTCCATCAAGCTGCAATAAGAAACGACCGCATCGAGCGGAAAATAAATCGAGCCGATGGCATCTTCGACTTCGTAGAGCGGCTGTTCCGCTTCCAAAACAATCGGTCTGGTGTGAGCGAGCAGATTGTTTTTTTCAGACGGCGGCAAAGCGTCAATCAAATGATTGCCGAAAGGAGAAATCTGTGCGGTTTTGGTCTGCATAAATGGGGAATGAAAAAGGACAAGAGGAATTATTAAAAAATGATTCCCCATTGCCCCCACAGTTTTGAGCCGCTTTTACTGCACGCGAGCGGCTTTTAATTCAAAATGAAAATCGCTTCGTAAAATGTCGTAACATTCGCACGCACAGTTTTCCAGACCTCTGCGATTGGAAATGATGATGTGTCCGCGCCGTGATTGGACGCAGCCGTTTCTTTCCAATTCGTTTAAAGCAACCGTCACACTGGCGCGACGAGCGCCCAAACGATTGGCGATTGTTTCCTGCGTCAAAGCCAAATCGTTGCCGGTGGCGCGGTCATGAACGAGCAGCAGCCAGGTGCAAAGCTGCTGCGCGACGGTGTGGCGGCAGCGGCAAGCGGCACGTTGCGAAACCTGCGTCAGAAAATCGCTGTAATAATTGAGCAAAATCTTTTGCAGTTTTTGGTTTTGACGAAAAATATCGCGGAGCAGCTTGGTTCTAACGCGAATTGCGGTTCCGCCAGTTTCGGCAATCGTCAGACAATTAGCCGTTATTGCGCCCATCATCGAAGAAATCCCCAGAAGCCCTTCGCGCCCGACTACACCGACTTCGATCATAGCGCCGTCTTCCATCAAACAAAGGCGTGAAGCGACCAGATCAATCGGAAAATAAACGAAATCGAAAGTATCGCCGATGTCGTAAATTGTTTGTCCGCGCTCGAATACGACTTTCTGCATCGCGGGTTGCAGTTTAACTGACACATCAACCGGAAGACTCAGCAAAAGCTCGTTTCCGAGCTGCGGCTGCGATTCGGCTTTTTCTTTTGCTGAAATGAACGGTGAAACGGGGAAAGCCGATTTCAAGCCCGCCCGATTGGTCAAATTGCTTTTTCCGTCACCCGGTAATTGCCATTTGTTTTGCCCAATTGAACTTGTTCGGTTAAGTGCTGCTACTGCGTTGATTGCCATTTATTGAACCCATCCTTGAAGAATAATTACAAATAATATTTGCCGCAGTGCTTCGAGCAATCATTATGCCAATTAGCTATCAGTGAATGTTTTTAGGTTTATTTGTTCAATTTTTAAAAGACGGAATTTTATTTGGCAGGAAATTTTTAGAATTCGACGTAAATATTTTTTGTATTGAGACAATACAGACTTTTCCGGGTTGAAAATGCGCCTGATTAGAGAGGCGTATGCTTTCGGCACATTTAATCCGTCGAATAGCTTCTAACTTTTCTATTAAAAATTTGCCTTAAAGTCGGCAACATTTCGGTACGGTTGTGTACAAAATCGAACTTTATAATTGCTTAAATTATTATTTTCATTATCTTACAAAATTTATCTCTGCCTTGTGGCACGGTGATTGTTTGTTTTGGGAATCTTTTTAGCTGACCGAGCGAAAAGATTCGTTGGTTTATTGTTATTTATTTGATGGATTTATATTTAATTTTATGTCGGTTTATACGGAACACTCAAGGAATTGGCAATTTAAAGGTCGGAATAATATTTCAAATCGCAGCGGCGAGCAAGCGTCGAAAAATGTTTTTTGGGCGGAAAGCGAAGAATCCTGTTCTGCATTCGTCACTCAAAATCCTACTCCTATCTGGCGGATCGAACTTAAACACGATGTCTCAACTTCGCTCGGCGAAAAAGAGCAAATCGAGCAAATAGAGCGTTTCGGGTTTCTTGCCGAATGCAATGAAACTCTGGCGCGCTCATTTGGCTGCGAATCGTCAGTTGAAATGATTCGTCTTTTCGGCGATAGCTTTCCCGCCGATTTGTTTGCCGACTCGCAAATGTTTTTGCGCGATTTCATTCGATCCGGCTATCAGTTGGAAAACGTGAAAAGCGTTCGCTGCGACTCTGCGGGAAATGCGCGTCATTTTTCCACAAACGTTTTCGGAGTCGTCGAAAATCGCCGTTTGACTCAAATTTGGGGAATGCAGAGCGAAGAAAAACCGGTTTCGACGGAAAGCGGCGATTTTTATCAAGCCGTGATTGATTCGATGCTCGAACATATCGCTATTATTGATGAAAATGGTCAAATTATCGCCACGAATGACGGCTGGAAACGATTTGCCGTAAATAACAACGGAAACGATAAAAAAAAGATAGATGTCGGCGCAAACTATTTTGACGTTTGCCGCACGGACGGCGGCGAGCTTGCCCGGCGCGTTGACGAAGGCATTCGCGAGGTTTTAAACAAACAAAAAGATTATTTCACCGTCGAATATCCTTGCCACAGTCCATCGGGCGAGCAACGCTGGTTTTTGCTGCACGTAACGCCGCTCTCCGGCACAAACGGCGCGGTCGTTTCGCATTTGAACGTCACCAAACGAAAAAAAGCCGAACAGGAACGGCAAAATGCGCTCGAAGAATTAAAAAGGGCTGCGGAGGAAAATGAAATCGTCAATCGAATGAAAGACGAGTTTCTGTCGGTGATTTCGCACGAATTACGCACGCCGCTGACTTCGATGCTCGGCTGGACGCGGCTGATTCGTTCGGGCAAGCTCGACGATAAATCAATCGCGCAGGGGCTTGAAACAATCGAGCGTAACACGCTCGTTCAATCGCGTCTGATTGAAGATTTGCTCGACGTTTCGCGCATTATCAACGGCAAAATCAAGCTCGAAGCGTTTCCAGTCAAGATTCGCTCGCTCGTCGAAACGGCGGTTGAATCAATCAAGCCGACGGCTTCGATCAAACAGATCGCGGTCGAGCTTCGTTCGGAGATTGACGACGCCACGGTTTATGCAGACCCGCGCCGCATTCAGCAGGTTTTGTGGAATTTGCTGAGCAATGCCATCAAATTTACGCCGCGCAACGGTTTCGTGCTGGTTAATTTAAGCGCGACGGATAGTACGGTCGAAATTTCCGTGACGGACAACGGAATCGGCATTGCGTCGGAATTTTTGCCGCATCTTTTTAAGCATTTCCGCCAGCAGGACGCTTCGATCACGCGCAAACACGGCGGTCTCGGTTTGGGGTTGTCAATTGTGCGGCATTTAATCGAGCTGCACGGTGGAGAAGTTAAAGCCGAAAGCGCAGGCGAGGGCGAAGGCTCGGCATTTACGTTCAGCTTGCCGCTGATGAACGCTCGCGTCGAATCGCTCGAAAACATCAACAATGTCGTCGCTGCCGAAAGCTTCGATGCGCCGAATAAAACCGCCGCGCCGCGAAAGCTCGTCGGCGTCAATCTGCTGCTCGTCGAAGACGATGCGGACAGTCTTGAACTGCTCGCGTTTTTGTTCGAATCAACCGGCGCGACGGTCAGAACGGCAAATCTGGCGAGCGTTGCTTTTGATAAATTTCAGGAAAATCCGCCGGATTTATTGATTTCCGATATTGGAATGCCGGACGAAGACGGTTATAGCCTGATCCAAAAAATCCGCCGGTTGCCGCCCGAAAAAGGCGGAAACGTTCCGGCAATCGCGCTGACGGCTTACGCCAAAAACGAAGACCGTTTAAAAGCTCTCTCAAGCGGTTTTCAGCGGCACATCAAAAAACCGATTGAGCCGGTGGATTTAATCGAACAAGTTGCCGAGATGATCGAACAACAGAAAACAACTTAAAAGGCGAAAAATCAGTTTCGCCTTTCTTTTAATTTATAGAAGCGGAGCAGTCGAATGAAAGTTCGGGAAACTGATTCAATAATAGATGAATCTTTACAAATCGACGTTAATTAAATTAGAGAGACAAAAATAAAAATGCAAATAAATCAACGGTTCCCGGCTTTGCTTCATCAAATTTACTCTTGAACCATTAATGTTTTTGCCGTTGAATTACAAAGGGCAGAAACAGGCAACACACAAATAAAAGCGACTGTTTTCATTTTGCCTTTATCTTATATACGACAAATCGTTTAGCAATCAATACTTTCCCTGACTTTTCGGTATCTAATTTTAACGTCAGTTCGGGATAAGAAATTAAATAAATTGTGTTGCATAAAAGCGCCGCGAGTGTAAAAGTTTAACCGTGATTTATTTACTTTATTTATTTGCCGCAATTGTGATTTATCTGAGCATTATGAGCTTGCGCGGCGGTTTTCGTTATCTCGATTATTTTAAAAGAGAATTGGCAAAACCCAAATCCGATTTCACGCCGTTTGCGAGCGTCATCGTGCCTTGTCGCGGGTTGGATGAAAATTTGAAGGACAACCTGCGAGCGCTTTACCGGCAGGATTATCCGGCTTACGAAATCGTTTTCGTCGTTGACGCCGCCGAAGACCCGGCGGTTCCGGTAATTGAAAAAGCGTGGAAAGGCGTGGCGACCGAGGCGGTTTCAAAGCTCGTCGTCGCCGGACGAGCAACCGACACCGGGCAAAAAGTTCATAATCTGAGGCACGCGGTTCGGGATGCGGCGGATAAAAGCGAGATTTTCGTTTTTGTTGATTCGGACGCGCGCGTCGGGAGAAACTGGCTGCGAAATCTGGTTGCGCCGCTCGCCGACAAACAAATCGGCGCGACGACCGGTTATCGCTGGTTTATTTCAAAAAACCGAAATTTCGGCTCGGAAATGCAGTCGGTTTGGAACGCTTCGATTGCGTCGGCTCTCGGCGAAAACACCGCAAATAATTTTTGTTGGGGCGGTTCAATGGCAATGCGGCGTGCGGCGTTTGAACGAATAAAAATCAGCGACCGCTGGCGCGGCACGCTTTCCGAT
>DASVQU010000012.1:0-5880 GCA_036388995.1 Pyrinomonadaceae bacterium | reverse complement strand
GCGGCGACGAAGTCGGCGGCTTGACTTTTAGCGGCGACACCGGAAAAGGACAATATAGCTCGTTCACATTTGATAAGTTTCGCGGCGACCAAACCATCGCCTTTCAACATCTGGAAAACAACAGCGGCGCTTATTTTGCCGGATTGTCGTTTAACGATGAAAATATCACGACGACCGAGCGCATCTCGAAAGTCGAAGCCGTCAGGAAGCTGCCGGATGAAGCGGCTCAAAAAGCGGCGTTTAAAGAGATGAGAGAAAAAGGCGAATTTCTGGTTAATCGTTTGGCAATCGGAAAAGGACGCGACAAATCATCTTTCATCAGCCTGAGCGATGCGAAAGGCAAGGAACGAATTTTAATATCAGTGGCGGCGGACGGAACGCCTAAAATTAATTTCCTGAATGAAACGGGCAAGGTCATTTATAGTTTGCCCGAAGAAAACAAAACCGGAAAAAAATAAAATTCAAGATCGCTAACGATTATAACGGTCGCGCCGCCCGTTGTGAGATTGATTTTCGCCCGGCTGCACGAGCCTTTCGATTGTCGGGTTGAATTTTCCCTGCTCGTCGAAAAGCGGGTAAAGCTGTAAATCGGGCGCGAGAAAAGCCGCGCGCAATTCGACCGGGCGAGCGCCGGGACGCGAAACGACGCGCACCTTTGAACCGCGCACTTCTTCGATCCACGAAGCAAATTCTTCGGCGTTGCCGATTGTCGCCGAAAGCAACAGCAGGCGGATGCGCGGCGGCGATAAAATAATTGCTTCTTCCCAAACGTGACCGCGTTCTTCGTCCGCCAGATAATGCGCTTCGTCCAGAATTACCAAATCCGTGCGAACCGTTTCGCCGCGACGCAGAGCGTCAAACAATTGATTGCGGTAAATTTCGGTTGTCCCGACAATCAACGGCGCTTCCGCATTTTCTTTGCGGTCTCCGGTTAAAATTCCGACCGAATCCGCGCCGAACTCTTGAGTAAATTCTTCGTATTTTGAATTTGTGAGTGCTTTGAGCGGAGTCGTGTACCAGGTTCTTTTTCCGTCTTCGAGAAGGCGGCGAATTTCTTCGCGCGCAATCCAGGTTTTTCCGCTCCCCGTAGGAGCGGTGACCAAAACGTCTTCGGTTTCGATTGCCGCGAGAGCTTCGAGCTGGAACGGGTCGGGCACAAACGGTTTTCGGTCGGGCGTGCCGATTCCGGCGAGAAGCCGTTCGACAGCGCGGGCGTTTGAAACCGTTTGCGAACCTGAACTTTGATAATTTTGCGAGCTGTTTGCCGCAAGTTTCGGCTTGGCGGCTCGTTCAGTTTGACGGTTGCGAAAACGCGAAACGTCTTTTGTTTTCCCTTTTTGCTCCGAATGTCGTTTGTCGCGGCTGTAACGTGGCATACGATCTATGATAACTGAGAAAGGAGAATTGGGAATTAATAATTCTCGATTTTCAGCTAAAAAGTGTTATCCTGTGTAATTTGAGTCGCAACTTGCGGGCGCGACTGTGCGTCTAAAGAGCGGCGATTCAAGCATTAGTATTTATATTCATTTTTATGACCGAACAACAGCTTTTTGCCAATTACGAATTAGATAACAGCAAGTGGCTGGCAATTATTTTAAAATTTTTGGGCGGCTCGCTCGTATTGCATCTTGTTTTTCTCTTATCGGCGATTTACGTTCCGGTGGTGCGCGATGCTTTTTATGTCGCGATGCTGTTTTCCAACTCCGATTTAAAAACGGCAAATAAAGATTACACGCTTGAAGAAATCGGCGATGTGACTATGATCAATCTCGCCGACCCGAATCGTTTTCGTTATCCCGAAGGTTATTTCAACACGGGCGAGTATGTCGAAAACCCGATGGATCCGACGATTATGGCTGTCAACGGAGATCCGTCGCTGAGCGGTTTGACAACTGCTCCGCCGATTTTTGATCCGGCTGTGCCTGCGCCGACTCCGTTTCCAACTCCTTTTCCGACTCCGACAGCTTCGGTTTCCGGTTTTCCTTCGGTAGTGAATTCGCCGCCGGCTGCCCGCAACAGAAATCGTAAGCGCGGAAATTTGCCGCCCGCGCCGACGCCGATTCCGGGCGCGAAAATGGAATCTTTAACGGCTGAAGTTGACGAAAACGCCGTGCCGAAAAAGCCCGACGCCAATGCGCAAGCGAAAACGACGCCGAACAAAGACCCGCAAACTTTGTTGAGCGAGGACGAAATTAACAAAAAACCTTTGATTGATTTCGGGGTCAAAGTTGACCAATTGCAACAGCAAAAGAAGATTGATCTAAATCAGCCGTTTGCCATGACGGTCGAAGGCGAGCTGGAAAAAGGCGGCAAGCTAATCGCGCCGAATGTGACGAAAAAGGACGGCGATCAGCAATTGGTCGAGCTGACGAAAGAATTAATTCAGGTTTTAAACGCGAGCGGCATTTTGAAAACTTTGAGCGATGTTGCGCTTAAAGACAGTCCGAGCCAAAAGCATAAAATTAAATTCGATTTGAACAACGACCAGACAAATTTAGCGGTCAATATCACTTTCGAGTTGGCTAATGCCGAAGTTGCGTATAGAATTCAAAGCGGGGTTAATGCGCTGATTGCGCTGAACAAAATGCAGCGCAAAGATAAAGTCGAAGGTCAGATTTTGCAAAACGTCCGCGCAGAGAGCGACGGCAAGCTGATTGTTTTCAAAAGCCTGATGCCGCGTCAGGACGCGCAAAAGCTGATTCAAGACCAATTGGCGGCGGCTGTCAAAGGACAGCAGGACACGACAAAACAGTAAATTACGAATTTCAAATTACGAATTATTGACTAGAATTATTTGAAAAAAACAAATTCCGACATTCGTAATTCGTAATTTGAAATTCGTAATTGATTTAAGACCGGGAATGACCAACAAACTCCACAATCGAACGCTTTTTGTCGCCGCGCTCTCGGTCTATCTCGGCTTGCTGATCGCCGGAGCGCCGCCGCAGATTTTAGCGCAGACTTCAAAAACGATCAATAATTCGGAACGAGTTGTCGTTGCGCAAAAGGATTTTCAATCTTTAAATTACGTCAACAAAAACGGTGATTCTTCGGGTCGCAGTTTAGGCGAAGCCTTCGAACAGTTTTTCAAAGGTATAGAAAACGATGCGGTTTTAAAATCACTTTTGTCGAACCCTGATCTCGAAGTTAGGTCAAGACTTTCGCGGGGTTACTTTATTGAAGATTTTCCGCCGCCGATTAGTTTATTAGCAGATTCTAAAAATCTCGACAAATTTGACGAAGCCCAGATAGTAAGCCACGCCCGCAACTCGTTTCATCTCAATTTAGCGGAATTTACAGACCGGCTAATCTTAATTTCCGTTAACGGAGTTGATTTTCGCATCACCCAGGATGAAATTGTTTTAAGAACATCCACAATCTGGGGAATTGAAAATCAACCTAAAGTCGGCGGATTTGCCAACAATCTGCGAAGCCTTTATGAGCGCAAAGCAAATTCGGAATCGGAGATTGAGCGTTTAATTTATTCAAACACGGAAATTTCAGTCAGCAAAGATCAAATTTTCGTCGTCACTCGTTTGCCGCGCGCGGCTCTCGATCCGCATTTAAAGGCGGACGAGAAGGCAAATTGAGTTTGGGCTTTTCTGCGAAAAATTCCATTCAACAAAAGCCGCGCATCTTTCATCTAATTTACTTCCCGTAAAGCCAAATTTTTAATAATGTCGCATTTCAAGCAATGCTGTGTGCGCCGGCGCGTTTTATTTTTCGCGTTTTTAATAAAAATAACGCACAGATTTTCAGAGGATTTTTTTTATGAGTGCAGTAGATAAAGTTTTAACTAAAATTTTCGGCAGCAGCAACGAACGCTTTTTGAAAGGCATTCAGCCGACCATTCAACAAATCAACGCTCTTGAGCCTTCGATCAAAGCGTTGTCGGACGAGGAATTACAGGCGAAAACCGCCGAGTTTAAAGAGCGCGTCGCCCGCGCCGTCGAAGGAATCGAGGACAAAGACAGACGCAAAGCGCGCGAGCAGGAAATCTTAAACGAGATTTTGCCTGAAGCATTTGCCGTCGTCCGCGAAGCATCGGTTCGGACAATCGGTTTGCGGCATTTCGACGTGCAGCTTATCGGCGGACTCGTTTTGCATCAAGGCAAAATCGCCGAGATGAAAACCGGCGAAGGTAAAACGCTCGTCTCGACTTTGCCCGCGTATTTAAATGCATTGACCGGGCGCGGCGTCCACATCGTTACCGTCAACGATTATCTCGCTTCGCGCGACGCCGAATGGATGGGCAGAATTCACAAGTTTTTGGGTTTGACCGTCGGCGTCATTCAAAACGATTTGAACGATTTCGAGCGCAAAGAAGCCTACAATTCCGACATCACTTATGGAACGAACAACGAGTTCGGCTTCGATTATCTGCGCGATAATATGAAATTCGACATCGCCTCGTGCGTCCAGCGCGATTATTATTATGCGATTGTTGACGAAGTTGATTCGATTTTGATTGATGAAGCCAGAACGCCTTTGATTATTTCCGGCGCCTCGGACGAAGCGACTGACAAATATTATCTCGCCAACGAAATTATTCCGAAATTGGTCAAAGGCGAGAAAAACGAAGAAACCAAAGAAACGACGGGCGATTATCTCGTTGACGAGAAAAATCATACCGCCGTTTTAACCGAGCAAGGCGTCTCGAAAGCCGAAAAACTGCTCGGAGTTGGCAATCTTTACGACCCGAATAATATCGAGATGCTCCATTGCGTCGAGCAGGCTTTGAAAGCGCACACGCTTTATCGCAACGATCATCATTACATCGTCAAAGAAGGCGAAGTAGTTATCGTTGACGAATTTACCGGGCGTTTGATGAACGGTCGCCGCTGGTCGGACGGCTTGCACCAGGCTGTCGAAGCCAAAGAAGGCGTCAAAATCGAGCGCGAAAACCAGACTTTGGCGACGGTCACGCTGCAAAATTATTTCCGTATGTACGAGAAATTGAGCGGTATGACGGGAACGGCGAAAACCGAAGAAGCCGAGTTTCTGGCGACATACAAAATTGATGTCATTACGGTTCCGACGCACCGCAATATGATTCGCAAAGATATGTCCGATCTGATTTACCGCACGCTGCCCGAAAAATGGGAAGCAATTGCCGAAGAAGTTAAGTCGCGGCACGAAAAAGGTCAGCCGGTTTTGGTCGGTACCGTTTCGGTTGAGAATTCCGAGCGGATTTCAGCCCAACTAACCAAAATGGGAATCAAGCACAACGTCTTGAACGCCAAATATCACGACCGCGAAGCCGAAATCGTTGCCCAAGCCGGACGCAAAGGCGCGGTCACGATTGCGACCAATATGGCTGGGCGCGGAACTGACATTCTTCTCGGCGGAAACCTCGAATTCTTGGCGAAAGAATCTCTGAAACATCAGGAAATCAATCCCGATGAAGCAACACCGGAACAGCTTAAAGCTGAAGAAGAAAAAATCAAGCCTGTTGTCCAAGCCGAACACGAAGAAGTCGTCGCACTCGGCGGTCTGCACATCATCGGTACGGAACGTCACGAATCGCGCCGGATTGACAATCAGCTTCGAGGACGCGCCGGGCGCCAGGGCGATCCGGGTTCGTCGCAGTTTATCATCTCGCTCGAAGACGATTTGATGCGGATTTTCGCGGGCGACAAAGTTCGCGCGATGATGGAATGGCTCGGAATGGAAAAAGGCGTCGCCATCGAATCGAAAACCGTTACGAAACGCATCGAAGCCGCGCAAAAGAACGTCGAAGGTCGTAACTTTGAAACGCGCAAGCACGTTCCCCAATACGACGACGTGATGAACAAACAGCGCTCCACGATTTACGGACTTCGCCGCCAGCTTCTCGAACAGCCGGACAACCGCGCGTTTCTTCTCGGCGACACCGGAGTC
>DASVQU010000011.1:0-35101 GCA_036388995.1 Pyrinomonadaceae bacterium | reverse complement strand
CTGATAACTGTTGACTGTTAACTGATAACTGTTTTTTCGTCGCACGGACGATAAAAGTTGGAGCGAAGAACAGAAAATAAGGTCGGCTGACTATTACGTTTTCCAGACCTGCGCGGCGAAAGAACGCGGCGTATTGGTAACCGAGCCACACGTCAATGATCAAAACCGTGCCGCCGGGTTTTAAAACCCGTACGATTTCTGCAAGAGCTTTTTTGCGCTCTTTCGGTCGAATGATGTTGTGTAAAACCCAGCTCGAACCGATGAGATCGAAAGCCGCGTCGGCAAAAGGCAAACGGCGCGCATCGGCGGTCGTGATTTCCAGACGTTCGGCGACGCCCTCGATTTCGGCATTGCGGCGCGTCGCATACGGGCTGTTTCCGGCTTGATCGGCGGATTTCCAAATGTCAACGCCAAACGTTTTTCCGCCTTTGTCGAGCTGTTTTGCCGCCGCAACGAGCAGCAAGCCGTGACCGCAGCCGACTCCTAAAATCTTTTCATCGCCGCGCAGTCGAATGTTTTCAAAAACTTTGTCGCGCAAATGCAGCTTGCCGACAAGGCTTCCCCACAAAATTGTCGCGCCGACCCAAAAACAAATTGCGCCCGCTCCAACAGCGAGCGCCGCTAAAATTTTATAAGTCGTTGAATGATGAAACCGCAGCGTTATTGCCAGACCGCCGAAAAATAAAAAGCAGCCGAGCAGGAAAGTGTTAAAGACGAAAACGGGTCCGTCAATTCCATAATTGGCTGTTTTAGAATTCATATTCGCAATTGCCTGACTTTTGGACGCGGAAAGAGCTGAAGCGGTTGACAGCAAACCTATAGATTGAAATCAGTACAACGGACGTTTGTGTTTAGTACTATCCAGCAGTTTATTTTGACAACCGTTAATATCGCCCTGAATTTTCTCATCGTTAATAAATAACTTGGTTTAAGAATTTCTTTTTGAGCTTAAAAAATCTTGGTACGACATTTGCCGTTTGGTTCGACACAATACAAATTCGAGTATTGGACTGTAACAAGCCTGAATTGGCTCTGTTTAAACAGAAAAAAAAGGGGAAACAAATGAACCGGCATAAATCTCTAGATCATCAAGCTCAATCAATTAGCCAGCAAATCGAAAATCAGCCGGCAATGATTCCGGTGATCGAGGAACAACTGACAGTTGATAAGGGCGTGGTCGAAAAGGGCAGGGTTCGCATCTCCAAGAAAGTACGCGAAACGGACGAAACGGTGAACATTCCGCTCGTTCAGGAAAATGTTCAGGTCGAGCGCGTGCCGATAAATCAGTTTATCGCCGAACCGCCGCCGCCCGTTCGCTATGAAGGAAACGTGATGATAATTCCGGTCTTGCGCGAAGTCGTCATTGTTGAAAAACGGCTCGTGCTGGTCGAGGAACTGCGCGTCACAAAACAGCAAACGCAAACTCAGGAAACTCAAAAAATCAGACTTCGCAAAGAAGAAGTCAGCGTCAAAAGAGTTTCAGGCAGAAAACCTTAAGCCGGGAAATTAATTTTTCTCGCAAAAAAACATAAATCAGAAAGGGGAAAGATAGAATGGCACAAACAGTAATCGGATTGTTCGACAACGTAAGCGAGGCGCAGCAAGCTGCGCAAGCTCTAATCAATCAAGGCATAAGCCGCGACCGCATTGATATTTCACAAAACAACGCCGCGACAACGACAAATACTTCTACCACCACTAATACTAACGCCGATACAGGCGACAACATCAGCAATTTTTTCGGTTCGTTGTTCGGCAGCGATAATGATGATTACAACAATTATTCGGAAGTCGCGCGACGGGGCAGCACGATTCTGACCGTCCACGCGCAATCAGCGCAGGAAGCGCAAACCGCCGCAAGCCTTCTCGATCAATACAACGCGATTGACGTTAACGAGCGCTCGGCGCAATTTCGCGGTCAGACAAACACGGCAACAACCAATACGACGGCGAGAGCCGACGCGGATACTTCAATTCCGGTTGTTGAAGAACAGCTCAAGGTCGGCAAACAAACGGTTGAAACCGGCGGCGCGCGTATTCGCAGCCGCATTGTCGAAAGACCTGTCGAAGAAACAGTGCGTCTGCGCGAAGAAAACGTCCGCGTCGAACGCACTCCGGTCAATCGTGAGGCGACCGAAGCTGATTTCAATACTTTCCGTGAAGGAGAGATCGAAATCACCGAACGCGCCGAAGTTCCGGTCGTCGGTAAGCAAGCCCGCGTCGTCGAAGAAGTCAGCATCGGCAAAGAAACGACCGAACACAGTGAAACCGTTCGTGACACCGTTCGCGGAACCGAAGTCGAAGTCGAACGTCTCGAAGGCGACGTTGACATTGACAACGAAACACGCACACGAAGCGCAAAGCCTTAAAACTTTTTGCGAATATACATAAAAAGCGTCGGAGAATTCTCCGACGCTTTTTATTTACTCAATTTAGATTTATTTTTGTAAAATCGGAAAAATTTACGGTGAAGTCAGTTATGCGAGATTTCCAAAATAAAGTTGCAGTTATAACCGGCGCGGCGAGCGGCATCGGGCGCGGATTAACCGAACGATGCGCGCTCGAAGGAATGAAAGTCGTTCTCGCGGATGTGGAGGAAACGGCTTTAGACCAAACGGCGCAGGAATTGAAAGACGCGGGCGCGGATGTTTTGGCTGTCCGAACGGACGTTTCCAAATCCGAAGAAATTGAAGCGCTGGCGAGCAAAACGCTCGATGCTTTCGGCGCGGTGCATTTGCTTTTTAATAACGCCGGAGTCGGAGCGGGAACGACGGTTTGGGAAAGCACGCTCGCCGATTGGGAATGGGTGCTCGGCGTCAATCTCTGGGGCGTGATTTACGGCGTGCGGACGTTTGTTCCGATAATGAAGAAACAAGACGAAGAATGTCACATCGTCAACACGGCTTCGATTGCCGGATTAACTTCAGGTCCCTCGCTCGGAGTTTACAAAGTTTCCAAACACGGTGTGGTTTCGCTTTCGGAAACGCTCGCTTGCGAATTGGCTGTAATCGGCTCGAAAATCAAAGTTTCCGTTCTGTGTCCCGCAGGCGTCAACACGCGGATTATGGATTCCGAGCGCAATCGTCCCGCAGAAATGCAAAACGACTCGGCTGTCGAATCAACTCATCCGGCGGTCAAACAAATGGATGAAATGCTGCGGCAGCTTATCGAAACCGGAATGTCTCCGGCTCAAATTGCCGACACAGTTTTCGACGCCATTCGCAGCGAAAAATTTTACATTCTGACGCATGCGGAGATGAAACCGATGTTGCAGAAACGGATGGAAGATATTTTGCAGGAACGAAATCCGTGCTGAAAGCTGTGAGCGCTTTAGCGCCTGAGCAATTCTTCAAATACTTTACTTTTGACAATCACGCGCAACTAAAAAGCAGCATATAAAATTCTGCTTTATTACTTCTTATTTCTCAAATACTTCAACGGACTTTCAACCGTATAAAAATCTGATTCTTTGGCAAACTGGTTAAGAAGCTTATTGTGCCCGGAGCCGTAAACGGCGAGGATTCGGTCGTCCATCGAATCGGTGATTCTGATGAGGTTGACGAGAATTTTCATGTTTCTGCCATACCACCACGAAAGATAATTTGCTCCGACATACTCCTGCCCGCGTCCGATTCGTATAAATTCAAAATATCTTTGATGGCTTTTCTCCCATCGCTCCGGTTGATTGAGAAAAATAAGCTGGTCGGTAACGGAAAGCGTTCTTAGTTTTTCGGTTTCCTCATTCGACTCCTTTTTTAGTTCTTCATAAACTCCCTTGAGGAAATTATTTAACTCGGCGTCCTTAGCGGCGTATTTCTCATACCAATACAACTGATCTTCAGGAAAGATGCCCCAATCAACACAATAAACTTTTTTATGATTCAACTCCTTCGCCAGACGGAAACCGATTTGATTGGTTTCGTTTTTTGAAAGCCCGCGGCTGCCCGCCAAATACTGGTTATAAAATTCCTGAGCTTTCGCGTCGTCCTCGATGTCGCATTCGAGCGCGATCTTGGTCGGTTTAAATTTTTTCAGCTTTTCAACGAGTTCAACGACCTGCTTTTGTCGTTCGGGAGAGGTTATGTCGTCAACCTGGTTGTTAACGACGTTGGTTGTCGTAGCCGACATGTGATAAGTCCCCAGAATGACGAGCGCCGGTTTTTTCCTGGCGTTTTTATCAACAATGCCGAGTTGAGCTTTTGCAGTAAAACTCGAAAGAATGAGAAAACAAAAACCGAACAGAAAAATGTTTCCGCGCAATTTCATACACTACTCCTCAACTAAAACTTTCATTAACAAAAACACCGCGAGAGTTATCTTTGTGACAAGCTGAATTTTACCAAGAAACGCCTAACGTAGAGCTAACCCGCGACTTCAATGTAGAGGATGAGAAGTATGCGCTAATCGCGCGTCCGGTTGAGAGACTTGTTAGGCTTTGCAGAATGGAGCGACTAGATTATTTCTGCATAGCAAACTCAATCCTTTACAGGGATAATGCCACCTGTCCAAGTTAAAACAATTCCTAAGACAGATATTACTGCAATAAGGTAAACAAATTGCATGCTGGGACTTGTCGAAAATAGCCGACTTCTTAATGACAATGGTTGGTCGCTAACTTGGGGAAGGTTAGCAGGTGTGGAAAAAATGTTTTGGTCATACCCTGCTTTTTCAATCAATTTAGTCCTACTAAGCCGCATTTTGTAGATACGACTTCGATAGGAGTCGTTAAAGAAGAACGCAAAAATCACGACCATCACAAATACCATCGTGTATGCAATATTAGCTATTAAGGGAGATTTGCCGGGTATGGTGCTTTTGCCTGTGATAAGAAGTGTCTGCAAAAGTAGTGCATAAGAATAAACTGTAAACAATCGTCCCCTATAAAATGCTAATTCACCCTCTATTGATTTTAGAATGTCTGAATCTTCCATAATCATCTTCACCATAACTATGTAGGAGAGTAAAGCCTAACTTATGATTGAGCGAAATGATTCCAGATAACACTCAGATTTCATGTATCATCAGGAATCATTTGCGATAACAATCTTATATCTGGACAGAAAATAAATCACTTCTCTTGATTTGGCAATAACATTTATTCAGCAGAAAACCAACTCCTCGGTAAACCGCAAACTCCCTGTTTCCCATTCATTATTAACGATTTACGATTCACTGTTTTAAGGCTGCGTCATTTCTTCCAACTTGACGTGTCAGTCAAACTTTTTGCCCTTTTAAAATATCTATTTTGATTGTTTGATAGGAACAGACTTTATCCATGTTCGCCATTTTCCTCTAATCAGCTTTTTGGTTTCAAATTGAGTTTTACCGTTGCCGTGCAAATCATAAAATTCGCCGATTTCCGAAATTTTTTCGGGGCGATTTTTTATAATTTTGTAGGTTTCCGAATAGTGCATGCAGCAACCGCTTTTCCAAAAAACTTCGAGCGTCTTTTTTTTGTTGTTGGTTACAAAAATGCCCATATAGGGACTTTGAACTAATTTTGTGAAATCGGAGTTATAAACAAATTTCTTTTTTCCGGGTGAGTAAAGATAAATCTTATAAGATTGCGAAGCATAACCGCCATTAGCTCCGTCGGGCAAAGCTAAATCGTCGTTACCGTCAAAATTAAAATCTTCCAGATATATATTGCTCCGTTTGCCTTTAGGTTTGTCTTTAATTTTAGCTATTTCCACGTGTCTGCTTTTATCCAAAAGAAGCAGCGTGTTATCGAATTTAAAGATTTGAAACGGTTTTGAAGCGTTCTTCCAAAACAAGAAAAACTGCGTTTTGCCATTACAATGCGAATCAGCGCAATTTTCGGTTTCGACTTTTAAATTGTAATTGGTTGATAAAGTTTTGACTTCAAATTTTTCCTGCCCGAACGTTAGAGCGCCGAGCAGGAAAATTAATGCAGCAGTTTTTTTATAATGCGCCATATCAGGGGTGCGTCATTTCTTCCGGTTTGACGTATTCGTCGAACTGCTCGCCGGTTAAAATGCCCAGCTCGATTGCCGTTTCGCGCAGATTTTTGCCGGTTTTGTGCGCGGTTTTGGCGATTTTGGCGGCGTTGTCGTAGCCGATATGTTCGTTCAAAGCCGTGACAAGCATCAGCGAATTGTTTAAATGCTGATTGATTTTTTCCCGATTCAACTCGATTCCGACAACCGCATAATCAACAAAACCGCGACAGGCGTCTTTCAATAATCGAACCGAATGCAGGAAATTGTGAATCATCACGGGTTTGAAAACGTTTAATTCAAAATTTCCCTGAGAACCGGCAAAACCGATTGTCGCGTCATTGCCGAAAACCTGTGCGGCAACCATTGTTATTGCTTCCGACTGCGTGGGGTTTACTTTGCCGGGCATAATCGAAGAGCCGGGTTCGTTTTCCGGCAGCGATAATTCGCCCAAACCGCTGCGCGGTCCCGACGCCAGCCAGCGAATATCGTTGGCGATTTTCATCAGAGACGCGGCGAGAGTTTTGAGCGCGCCCGAAGCGAAAACGATTTCGTCGTGCGCCGAAAGCGCGGCGAATTTGTTTGGGTGCGAGCGAAAGGGAAGTCCGGTTAATTCCGCAATGCGCGCCGCCGCTCGCTCGGCAAATTCGGGATGCGCGTTTAAGCCGGTTCCGACCGCTGTGCCGCCGATTGCCAGATCAAACAATCCGTTCAAAGCCATTCGCATCCGCTCGGCGTCGCGTTCGAGCAAATTCGCCCAGCCTGAAAATTCCTGCTCGACGGTTACAGGCGTTGCGTCCTGCAAATGCGTTCTGCCGATTTTGACGACGCCCGCAAATTCTTTTGCCTTTTGTTCAATTGCCACTTGCAGCCGCTGAACTTCGGGAATGAGCAAATGCATTTGTTCGGCGGCGGCGATGTACATCGCGGTCGGGAAAGTGTCGTTTGACGATTGCGATTTGTTCACGTCGTCGTTCGGGTGAACCGGCTTTTTGCTGCCCATTTCACCGCCGGCAATTTCAATCGCGCGGTTTGAAATCACCTCGTTGGCGTTCATATTGGTCTGCGTTCCCGAACCCGTCTGCCAAACGCGCAAAGGAAAATGCGCGTCCAATTTGCCTTCGATCACTTCGTCAGCCGCTTGAACAATTAAATCGAGCTTTTCCTGCGGCAGCTTGCCCAAATCGTGATTTGTCAGCGCGGCGGCTTTTTTCAAAATGCCGAGCGCGCGAATCATCTCGCGCGGCATTACATCGAAACCGATATTGAAATATTTCAAGCTGCGCTGCGTCTGCGCGCCCCAGTAAACATCATTTGCGACTTCAATCTCGCCCATCGTGTCGCTTTCAATTCGTGTTCTCATCTGTGTTTAAATCCTCTGCTGAAAAATAAAGTTATTTCAAAAGACTTAATTATAATCCTTTAATGCCGCAACGAAAAATCTGTTTTTAATCGTCCGATTAAATGTTTTGACAAAACAAAAAAAGACGAAACCGCGTGGTTTCGTCTTTTTTCAATTTTAAAATGAAAGCTAGTTTGATTTATCGAAACAAGTTTCTCCTTCTTTGCCTTCCAGACAGAGCAAAACCCGACCGTTGTCGTTTTTGATTTGCCAGTTATAAGTTTCGGTTTCGGCTGGCAGAGTCTTTTTATAATTGCCAGCCCGGTCGCACGAATCGTCGCGCGTAAATGCTGCGGGCGCGAAAGCAATCGTCATTTTGCCGCCGTTAATCGAAACTTTTCCTTTTTTGGACGTAAAAACTTCCATCCGGCAATTTGCCAGGCTCGTCGTCTGCATTATTCCGACATATTCGACCGTGCCGTCGGCGGAAAACTGGTAGGTAAAACGCGACGCTCTGCCGGCGACCGAAACGCCGGAAACCGGATTTCGATACATACTTCCCGTACTAGCCCAAACCCATTTGCCGCCGAGTTCGCGCGGCGAAGAACCGTTTGCGCTCGGTTTACTTGGTTTTGTTTCGATTGCCAAAGGCTCAGCCGAATTGTTGTTTTGATTTTCAGCAATCGCGTCTTCACGCGCCAGCATTTCGGTTAGAGCGATGACCAAGCCTTCGTCGGTCGGGACGAAAAAGCCGAGCAGAGCGCGTTTTTGCGGCTCTTTGCGAAACAGGCTGAACACGACGAACTCGTTGTTTTTCTCGCCGATTTCATACACCCAACCCGCTTTTTGCAAATCCGCCTCGATTTTTTTCATTAACTGAACCGATGTTGATTTTTTATAAATTTTGTCTGCAATTGTCAGGACTTCCGAATCGCCCTGCCGAATTTTATCGCCGCCGCTTGCGACGAGCTTTGCCAGCGTGTCTTTAATTTCCTGCGGAACGCTCGTTTCCTTAACTCTGAGCGCGCCCGCGGGCAAAGTCGTGTTCGCCAGCGCCGAGCTTGTTGCAGGTTCCGTTTCTTCCATTTCTTGCGCCGGGCTTGTTTGATTGAGGGCGAAAACCGTTACGATAATCAACCAGATAAAGGTGAATTTCTTGAGCATAAAATCGTTTTCAAATCAAATAAATGTTGTTCTGAGAATATTTACTGCATTGGTGTAAAAACGGAGAACGCCGTTTGCAGGATGATGATGAAAAATATGAAACAAAATATAAATTGACGTATTAACCGGTTTTGCATTCGGTCGTTCTCCGTTTTTTCGAGTGGGGCAAAAATTACCCTCGACTTATAACGCGCAAAGGAACGAAAAACGGTATCACCAAAAAAACGTTTTTCTACGAACCGGCGTATTAACCGAAGTAATAGAGGAAAAATATGAAACGCTCCGGCGCAATTTCAATTGCATTGGAGCATTTCAGCATTAGCTGTTTGGTTTGTGGAAAAGAATTTCGAGCAGTGCAGGGGCTTATGCGAATCGCGGTTTTCGTGTTCGCTGAGAACAAAAATCCGGTTGCTCATTTCTTTTTGGCGGGCAGTTGTTGTATCCTCTAAAAGTCAGGGCTCCTTCCTTTTAGGAGACAATTAAGAGCCGTTCTGCCAAATTTCAGACAAAACAACCCACAGGAGACAAAATGAGATCATTGACCTTGGCGCGTCCATTGATGTTGACGCTTTTCATCTTTTTCTTTTCATCAATTGCAATTAACGCACAAACCACAGCTTTTACTTATCAGGGGAAATTGACCGACAACACAAGCGTGGGGAACGGCACATATGATTTACAGTTTGCGTTGTATGACGCTCTGACAGGCGGAAATCAAGTCGGCACAACGCAAACACACACCGGAGTGATGCTCAACCGTGGATTTTTTACGGTTGACCTTGATTTCGGCTCGCAATTTCCGGGAGCCGACCGCTGGCTGGAAATCAGCATCAAGAAACCTTCGGATTTGAGTTATACGACTTTAAATCCCAGACAGAAAATCAACTCGGTGCCTTATGCGGCTCGCGCCCTTTCGGCAGCAACAGCCGATTCTTTGTCTTCCGCCTGCGTCGGTTGCGTTGCAGATTCACAAATCAATTCGGTTTCAGGAAGCAAAGTCACCGGCGGCGTAGCAAATGCGACAAATGCCACAAACTTTTCGGGATTATTGTCGGGAGATGTCACCGGCACGCAATCAGCGACGGCGGTTTCATCAGTTGGCGGCGTCAGTGCCAGCAACATAGCCGGCGGCGCGACAGCAGCTAATAACGCCACAAACGCCAATACGGCAAGTGCTATTGTCAAACGGGACACAAACGGAAACTTTTCAGCCGGAACCATTACTGCGAGTCTTAATGGCAACGCGACAACAGCAACTACTGCAACAACCGCGAACAGCGCCACGACAGCTACGACTGCGGCAAGTGTCAGCAATTCAGCCGGTAATAGCATTGTTACCGCCATTAACGCCGGCAGCTCCGCAATCAACACGTCAAATGTCAACGGAGACGTTGAGTTTGCGCCCTCGTCGCAACAGACGACCAGCGGCACGAACCATCTCATCAACCTCAAGCTGATCGGCGCACGCAATCTTGGCACAGCCGGTCAGGACTCGCTCCTCTCGCTCAGCGCCAGCGGGACGTACTGGTCAGGCGGCTTCACTCAAAACTTCGACAAGGAGCGTTTCCGCGTCGAAAACGACGGCTCGATTCTCGCCGTCAGCGACTACAACAGCGGCTGTTGCGGCGGCATCCCAATTGAAGGCTCAGGCACGCGCTTCATGTGGTTCGGCGCGAAAGCAGCGCTCCGAGCCGGCAGCATCAACGGCACTCAGTGGGACGACGCAAACATCGGGCTTTACTCGACGGCGTTCGGCGAAAACGTGCGCGCGCTGGGCGACAACGCAATCGTAGTGGGTAAGAATTCGGTCGCGGCTAATACCGGCACGGTGGCTCTCGGCGAAGGACACACGGCGACCGGCGCTAACTCGGTCGCGCTCGGCTATGGCGCGTCCACTTCGACCATCAACGGGGCGCCGCGCACCGGCACGTTCGTCTTCTCCGACCGCTCCGTGCCTCTCACTTACTCGTTTAACAGCACCAGCCCCGACATAGAAACGCAGTTTCATCCGACGGTGACGAACTCGTTTAACGTCCGCGCCGTCAACGGCTCTTTCTTCTACACGAACACGGCTCTGACAACCGGCTTTATCTTCAACAGCACGACTGCGACGATGACACTCTCCAACAGCAAGCTGTCAATGGCGAGCGACGGCTCGACAACCTTCACGTCAAACTCGGGCGGAACTGCCGGAGTTACGCTTCCAGCGGGCGGCGGTGGATGGAACAACCTTTCAGATCGCAATATGAAAGCTAATTTCGCTCCGGTTAATTCGCGCGAGATTCTGCGCGGTGTTCTCGCTCTGCCGATTTCGACGTGGAACTACAAAACACAAAACTCCTCAATCAGGCACATCGGAGCGATGGCGCAAGATTTCTATAAAACCTTTAAAGTCGGCGAAGATGACAAACACATCTCAACGATTGATCCTGACGGAATAGCTCTAGCAGCAATTCAAGGCTTGAATGAGGAACTCAAAGACGAACTGAAAACACGCGATGCGAAAATCGAGCGCCTCGAAACTCAGCTCAAACAGCAGCAAACCGTTCTCGAAGGAATGAAAAAACTGCTCTGCGCGAACAATCCAAACGCTGATGTTTGCAAATAAGATGGACGAAATCGAATAAGGACAATAAGATGAAAAATAAAGCTCTATTAATTTTATCCTTACTTTTGGCGACATGCTTGTTCTCGTCTGCAGCCGCAGCGCAGTCGAACGGCAATTACACGATTACGCAATCGGTTATTGCCGGAGGCGGCGGAACAAGCTCTTCGGGCAACGCCTTTTCAGTGACCGGAACAATAGGACAATCCGCCGCCGGAACTGTTTCAAGCAACGGGAACTACTCTCTTGCCGGAGGATTTTGGACGGCTGCGCCTGCCGGAACAATTGTAATCAGTGGAAATGTTACTAAAAACGGGAATGCTCTCGCGGGCGTGAACATCACATTATCCGGTTCGGCAAGCGGTATGGTGACAACCGACGGCGACGGTTATTACGAGTTTACAGGGTTATTTATTAACGGAACTTACACGGTCACCCCGTCGCTGGCTAATCATGTATTTGATGAGCCTTCGAGAACTTTCACCAGTGTACAGGACGATAAAATCGCGAACTTTATTGCGACTCAATGCTCGTATTTGCTGACGCCGGACGCAGTAAATGTTGCAGCGGGCGCTACGACAGGAAGCTTTACAGTCACCGCGCCGACAGGCTGCCCGTGGACGGCTGTTTCTAATAACGATAGTTGGTTAACAGTCACATCTGCATCGCCCGGCAGCGGAAACGGAACGATCAATTATTCCGTAGCCGCCAATTCAAGTGCGGGGCGTGTCGGTACAATTACCGTTGCCGGACAAACCTTCAGCGTTACCCAAGCCCTCGGTCATAGCATTTCAGGCACCGTTACTTACGGCACAAATCTGTCAAAATTCGTTCAGGGCGTATTGTTATCGTCAATCGGTACGACCTCCGTCTCCGACCCGACGGATTCGTCGGGCTTTTATCAGCTCGACGGCTTAACCAATGGAGGAAATTACCCGGTTACTCCGACAAAGAGCGATGATATAAACGGCATTTCTCCGTTTGACGCGACTATGATTCTTCGTCACATCGCAGCTAACGGACAAGGACCGAATGCCTTGAACGCAAATCAGATAATTGCTGCCGACACAAACGGCGATGGAGACATCACTCCGTTTGATGCGACGCTAATCTTGCGTTATATCGCTACCGGAGGACCGAGTGCCAATACCGGGCAAGTCGGAACTTGGAAGTTTGATCCGGTTTCTAATCCGCATCCTGCTTTGAACAGCAGTGTTTCCGGCGAGAATTACACAGCTATTCTGATTGGAGAAGTCAACGGTGATTGGACGCCTCCAGCTCCTTTGGATGAGATGGAGGCAGCCGAATGGCAACAGCCGGAAACGGAAAACTTTAATCAAACACCGGAGCGGAGGAAGAGTTCTCGGCAAAGACGGACGGGGAATCGGAAACGTGCCGGTTCGGTTAGTTGATTGGCGAGGAATAGAGAAAACCGCTGTTATTTCTGATTTCGGTTATTACCGATTTGCCGATGTTCCGGCAAACCAGAGGTATTCGATCAGCGTTTCCGCCAGGAAATATAAATTCACTCGAAGCTCGCAGGATCGGCTAGTTTCGGCGGAAACAAATGAGCTTAACTTTGTTACCGCTAACTAAAGGATTTAGCTAGATTGAAAAAAATAAGAAAGAGCCGCGCATATTTGGCGGCTCTTTTTCCATTTCGAAGTTTTATTTACAAAGCCTCTATTACTTGTTACACTCCGCTCTCATAAACATAAGCAGCATTGCTTCATACTACATTGAAATAAACAAACTAACAGGAGAATTTTAATGGTAAAAATATGTGTCACCGAGTTTCTACCGCTTTTATATTGCCGCAGATTAGTGTTTGCGATACTCTTTGCGGTTTTTTGTTTATTAAGCTCCTCTGAGGTCTTAGCCCAGGCTGACCTTGCGGTTATGAAAAATGCGCCTGAATTTATTGGGGCGGGAGGTAATTTAACTTATACAATCACTGTAAACAATTTCGGACTCGGTTCTATAGACGCAACGCTAACCGATAACCTTCCAGGTGATACAACTTTCGTTTCATTGATACAAAATTCCGGACCGGCTTTCAATTGCACAACACCTGCCGAGGGAGCCGGCGGAACGGTTTCCTGTACAGCGGCAATCTTTGCCAGCCAGGCTGAAGCGCAATTTACATTGACGGTTAATGTTAGCCGCGGAGCCGCTGTCGGAACCCAATACACTAATATAGCTACGGTCTCTACCGTCACATTTGACGTAAATGACGAAAACAACAGCTCAACTACAACAACAACAGTAATAGCACCATCAGCCGCTTCAGTGACTGTTTCAGGTCGTGTATTAATGTCAAATGGCAGAGGAATCAGGAATGCTTTGGTTAAATTAGTTGATGAGCAGGGACATTTTAGATTGGCAATGACTTCAACTTTCGGTTACTTCAGATTTGTTGACATTCCGGCAGGTCAGACTTATACAATCAGCGTTTCCGGCAAGAAATATTCATTCATTCAGCCGACACAATTGCTTAATCTGACAGGTGAAACTGATGAGATAAACTTCGTCGCCGATAACTAACAACAAAAAAGAAGCCGCCCGATAAAAGGCGGCTTTTGAATTTTTAAAGTAAGAGCTTGATCTAGTTTCCTTTCAAAAGAAACACATCCCAAGCCCAGCGTCCAACCCTTGCATTGTTTGCATCCCAAACCTTTGCGCGATATTTGAATCTGTTACCGTGTTCATCGGTACGTTTTGATTTGTGATAATCCAATTCAAGTTTAGCTACGCCCAAGGTCGGTAATGTTTTAAGCTCACTTTCCTCAGAAATACCATTGTGATTTACGTCTTGCCATAACCGCAAACCGGTGAAAATTGAGTCCTGATCGTCAATCATTCCATCATTGTTTCCGCCATTTTCTGATTTGTCATAAACAGAAAGCGCATTAAAACCGTTTTTCTGTATTCCAAACGGCGGTTGAGGCTGCGGGGTAAAGTTACCGAACAGTTCTTCGCCATTGTCTATTGTGCCATTGCCGTCTCTATCCAAAGCCAGCCAGGCATCATCAGAATCTGCCGATGCCCAAGACAATTGTTCTTTATCATCATTGTTATCAAGGTCAAACCTGACCCCATTAATATAATTTGTTAGATTGAAACCATTGCCGGAGATGTCTATGACAATCGGAGAAAAACATTGTCCACTTAAATCCGCACAGCATTGCTAGCAATCATCCCAATACGTACCCGGAGTTGTACAAAACGAACCACCCGTAGAAACTGGTGTGCCACCGCCAACACACCCGCCCCCTCCGCCGACGCCAGGTGTTGGCTCTGGCGTCGGTGTTAGCGTCGGTGTCGGTGCGGCATTACATTCCAAAGTTACACTATAAGTAACTCTAACATTGGTTTCAGTACAACCTGTAATACTTCCTGAACACCCTCCATTTGCACCGACTGCTGTTCCCGTATTACAAGTGCCGCTGATAATCCTTTCACCTACATTTAATCTGGAGCTAAGTTCAGCATCACAGTCCCCCGACACTGGACTGCTTCCAGAAGGACATTGTTGCTCACAAGTATATGATATTGCTGCTGGACAAGGATTTTCTTGACTCACTTTTGCTTCAAAAGACATAAATGAGGGTCTCCATTTAGCTGGAATAAATGAAGCAAGCAAGTTCTGGCGTCTTACCTCTTGAACTTTTGGCGTTATCGCCATTCTTTGTTCTAGATTAAACTGGTAGATTTGCCCGGCTGATGTCAAAATGTTCACATAAGGAGCTTTGACTACTATATTCTTTATATCAGTTATGACATTAATTTCTCCTTTGGTCGAAGCGATAGTAAGGGCATATTCGGCGATTTTTTCTCCTTCGAGAGTGTATTCGTATAACACGCCGGATTCTGCTCTAACTGTTCCTTTTTCTGTTAAACCATTTATACCAATCCATAGATGATTTGTAACTGGGTCAACAGCTAATGATCTCACAACATAATAACCGCCTACACAACTAAAGTTCCTTTTGCTGAGGAAATCCTTGGCTCGGTTGGATTGCAATTCGAGGCTTGCTCCTTCTATGGCAAATTCCTTTAGCAATTGTCCTTGTTTAGAAAACTTCTGGATAACTGGATTTGGGGAGAACATAGAAACATAAAAAATTTCGCCTGATTGAGTAGCGGCAACTTTCCCTGAATTAAGAAAAAGATTCTCTTTTGCATCACTTCTCTCAAGTTGCTTTAAATTACCTATTTTGCTTACTACCCTTCCAGAATCGTCGAAAATAGTAAGAAGTCCGTCAAAATTTGGTGCAGCAACTACAACCTTATTGTCATCAAGCGCAGCAATTGAAGTTGTTCTAGCCGGAATTGGGAACTCCTTCCTTCCTCCTTTGGTATCAATAATATTTAGTTTTGAATCGCCAGCAACGAAAATCCGACCATAGGAATTAACAGTCAGAGCAGTGGCGAGAGGAAACGATAGAATATTCTTTTCTATTTTCCTCGTCTCATCAACAACGCCGATATTTTGTGTGTCTTTACGAATTGCGTAAAGATTCCTATCACTCTTTGATAAAGAGATTGCCAAGGAATTTGCAAAAGAAACTTTGGAGATTTCTGTTTCTGAAGTTTGAAGAACAAATAGCGGCACTATTTGTTTTGGAGAATCGGCACTGTTAATACTAATGCTGTATGTGCTGATAAAAATGCCGATAATGAAAAGCAAGATCGTAATAACGGGTATAGTTTTAGGGAATTTCATATGGCTGGAACCTCCTTTGTTGGGTTGCCGGGGTGAATAAGTTGGGGATGGAGTTGTGCACAATTTGTTTATGACAACATAACTGTTGTTATTAACAATAGTTATGTTGAACTTGAAAAGTGTTACGAAGTTTTAAGAAAAAGCAGTTATAGCTATAACTTTAGTACCATTAACAAGCTTTGTTCCGAAAACATGCCTTATAGTAATCCTCGCTGTATTCCAAGTCAATGGTTTTTCTATTCGTTAAATTAATAGCATTGATATAGTTATCTCCACCCAGCAAGAGTTATTGATTTGTCACTCTTTACCAAGAGGGAATAATTTGAATTCCAATATGGTAGTTCCTCGCCTTGTTAGGTATCAATTGAATACAACTGTATCTCTGCTATTTTGCAATTTCTACTCTCGATAACTAACGCACCGAAATGAACTAAAAACTATCATCACTTGAATATTTTTTTTGAAAGAATTCTATTTCGTTATTTGGCTATTTACCGGCAGAGACTTTTTTATTAATTACCTCATTGCGCGGTGCTTTTCCTCCTTGTGAACTGAAACCCTTTTGGCGATAATAAAAACGGCGTTTGCGCCGCCATCAGCGCGTTTTGAAACGTTTGATTTGTCGCTCGCACTCGCCTTCTCACAAGAAAATGGAAACAATTTGGGAAAATCTGAAATCTTTCTTCCGGCTTTACGTTAAACCTTCGCGCGCTTTCGGCAGTTTGATGGACAACGGCAGTTGGATTTTCGCCGCCGTCGCTTTGCTCATCGTTTCATTTGCTTTTCAAACCGGCGTCAACAACCGTTTGAATGAAATTTACGGCGCGCCGCCCTTCGATTTTGAAACTTACCGTCCGCAAAATGTTGCGCCTATTTCCCCGAACGATGAAGACGCTTATTACGCCGAATATCAAGCCGCTTATGAAAATTACCAGCGTGCCTTGCGCGAACGCCAAAAACTGCCATTAATCGGCAATTTGGGTTTGTGGCTTTTTAATTTTAATTCGGGCAATTTTTTGAGCCTGTTGCTGGCGCTCGCCGTTTTCTACATTCCGGCGACGATTCTGCTGCTGACATTATTTGAACCGCTCGGCAGCTTCGGACTTGTTTTTCGGCGCGATTACGGAGTTTTTTCGACCTGCGTTTTTGCGGCTTGGACGGCGGCGCATTTGCCGTTTGCCGTCGCCGGATTAATTTTAAAGAATCAGGCGGCGAATCCGAACATTCTGCTTGCATTGTGGCTCGCCGGCGGTTTGTATTTCGGAGTTTTAATGATTTTCGCTTTGCGGACTGTTTTCGGCGCTTCGTATAAATCGGCAATTGCAGTCGTTTCTCTTTCGTGGCTCTCAATCAGTTTTGGCAACCGCGTTTTAGGCTTCATTTCGCCGTTTCTGTTTTCGCCGCTTTTGCTTGTTTTTGTTTTTCTGCTTTTGCGCGGCGAAGCCTCCGCATTCGGCGATGCTTTCCGCCAGCGCCGCAATTTCCGTCGTTTTCTGCAAAACGCGACGGTTAATCCGCGCGACGCGGACGCGCACGTCCAGCTCGGGATTTTGTACAAACAGCGTCGGCAGTTTGACGAAGCCGTCCGGCATTTTGAAAAAGCGATTGAAATCGAGCCGCAGGAAATCGAAGCCAATTACGAGCTGGGCAAAATCGCCAGAGAAAGCGGCGAGTTGGAGCGGGCTTTGCGGCATTTTTCAATAGTCGCCGAACAGGATGAAAAACACGCGCTGAATGAAATCTGGCGCGAAATCGGCGCAACGTATTTTGACGCCGGAGCTTTCGCGGAAGCGCGCGAATTTCTGGGAAAATTTGTCGAGCGCCGCCCGTTCGACCCTGAAGGTTTGTTTCGTTTGGGGCAAACTTTAAAGGCTTTGAATTTGAATGAAGAAGCGCGGGAAATGTTCCGCCGCTGCGTCGAAGCCGTGCAAACATCGCCCGATTATCGTCGCGGACTTCAGCGCAAATGGGGAAAGTTGGCGGAAAAACAACTCGCGGTTTAGAGAGCCGAAATTTTCCGAAAAACAAACAGCGCGTGAGACTTATAAAGCTCGCGCGCTGTTTGTTTTTCGCTCAAATTGTCTCAAAGCCGGAAACAGGCTTATAATTTTTGTGAAACTTTGAGCAAACATTAATTTCATATTTTTATCAACGAGGAGCTAAAAAATTGGCAGAAACATTTGATGTAACGATTATCGGCGCTGGACCGGGCGGTTATGTGGCGGCGGTGCGTGCGGCGCAATTAGGGTTAAAAGCCGCCATTATCGAAAAAGAAAAAGGCGCGCGTCTCGGCGGCACTTGCGGCTTGCGCGGCTGCATTCCGACCAAACAGCTTTTGATGTCGGCTCATTTGTACGAGCAAACACAGCATTTAAAAGAATTCGGAATCAACGTCGGCGATGTCGGATTCGATTGGGGCGCGGTGCAGAAACGCAAAGAAAACATCGTCAAAAAAAACTCGGACGGCGTTTCTTATTTGATGAAAAAGCATAAAATTCTGGTTTATAACGGCTTTGGCAAAATCACGGGCGCGGGGAAAATCGAAGTCACGAAAGATGACGGAACAAAAGAAACCATCAACACCAAAAACATCATTATCGCCACCGGCTCGGTCGTCAAACCGTTTCCCGGTTTTGAAACCGACGGCGACAAAATCGTTAATTCCGACCACATTTTAGAATTGCAGAAAGTCCCGAAATCTTTAATCGTAATGGGCGCGGGCGCGGTCGGCGTCGAATTTGCCAGCGTTTACGCGCGCTTCGGCTCGGAAACTACGATTGTCGAATTTATGCCGCGACTGCTGCCGATTGAAGACGAAGAAGTCTCGAAAGAACTCGAACGGGTTTTCAAAAAACGCGGCATCAAATCGCAAACCAACACAAAGCTCGAAAAGCTGGAAAAGACGAAAGACGGCGTGAAAGTCACCGGAACATCGAACGGCAAACAAGTTGTTTTGGAAGCCGAAATGTTTCTCGTCGCGGTCGGTCGAATGCCTTATCTCGAAGGCTTGGGTTTGGAAAATACCAAAGTTGAAGTTGATAAACGCGGCACAATCGTCGTTGACGAATTTTGCAGAACCGGCGAACCCGGAGTTTTCGCCATCGGCGACGCGATTGCAACTCCGTGGCTCGCTCACCTCGCTTCAAAAGAAGGCATTATGGTCGTCGAGCAAATCGCCGGACAACAAGCAGAACCGATCAATATGCGCCTCGTCCCGAACTGCACTTACTGCGACCCGGAAGTCGCCAGCGTCGGTTTGACCGAACAGAAAGCGAAAGAAGAAGGCTACGATGTAAAAGTCGGCAAATTCCCGTTCTCAGCTTCGGGCAAAGCGCGCATCTTGGGAGAAACCGACGGTTTCGTCAAAGTCGTTTCGGAAAAGAAATACGACGAAGTTCTCGGCGTCCACATCATCGGACCGCACGCCACCGAACTGCTCGCCGAAGCCTGCGTCGCAATGCGGCTCGAAACAACCGCCGATGAATTAGGTAGAACGATTCACGCACACCCGACAGTTTCCGAAAGCATTATGGAAGCCGCCGAAGGCGTTCACAATCTGACGATTCATATTTAGAACAGAGTTCAATTACTTGAAATAAAAGGCTGGTTAAATCTGATTTAACCAGCCTTTTATTTTTTAGGATTATTTTGGATTTAACTTTTCAGTGACAGTCTATTAAGACCAATTTGTTTTCAGTGTTAAAGCCGTGCACGCCTTTACACTTTCGTGGAGCTGGTTTCTCTCGCCAATATAACCAAAACGAATAGTATCGTAACTAACCGTATTAAATCCGTGTCTTTGTTATTATCCATTGGTTATTATTGAATGGAAAAGGAGTATGACAATGAAATATTTTCGCGTGAGTGTAACTATTGCCGCTTTTGCAGTTGGAATTATGGGAGCTTCAATCGGAGAGGCGCGGGCATTTAACCATCCAATTGCGGAGAAATCAAACGATGCAAGCAACACACAGATTCAACCTGTAACTGCATTAATGGCAAATTCTCAGCAGCAGAATCTAATCGGCACAGTGACTACGATTGACACGGCTAACGGGAAAATAATTGTCAAAACTGACGCGGGAAGCTCTGTCACTTTTTCGACAAACGACAAAACAGCGGTGCGCCGCTTGCCGCCCGGACAGACTTCAATTGCCAATGCCGAGAAAATAACTCTTGCAGATATTAAGGTCGGCGACCGCGTTCTGGTTCCGGGAGGAGTTGCAGACGTTCAAACAGCAGTGCGCCAGGTTATTGTTATGGCAAGCGAAGCAATAGCCGCCAAGCGAGACCAGGATCGGAGCGAATGGCAAACGCGCGGCATCAATGGGCGAATTACCGCTCTTAATCAAGAGAAAAAAGAGATTACAGTTCAAGCGCGCGGCGGCGCGGAAATAATTACAGTCAAGGCTCCCGGAAACGCTAAAATTTTGCGCTATGCACCTGATTCGCTGCGTTCGACGGACGCAAGAACGGGAGCTTTTACGGATTTGCGCATCGGCGACCAGATTCGAATTCTGGGCAGCCGCAGTGCCGACGGCAAAACTGTAACTGCCGAAGAAATTGTTTCGGGCACTGTCACCAGAGCGTTTGGCACGATTACGGACATCAATGCGAAAGCTAATGAAATCACTATTAAAAACAGCCAGACCGGACAAACATTCACGGTTGTTTTAGGCAAAAATTCGGTTGTCAAAAGGCTGCCCGCCGAAGTCGCTCAAAATTTGGCGCAAAGAAGAGAAAGAAGGCAGCAACGTCGGCAAGCTCAAGCCGAATCAACCGGCGCTCAAACCGAAAATCAAGGACAAAGACGGCGCGAAAGACGAAACGGTGAAAATCGCGAGCGCCGTCCCGCAGATGCCAGCAGCGACGCGCAAAGACCGCGCGGCGGCTTGCAGCAAATGCTCGAAGCCCAGCCTGCAATTACAATTGCTGATTTAAAGAAAGGCGATGCGCTGATGGTGACCGGAACTCAAGGCGCGGATGCTTCGCGTCTGACAGCCGTTAATATTATTTCGGGCGATGCGGAGCTGATGCAGTTGATGCAGCGTTCGCAGGGAGGAAGAAATGGAAATATGAGTCCCGGACTTCCGGGTAATATCGGAGGCGGGAATGTTTCCGATGATGATGAGCCTTAATTAATAAAACCGGGTTTTGATTGAACCGAGCGAACGGCTGATTAAAGTGAAATTAACAAGCGTCTCGAAGGCTTTTAATTTTACCAATTACTTTTTAAATTCAAGAGGAGCTATGAAACGAAATTTAAAAAATGCTGCCGGAAAAATCTTTCCGGCATTTCTTTGTTTTTCATACTGCACATTGACCGTTTTCGCCCAACAATCTCAAGCCACACTGCGCGGGCAGGTAACCGACCCGTTAGGCGGAATCGTGGTTGGCGTTTTGGTAACGGCAGTTGACGCGAGCGGAGTCGAGAAAACCGCAACGACAAATGAAGCGGGTGAATATGTTTTTGCCGCGCTTCCGCCGGGGCGTTATACAATTCGCGTTAATGCGGAAGGATTTTCGCCTTATGAGAATGCGAATCTTGAAATAACTGCGGGCAGAACCGACCCGTTTGATATTATTCTCACCGTTGGCAGCGCGGTTGCAGAAGTAACAATTGAAGCCGAAGAGCCGTTTGGAACGGAACCGGAATCAAACACCAGCGCTCTGGTTTTGCGCGGAACCGATTTGGAATCACTGCCTGACGATCCCGATGATTTAAGCGAGGCGCTACAGGCGCTTGCCGGACCTACTGCCGGAGCCGACGGCGAAGGACAGATTTATATTGACGGATTTTCAGGCGGGCGGCTTCCGCCTAAAGAATCAATTCGTGAAATTCGCGTTAATCGCAATCCTTTTTCGGCGGAATATGACCGTTTAGGCTACGGGCGCATTGAAGTTTTCACTAAACCGGGAACAGATAGATTTCGCGGTCAGGCATTTTTCAATTTTAACGATGAAAGTTTAAATTCGCGTTCGCCTTTTTCGACCGTCCGTGCGCCGTATCAAGCGCGTCGTTTCGGCGGCAACGTTTCGGGTCCGCTGATTGCCGGAAAAGCTTCGTATTTTCTGGATTTCGAGCGTCGCGATGTTGACGACAACAGAGACATCAATGCAATTATTCTTGATCCGTTGCTTAATCCCATCTCATTAAACGAGACAATTTTGACGCCGACACGCAGAACGACTTTCAGCCCGCGTCTGGATTGGCAAATTAACGATACAAACACAATCGTTGCGCGTTATACATTTGAAAGGACAAACCGCGAAAACGAAGGCGTCGGCGGTTTTAATCTGTCTTCGCGCGGTTACAATACGAGAAACGACCAGCACACTCTTCAACTAACTCACACCACGATCATCAATCAAAGCATTATCAACGAGTCCCGGTTTCAATATGTGCGTGAACGCCGCAACCAGCAAGGCGGAACTTTCGCGCCGACGATTCGCGTTCTCGACGCTTTTACCGGCGGCGGAGCGCAAGTCGGGTTGTCGTTTAACAACGAAGACCGATTCGAATTGCAAAACTTTACTTCGTGGACGCTCGGCAATCATTCATTAAAAGCCGGAGCCAGATTGCGTTCCGGTCACGTTTCAAATTCGTCTCAGCAAAATTTTGCCGGAACATTTACATTTACGTCGCTTGAACAATATCGTAATGCTTTGCAGGGAAATGCACGCCCGACACAGTTTTCCATTTCGGGCGGAAATCCTGAAATCAATTTTACACAGACAGATTTCAGCCCGTTTATTCAAGACGACTGGCGCGTCAGACCGAATCTAACGCTTTCTTTCGGTTTGCGTTACGATTGGCAAAACAACATCAACAGCAAGTTTAATTTTGCGCCGCGAGCCGCGTTTGCGTGGTCGCCTGGTGCCGGAGGAGGACAAGGACGACAGCAGAGAACCGTTATTCGCGGTGGTTTCGGCGTTTTTTACGACCGCTTTAACGACACTTTGCTCTCGCAAACCGAGCGGTTTAACGGCACAAATCAACAGCAATTCGTCGTCACGACAAACAGTCAGGGCGGCACAGCCGTTTTGGGTTTATTCCCGAATGTGCCGACAATCGAGCAGTTAACGGCATTTGCCATTCCGCAAACCATCCGCCAAATGGCTGGAGATATTTCGACGCCCTATACGCTGCAAACATCGTTTAGCATCGAACGACAATTGCCGTATCGCACAACGCTTTCGGTAAATTTCGTTAATGCGAATACGCGCAGCGTGCTGCGTACGCGAAACATCAACGCGCCGCAGCCGGGAACGAACATCCGCCCGATTCCCACAGCCGGAAACATTTTCCAATACGAATCAACCGGGCGTTTTAACCAGCAGCAGTTAATCGTCAGCCTGAACAACCGTTTTAGTCGTTTATTTTCGATTTCCGCAAACTACGTTTTAAATCGCGCCAAAAGCGACACCGACGGTTTGAACACATTTCCGGCGAATCAATACGATTTGAGCGGCGAATACGGACGGTCTTCGCAAGACGTTCGCCATCGCCTGACGCTTTTCGGTTCGATCAACGCTTTGCCGTGGGGAATTCGTCTCAGCCCGTTTGTCATCATCAATTCGGGAAGACCTTTTAATATCACGCTCGGACGCGATATAAACGGCGACACGCTCTTTACCGAAAGACCGGCTGTTGCCGATGCGCAAACAGCAGCAGCTGATTTAAGACAAACGCCTTTCGGCGATTTCGACATCAACCCGAAACCGGGACAATCAATAATTCCGCGTAACTTTGGAACGGGACCATCTTTTTTCACTACTAATTTGCGAATCAGCAAAACATTCGGATTCGGCGGCGAGGTCGCCAATCAGGGAACACAAGGCGGGCGCGGCGGAAGAGGCAGAGGAGGTCGTCGCGGCGGTGGTGGCGGACGCAGAGGTGGCGGCGGAGCCGCTGCCGGAGACGAAGGAACCAGAAGTCGTTACAATCTGACAGTTTCCGCCAATATTCAGAATTTGTTTAATAACACGAATGAAGGTGTCCCGGTCGGCAATCTCAATTCGCCGTTCTTTGGTAAATCACTTTCCAGCGCGGGCGGCTTTGGAAGAGGCGGCGGAGGCGGCGCGCAAACGGCGGGAAATCGTCGCATTGATTTGCAATTACGATTCAGCTTCTAAGCTTGAGTAAAATGGATAACGAATAGATATTATCCTGCTAAGATTGCGGTAGTGAAAAAGGTCTTTGCAGAATCGTAAAAATCGCAGATGGGCGAGTAAATCCGAATGAGCCGGTTTTCAGTCGCCGGAAAATTGTACTGATTCTTCTGCTCGTCTGCATTTAATCTGCGATTACTCGGATATTTTATGAACAGTAAAATTGCGGAAATGGAAAACTTCTTTCTGGCTTTGGCAGATAAAACACGGCTGCGGATTTTAAATCTAATCGGAGACAAAGAAATCTGCGTTTGTTTTTTCACAGAAACATTGCAGGAACCGCAGCCGAAAATCTCAAGACATCTGGCTTATTTGCGGCGCGCGGGAGTCGTTCAAACAAGGCGCGACGGCAAATGGATTTATTACCGTTTGATTCAACCGAAAGACGAAGCCGCGCGGCGCGTTTTAAGCGAAATAGAGGCTTGGATGGCGACCGACGAGCAAATGCAAAAAGACCGCGAACGATTAACTCAAATTTGCTGCGCGCCGGAAATGATGCCCGTTTCAATTCAACATTTGCCGCGCCCTGCACAGGTTTCCCCAAAAACTGAAGAACCGAAATCTTACGAAGTTAAACAGCTTGAAGATTTTCTGCTCTGAGAGTTAAACTTAGTTTTGCTTTTTTGTTCTTTTCTATTGCCTTTTCAGCTTTGAATAAGTTAAAAAGGTAAAGGCTGAAAACTTCCTCGTTTAAGCTCAACGTTCATTCTCCTTCCAGATTTTAACCGCATTTCGGAGTTTTACCTCTAATGAGTTTTTTTGATGTCAATCCTTTAATCGAGCAAATGCTGCAGAGCGGCGACCATATTTCCGATTTAAATTTTTCCGTCGGGCAGCCGCCGCAAGCGGAGGCTTCCGGACAATTAACGGCTTTGACGCCGCTCGGAGTTGGAAAACTGACGCCGTTTCAAACCGAAATGATTGCGATGGCGCTGCTTAGAGGAAACTCGGAAGCCGCCTCGCAGCTTGCGCACAAAGGCACAGCGGATTTGAGTTACGCGCTGCCGGGAAAAGCGCGTTTTCGCGTTAATATTTTTCAACAGCGCGGCAGTTTTTCGATTGTGATGCGACTGATTCCGTCGAATATTCCGACGTTTGAATCTCTGAATTTGCCGCCGCAGCTCGCCGAAATTTCGGGTTTGAGAAACGGCTTGGTTCTGCTCACAGGTCCGACCGGTTCGGGCAAATCGTCAACGCTGGCGGCGATTATTGACCGGATTAACGAAACGAAAAGCTGGCACATCGTGACGATTGAAGACCCGATTGAATTTCTTCATTCGCACAAAAAAGCGACGATCAATCAACGCGAGGTCGGCTCCGACACCAAAGATTTTCCTTCGGCTTTGCGCGCCGCTCTGCGCCAGGCACCGAAAGTGATTTTAATAGGCGAGATGCGCGATTTGGAAACGACCGAAATTGCGCTCGAAGCCGCCGAAACCGGACACCTCGTGCTTTCGACTCTACACACGATTGATGCCTCGAAAACGGTTGACCGCATTATCGGAATTTTCCCGAAAAACGAAGAACAGGTTATCCGCACGCGGCTAGCGCAATCATTCCGGTACATTGTTTCGCAACGCTTGATTCCGCGCGCGGGCGGTCGCGGTCGGGTCGCCGCAGTCGAGATTTTGCGCTCTAATCAGCGCACACGCGATTACATCGAAAAAGGCGAAGTGCAAGGCAAAACTTTGCTCGACGCAATGCGCGACGGGCGTTTGGACGGAATGCAGGATTTCGACTCCGTAATTCTCGAACTCATTGAAAACGGTGAAATCACGATGGAAGACGGTTTGTCGTTTGCCACCAATCAAAACAATTTGCTGCTTCAAATCAAAGGCATGGGCAAAACCGACGAATTTGTTCGCAAGCACAATGCGCCAACAAACGGCGCATCTCCGTCAATGTTCTCACCGCCCGCGCCTGAAGCAGCCAGCGCTGCGACTGCGGCTCCGGCTCAAAACGGCAATTCTATTTTAGATTTAATTGAATAAAACCTTAAAAATATGATTTTAGTTTGCGATAGCTGCTCAACTTCACTGCAATTAGACGAGAAAAAAGCTCCGTCAGGTAAATTTACGATTCGCTGTCCGAAATGCAAAAGTCTGGTTTCGGTCAACGTCGGCAGTCAAAATTCTTCGGAAAACGGCGCGCCGGAATCTGCCGCGCATAATAAGCCCGCGCAGACGGCTTCGCAGTACAAACCGCCGCAACAGGCATTAAAGAATTCCGAATCGCCGACGGGGGGCGCGAGCGAAGAACTGATGCGCCTTTTAGCCGGTTTGTTAAATCAAAAAAGCGCGAGCGATTTTGAGAATTCGGATGTCGAGCCGGAAAAAGGCATTTTGCTTTGCCTGTCGCCGGAACAAAGAGAGAAAACGGCGCAGCTTTTAAGCGACAACGGCTGGCAGCCATTCATCGCTGAAAATCCCGCGCAAGCGGTGGAAACACTGAGCGAAATCAAAATCGGAAACGTCGTTTTAGCCGCAAACTTTGCGCCCGAACAAAGAGGCGCTCAGGCGCTGCAAAACCATTTTTATAATTTAATGCCAGCAGTTCGCCGCAACATTTTTCTGGTTTACGTAGACGACAGACCGCAGCAAGCAAGCTCGCACGAAGCCTTTTTGCGAAATCTGAATCTCGTCGTCCATTCGAGAGATTTGCCGAATCTGCCGCACATTTTGCGCCGCGAGCGGCGTGATTTCGACGAAACTTACCGCAATTTCAAAAGCGCTCTGGCAAACGCTTAGAAAAACAAAACAAACAAAAAAACGCGCCCGGTAAATCTCGATTTCCGGCGTGTTTTTGCTTTTATAGTTAATTTTTAGATTGCAAAATCGCGGTTTTTAGCTTATTCTCGCACCAATCTGAACGTTTCGATTTCTCGTTCAAGCTCGCCCAAATTATGATTGTCGGAACCGAATGGATAATTGACGTTGCCGGCTGCGACGCGGAAAAGTTGCGCGATTTGGATTTGCTGCGTCAAACTTTCGACCGTATTATTTCCGATTTGAATTTAAAAGTGATCGGCGACGTTCACTGGCATCAATTTCCCTTACCTGGAAACGGAATCACAGGTTTGGCGCTGCTCACGGAATCGCATCTCGCCTGTCACACTTATCCCGAATCGAATCTGGCGACTTTCAATCTCTATTGCTGCCGCGCCCGCCCGGAATGGAATTGGGAAGCAAACTTCCGCGCGCTTTTTGACGCCGAAAGCGTAAAAGTCCAAAAAATCGAACGCGGGCATCGCGTCGCGGTTGCCGAAGCAAAAACTGCCGTCGGAGGTGACTCGCGGTGAGCGTTTTGCAGGCAAATTGCCCTTCGTGCGCCGGGACGGTCGAATTTAAATCCGGTTCGACAATCGTCGTTATTTGCCCGTTTTGCCGTTCGGTCGTCGCACGAACCGACCGCGCGCTTGAAGATTTGGGCAAAGTCGCGGAAATCGCTCAAACCGAATCGCCTTTAAAAATCGGGCTGCGAGGCAAATATTTAAACAACGGCTTTGAATTGACAGGTCGCGCGCAGTACAAACACGAAGCGGGCGGCGTCTGGGACGAATGGTACGCGACGTTTTCAAACGGCTGGGTCGGCTGGCTGGCGGAAGCGCAAGGGCGCTTTTATATGACTTTTTACCAGCCGCAGCCCGGCGTGCAGATTCCGAATTATTCTGATTTACAAGTGGGCGCGCCTGTTCCTTTAAATCTTGGCTCGACTGCTTTTGTCGTCGCCGAAAAGGGAATGGCGACCGCCGCTGCCGCCGAAGGCGAGATTCCTTATCAGCTCGTTCCGAACGAAACCAATTATTTCGCCGATTTGTCTGGCGCGGGCGGCGCTTTCGGAACGATTGATTACGGCACGAATCCGCCGTTTGTGTTTGTCGGCAAACAAGTCAGCTTGCAGGAAATCGGTTTGGGCGATGCGCGCCCGGCGGAACGAGCGGCAAAAACGGTTTCCGCCGCGCGTTTGAACTGTCCGAATTGCGGCGGTCGTCTCGAACTGCGCGCGCCGGATGCTGCCGAGCGCGTGACTTGTCCGAACTGCGATTCGCTGCTTGATGTCAACAAAGGCAGCTTGCGTTTTCTGCATTCGCTCAAAAACCTTAGCTCGGCAACGCCGCCGTATCTGCTCGAAATCGGTAAAACCGGACAATTTGCAGGGCGCGACCCTATGCAGATTATCGGCGCGGTGACTCGTTCGGTGAATATCGAAGGCACTAAATATTTCTGGCAGGAATATTTGCTCTACAATCCGAAAATCGGTTTTCGCTGGCTCGTGCAGAGCGACAATCATTGGACGTTTGTAGAGCCGGTTGCGGCGGGCGATGTCGTTGACTCCGGGTTAGTCGGGCGCGGAGCGACCGCGCAATATAACGGCGAAGGCGCGGCGAAAGGCAAATCTTTCAAGCTCTTTCAACACGCCATCGGAATTGTCGAACATGTTCGCGGCGAGTTTTACTGGCGCATCGAAACCGGCGAGAAAACTCAGATGAGCGATTTCGTCAACGCGCCGTTTATGCTCTCGAAAGAAGTTTCTTTCGGCAAAAGCGGCAGCGAAGTCAATTGGTCGCTCGGCACTTATGTTCCGCTAAAAGATGTCGAAAAAACATTTGGCGTCGAAGCATTGCCGCAGCCGTGGAATGTCGCGCCGAATCAGCCGTTTCAGCACAAAGATTTGTACAAATACGGTTTCGCTCTGCTCGGACTTTTGATTTTGGTCAGCATAGTGTTGCTGCCTTTTACGTCTGGCGGCGGAAAGGTTAAAGAGCAGAATTTTAATTTGCCGCCGATGGCTAACGCTCAAGCGGCACAAATCGCTTTTAGCGAGCCGTTTGAATTAAAGGGCAATCGCAACGTCGAAATTACGGCAAGCGCGCCGCTTAGTAATTCGTGGATGGACGTTGACGTTGATCTCGTAAACGAGCAAAACAGCGAAGTCGAATCGGTTCCGATTAACGTCGAATTTTACAGCGGCACGGACAGCGACGGCGCGTGGTCAGAAGGCAGCACATCTAATTCGGCGATTTTGTCGAGCGTTCCGGCTGGAAAATATACTTTGCGCGTTGAAGGAAGCTGGGGAAATTGGCAGCAGCCGCAGCCGGTGAACGTAGTGGTCAAACAAAACGCTTTTCGCGGCGTTAATTTCTGCTGCGCGTTTCTGCTGCTGGCGATTTTGCCGACTCTGGCTTTGCTCTGGAATTGGACTTTTGAATCGCGCCGCTGGAGCGAAAGTATGTTCGCGCCGGTTTCAAGCGATTCGTCGGATGACGATGATTGAATTTTGTTCGTTGTTCGTCGTTCGTTGTTCGTTGCAAAAAGCAATCTACGACGAACGACGAACAACGGACGACGAACAAATTTATGTTTAAAAAACTTTATCTGGCATTCGGTTTGGGAGTAATTCTGATTTACGCGGTTTCGACCTTGTTCGGCTGGGAATTTTTCAACAGCGGCTCGCGTTCGACTTTGCGCTCGCCGTTCATCTGGTTCGGCGGCGGTTATCGCGGGGGAAAATAAGCGGAAAATAAAGGAGGAAAATGATGCTTGGATTTTTAAAACTTACAACTTCGGCTCTGGCTTTGATTGTTAAATGGGAAGATTTGCAAAACGTTTTGGTGACGACGCTGGTTTTCGTCATTCTCGGTTTAATTATTTTTGCTCTGGCGTTTTTCTTTATCAGCATGGTCACGCCGTTTTCGCTCAAAAAAGAAATTGAAGAGGATCAAAACGTCGCGGTCGGTATTGTTATCGCCTCAATTATCATCGGTATTGCGATTATAATTGCCGCCGCAATCAGCGGATAGATTCAAACAAGGACAGACAGGATGCATAGGATAATATAATTTGATTTTATCTTATGCATCCTGTTTATCTTTGTAAGTTGTTTTAATGAATCGAACGCCGCTTCTTTTCCTCAACGTTCTCATCATCGCCACTTGCGGTTTGATTTACGAGCTGCTTGCCGGAACTTTGGCAAGCTATGTTCTTGGCGATTCCATTACGCAATTTTCAATTATTATTGGGCTTTATCTTTTTGCGATGGGCGTCGGTTCGTGGCTGTCGGGGTTTCTGGAAAAAGATTTAGCCGGAAAATTTATCGAAATCGAGCTTGGCGTCGCACTTTTAGGCGGTTTGAGCGCGCCGCTGCTTTTTCTCACCTTTGCTTACGCCAAATATTTTTACCTGATTCTGTATGCAATCGTTTTCCTGATCGGTGCGCTGGTCGGAATGGAAATTCCGCTACTTATGCGGATTTTAAAGGACAAACTCGATTTCAACGCTCTCGTTTCGCGCGTTTTGGCTCTCGATTACATCGGCGCGCTTGTTGCCGCGATTTTGTTTCCGCTGGTTTTCGTCCCGCGTCTCGGACTCGTGCGGACTTCGCTCGTTTTCGGAATGCTGAACGCCGGCGTCGCGCTCTGGGGAACTTGGCTGCTTTTGCCGATTATCAAGAAAAACGTCCAGTTTCTGCGTGTCCAGGCGGTCGCGATTCTTGTTTTGCTCGCCATCGGTTTTATCAAAGCCGAAAGCGTAACCTCTTTTGCCGAAGAAGGGCTTTTTGCCGACAACATCGTTTACGCCAAGCAATCGCATTATCAACGCATCGTCGTCACGCAGGGACGGGGCGGCTTCTCGCTTTTTTTAAACGGCAATCTGCAATTTTCCACGATTGACGAATATCGTTATCATGAAGCGCTCGTTCACCCGGCGATGCAGGCTTTTGGCGAGCAGCCGAAACGGATTCTCGTTTTGGGCGGCGGCGATGGGCTTGCTTTGCGCGAAATTCTAAAATATAAGTCAATCGAATCCGTCACGCTGGTTGATTTAGACCCGGATATGACGGAGCTTTCAAAACGTCTGAAATTGCTCGCCGAGCTTAATCAAAATGCGTTTGAAAATCCGAAAGTAACAGTCGTCAACGCTGACGCTTACGTCTGGCTCGATGAAAATCGCGGTGAGCCGTACGATGTGGCGATTATTGATTTTCCCGATCCGAACAATTTCGCGCTCGGAAAATTGTACACGACCAGATTTTATAAACTTTTAAAATCGCATCTTAAACCCGATTCCGCTCTGGTGATTCAATGCACGTCGCCGATTTTCGCCCGCACTTCATTCTGGTGCATCATCAAAACGCTCGAAGCAGCCGGTTTTACAGTTAAACCGTTTCAAGCGAGCGTTCCGTCGTTCGGAATTTGGGGCTACGCGCTCGCCAAATTACAGCCGTTTGAAGAGCCGCAAACCGCGCCGAAAAACATCGAGTTGAAATTTTTAAACGACGCTTCGATGCGCCAGCTTTTCGCTTTTCCGGCTGATTTGTCTTTGCCAAATGAAGAAATCGAAATCAACCGGCTCAACAATCAAGCTCTCGTTCGTTATTACGAAGCCGAATGGCGCAGATTTGAATAATGATCGCCGAACTAAAAAATGTTGAGGATTATGAGAAATTAACGCAGCGAATCGGCGTCGTGGTCGTGCATTTCGGTTTTCGCTGGAACTCGTTTGACCGGACAATGCAGCGCACTTTGTTTGAACTTAAACCGGAATTTGGCGAAAAAGTGCAATACGGTTTTGTGGATATTGATAACAACGCAACAATCGAGCTTTTGCAGCGAATAAATCTGGTCAACTCGCCGACGCTCATTTATTTTCGCGGCGGTGAGCATTTGGCGACTCACGTTGGAATGCGACCGATGGACGAAATCCGGCAGCGCATCCATACCTTGCTTGACGAAGAATAATTTCGGTGAAAAGCTTTACCCGCAGAGAAATTTTGACAGCATTTTTAGGCGCGCCTTTCGCGCTCGCCGCATGCCGGACCGAAAATAATATTTCCAATATTTCGGGCGAAATCGTCGGCGCATCCGCCGATTTGGGACACCGTTTGCGCGATTCAAATGTTCGATTTGAAATTCCCCCTGATAAATTTGAAAACAAAAAAGTCGTCATTATCGGCGGCGGTATTGCGGGACTGGCGGCAGCTTGGAAATTTTTAAAAAATGGTTTTGAAGATTTCGTGCTGCTTGAGCTTGAACCGCGACCGGGCGGCACAGCGAGCAGCGGCGAATCCCGAATCGGCAATTATCCGTGGGGCGCGCATTATTTGCCTGTTCCGACAAAAGAAAACGTCGAGCTGGTTTCGCTTTTAAACGAAATGAACTTGCTCGAACGAGTGGACGCAAACGGCAATCCGGTTGTCGCCGAACAGTTTTTGTGCCGCGAGCCGGAAGAGCGGATTTTTTACAAAGGTCGCTGGTACGAAGGGCTTTATTTGCGAGTCGGCGCGAGCGAAGACGATTTACGCCAGCTTGCAGCGTTTCAAAAAGAAGTTGATTTTTGGGTTTCGTGGCGAGATTCCAAAAACAAGCGCGCTTTTACGATTCCGGTTGCCGAATGCTCGACCGATTCGTTTGCCACCGAATTGGACAAAATTTCTTTTGCCGATTGGCTCAGAAATAAAAATTTTACTTCGCCGAGACTCTTGTGGTGGTGCGATTATGCTTGTCGGGACGATTACGGTTTGCGGCTCGAACAAACGAGCGCGTGGGCTGGACTTTTTTATTTTTGCTCGCGCGTTCCGAAAGTTGGCGAAGAAAGCGCCGCGTTTATCACTTTTCCCGAAGGCAACGGGCGTTTTGTCAATTTTTTGCAGGAAAAAGCTAAACAAAAAATCAAATTAAAGACAGCCGTCGCCGAAATTGTGGCGACCGAAAACGGGGTTGAAATTTACGCTATTGACGCGGCGTCGAACGAAGCGCGCGGTTTTCGCGCTGAACGAGCGATTTTTGCCGCGCCCGTTTTTTTGTCGAAACATCTGATTCGAGATTTTCGCCAGAACACGCCCGCGCATTTAGCCGAATTTGAACACAACGCCTGGATGGTGGCGAATTTATTTTTGAAAAATCGCCCGGAAAATCGTTTTCGACGAGATTTTCCGCTTTCGTGGGACAATGTTTTGTACGAAAGCCCATCGCTCGGTTACGTCAATTCGACGCATCAGCGCGGAATGGATTACGGTGCGGCGGTTTTTACTTATTATTTTCCGATGTGCGAAGACGAAATAAAAACCGGGCGCGCCAAACTTTTTGCTTACGATTGGCAAGCTTGTACCGATGTCGTTTTGTCCGATTTGCAGCGCGCGCATCGCGACATTCACAGTTTGACAGAAAGAATTGACGTGATGCGCTGGGGACACGCGATGATTTCTCCGCGCCCGAATTTCATCTGGAGCGGAGCGCGGCAAAAAGCCGCCGAAGCTTATCGAAACATTCATTTCGCGCATTCGGATTTGAGCGGCGTCGCGTTGTTTGAGGAAGCGTTTTATCACGGCTTGCGCGCCGCCGGAGAGATTTTAAATACGGTTAGATAGGTTTCACGCCTGAGAAGCAAAGTTTAAAAAACTCGCCGAGTTTTTTTGCGCGCTTTGCTTTCTATGCGTCTTTCGGTGAAACTTATCTTTTTCAAAATTGGAGTAAAAATGACTGAAAATTACGAAAATATATTGTTTGAAAAACGCGGGCGCGTCGCTGTTTTGACGATCAATCGCCCTGATAAATTAAACGCGCTGAACGAAAAGACGCACCGCGAAGGCGTCGCGGCTTTGGAGACGCTGAAAACAGACGACGAAGTGCGTGTTGTTGTCATTAAAGGCGCCGGCGAAAAATCCTTCATCGCGGGCGCGGACATCTCGGAATTTGCCGAAAAAACGCCGGAAGATCAGCGGCAAACGATGCTCTCTCGCTCGCTTTTTAACGCTATTGACGTTTTTCCGAAGCCCGTGATCGCGATGATTAACGGTTTTTGTCTGGGCGGCGGAAATGAATTGGCGCTGGCTTGCGATTTGCGCATCTGCTCGGAAAAATCGCGTTTCGCGCAGCCGGAAATCAATCTCGGAATCATCTGCGGCGGCGGAGGAACTCAGCGTTTGACTCGTTTAATAGGAGAAACGCGAGCGATGCAGTTAATTTTAACCGGCGATATGATTGACGCCGCAACCGCACTTCAATTCGGATTAGTCAATGCCGTCCATCCGGCAGAAGAACTCGAAGCCAAAACAATGGAATTGGCTGAAAAAATCGCCGAAAAAGCGCCGCTTGCTTTGCGTTATTCAAAAGAAGCTGTAAAACTCGCTTCGCGCTCGAATTTGGACGAAGGCTTGCGGCGCGAAATTGATTTATTCGCGCTTGTTTTTGCGACCGAAGACAAACAAGAAGGCGTCGCCGCTTTTCTCGAAAAACGCAAACCCGAATTCAAAGGCAGATAATTCAATTACGAATTATGAATTATGAATTTTCAGCGGCGCTTTGGACACTAAAGAATTCCGACAAAACATCGCTGAGATTTGGGGCGGTTGCCAATTCGTAATTCGTAATTTATAATCCGTAATTGCTTCCGGGGTCGTAGCTCAGCTGGGAGAGCGCTTGAATGGCATTCAAGAGGTCAGGGGTTCGATCCCCCTCGACTCCATCAATAAAATCAATATTTTAGGGCATCTTTCGAGATGCCCTTTTTCGTTTTGGTGTGTCGTTAGTGTGTCAAGCATTTAAAGCGCGCTGTTTCGGGTAATGTGCTAACTATGTACCGTCCAAAAACTATGTCTTTGAATTTTGGACGCTGATTTTAACGCGGTTTCGAGGCATTTTTAAGAGGTGCCCGAAAAGTACCTTTTTTGGACGGCTAAAAAGCTCTCAGGCAAAATCAATTTCTAAAAGTTGCTTTGAAAAATAATTGAGTTTTTGGACGGAACAAAACTCTAGAAATCAGGCGTCAAAAAACTTTGAAAATAGTCATCAAAAAGCCTATTTTTTGGGGCGTTATAATGCAAGGAAGATGTCAGAAAAATATATTTTTCTGACATCTTCCTACATGTACGTGTGGTTTTTCTGCAACTCGCAGTCATTCAAATTTGGATTTTAAGATTTTTTTCAAGGGTATCAAGAATATTATATTTACTGACATTCCCTTACCTGAACCTTTTTTATTTACCAGTTCCAGCAGTTAGGGTAGAAAAGCAGAAGGAATCGCTTTATCTTCCGCAATCCCAAACTGTTGACCGAAGAATACGCCATTGCTGCTGTTTAAACGGTACCAGTTTCCTTGTCTGAAGACTGCAACGTCTGCTTTTCCATCTCCATCGTA
>DASVQU010000010.1:0-23002 GCA_036388995.1 Pyrinomonadaceae bacterium | reverse complement strand
CCAGCCCGCGCCGAAAAGCCATTCGCGTTCGTGCCAGACCGAACGGTGCCATAAAATTTCTTCGGCGTAAGCCAGCAGCCACAAAATCGAAAGAAAAAAGACGATGTTGCTCGAAAACAAACGGTAAGATTTCGCCGCCGTTTCGCGCTTTGCTTTCGCATAAAACCAGACAATCGCAAAATACGGAACGCCGTGAATAATGACGTTTGTCACCGTAAAAGCGTAATCCGAATCGAATTGCACGATTCCCAAATACCAGCAAAGGGCGGTCGTCAAAACTATGATGTCTTTACCTGGATTGTAAAAGTTTTTGAAAAGAGCCAGATAAATTGATTTTAGCGCGTAAAGCGAAAGAGCGAGAACATAAATCGGAAAAGCGATTTTTTCCAAAATTTGCGGCAGCGCCGTGAAATCATTTTGCACGAACCATTGAAAATTACGCGGCAAATTCGCGTGCCAATAAACGAGCGGGTAAACGGTCGCCAGATAAATCGCCGCCGTATCAATCCATTTTCCCCAATCGTTTTGCTCTTTTAATTTCGCTCGATAAAGCCGCACCCAGCCGTATTGCTGACGCACGAAATGAAAAACCGCGACGTAAGCCAGCGCGCGCCAGAAAAGAGTTGCGCTTTCCGAATAAAGCGCGACGCCCGCCAAATAACCGAAAAGCGGCACGAGCGAGTAAAGCCAAATTCTCCGTTTTAATTCCGCCGGATCGAAATAAACTCGAAACCCGGTCGCCCAAACGTGCGCGACATCAACCAGCAAAACCGCCGAAATCCAAGTCCAATCCGGCGATTCGTCGTTTAAAATTCCAAATTGCGCGCCGATTGCCAAAAGCAGAAGCGACAAAATCGCGCTGCCCGCAAAAACGCCCAAATCAGCGGCGGGTGAAAAAAGCCATAATGTCCGCGCGCCAACAGTTTCGCTTTCAGCGGTTTGAGAAGTAAAATTTTTTGTCGCTTCAACGTTCATTGCAGGCGAGAAAAGATATAAAACTTTTCCCCGCCGAGCGCAACCGCAAATAAATTTATTGGGAATAATTCAAAGATTTTTCAAACTTTTATTGACAGTGATTTGTAATGAGCATAATATCTTTGCGTCGCAACAACCTTGGTACTTGGCTCTTAACTTTCGCAAACAAACCTGGCGTCTCAAATCTTTAAGTTTATGTTTGAGCTGCTTCTCCATACAACCCTTCCACATAAGACAGTTTCGAGAGGAGAAACTATGAAATATAAAATATTACTAAGTTCCATTTGCTTATTTGCGGGAGCCGTCGTTTTAGGGTATTCGATTGGTCTGGGCATCAATGAATGGACGCTGGACGTTCAGGCTGGACAGGAAACAAATCAAGACAACGGAAAAGTCGTAAAACTTGCTTACTCGCACAAACCAATAATAAAGATTTCGGAGCCTAAAGTAAGTGAAAAAGCCATTAAATTTGGTGAGAGCATAGATGAAGATGAAAACTGGCTCAAAAATCTTTCTTTCAAATTAGAAAATAATTCAGGAAAGCCAATCATATATATGGAACTAAATGTCAACTTTCCTGAAACAAGGGCAACCGGCTATATGATGTCTTACGGCATAACTATGGGTCAGCGTCCCGGTTTAAAAATTCATCAAAATAAAACTCCACTTCTTTGGAAGCCAAACGATAATTTAGGAGTTTCTTTAAACAATGAATACAGAAAACTCACTAAATTTATTAATGGAAGACAGTCAATTACTTCAATAAAGAAAGTAGAACTGGAAATTGGGTTGGTTGTTTTTGAGGATAAAACTGCTTGGGCTGGAGAATTTATGAAAGAAGATCCAAATAAACCCGGCAGTTATATAGGTATAAACTCAACTCCGCAACGATAAAGATATGGGTAGGATTTTATGAGAATGAAAATTATCATTTCTCAAGTTTCGCAGACATAATTGGCTCAAATCTGCAAATTTAGTTTGAGCCGCTTCTTCAGCTTTTCACTATCCGCAAAGGAGTATTTCCTATGAATACAAAAATAAAAATATGTTTACCTTTGATTGTCGCCGTAATTGCAACAACTGCAACCATAACGAGGATTCACAGCCAAAGTTCACAGCAGATCAACGATAGATGAAACGCTTAGTTAAAGCATCAGACCCAATACTAGAGAAAGTTATGAAATTAAGTAAAATTCTCTCGGTATTAAATCTAGGAGAATAAAATGAAAATCAAGTTTCTTATTGCCGGTATTTTCGCAATAGCTGCCTTTACTATGGTAGTTGCTATTTTCTCTACTTATAAAGTAGAGAGCCAGTCCATTACAAAATCGACTAAACAAACGGAAAGAAAAGACCTTCCAGTTGTGGATTTATCAACAGTGGAAATGCAGGAGCACGAATATTCTTTTAGACAGAAGAGGAGTAAGCGTTACGACTCAGAAGGGGGCAATCTCGACAAGAGCAAACTTGTTTTTACGGGAAATAGTCTTGCTGAAATCTATGATTTACCTGCAAATGATATAAGGATAGATGCCCTCCCAGTTTATCAAAGCAATGCCATAATTATTGGTACTGTAACCGATAGAAAAGCCTTTTTATCTAACGATAAAACGGCAGTTTACTCGGAGTTCGCAATCGAAATTGAACAAGTGCTGAAGGGAGAAGAAAATTCTTTACTTCATTCTCAAAGCACTGTAACGATTCAACGACGCGGTGGCGCAGTAAGACTGCCTTCAGGGAAAATTTTACGTCGTGGCGCAATAACCGAATTTATGCCGTTGTCTGATAAAAAATATCTGTTTTTTCTTAAATATTACGGCGATAGCGAAAGTTTTGAAATAATAACCGGCTATGAGCTTCGTGATGGAAGGGTATTTCCGTTGGACGGGCAAAACTTATCTGAAGGTAAAAGAAAAAATGTGCGATTCACTGCTTATGAGGGAAAAACCCAAGAGGAGTTTTTAAGATTAATACAAAACGAATTAGCAGAGCAGGCAGGAGGTGAAAATGAGTAATCATTTAAGAACGAAATTCGCTGCCTTAATTCTGTTGTTTGTTTTTTTATGGCTTTCGACAATTCCATTTTCTTTTGCCCAAACAACTTGTAGTAACCCCGGAAGTTTAGGCAGAACTTCGGCTTGGCGGCAAGGCGCACAAATTAGTGTTAATATTAGCGGCTTGCCGTCAAATTTGCAGTCCTGTATGTTAACGCTGCCCGCAAAAACGCTCAAATCAACGGCGGGCGAAAAAAGCCATAGTTTCCGCTCGCCGGTTGTTTCGGTTTCGGCGATTTGAGAAGGAAAAATTTTTGTAGCTTCGACACTCATTGTAAGTCAGAAAAGATATAAAACTTTTCGGCAAAGAGCGCAACAGTAATCGAATTTATTGGAAACAATTCAAAAATCTCCAAACTTTCGTTGACTAAGGTTTTGTAATGAGAGTAATATCTTTGCGTCGCAACAATCTCGGTTCTCGGCTCTTAACTTTCGCAGACACACATGGTTGCTCAAATCCGCAAGTTTATTTTGAGTTGCTTTTATCTTCAACCCTTTCGTTTGGCACAGCTTTAAAGGAGAAATTCAATGAAAAAGATATTCAAAAGAACTTGTGTTCTTATAAGACATCGTAACTTTTTAGTTGGTCTTGCTATTGTTGGAGTCTTGGCTTTTGTGTTATCGCCAATCGTTTATTTACAGAGTCAGAGTGAGGAAAAATTACAAGAATCTAAAAGAGTGCTGCGAAAAGGAGGTGATTTTACTCCTCCAGTGACAATAACTTCAATTAAAACACATTTGGGAGAAATCGAAACAGACACACCTTTTACTGCAAACAACGATTGGTTCAAAGGTTTGTCAATTACTGTGCGTAATGATTCCGATAAACCTGTAACGTATATCAAAGTTAGTACTCTTTTTCCGACACCTGAAAATAAAAAGGAAGATCCTGATCTTGTAATACCGCTTGTTTACGGAGTGAATCCGCTACCTAATAAATATGGGGGCTTCCATAATGGTCTGGCAGAATCTATAAACCCCGGCGAGAGCGTTGAAATTAAAATATCCGATTACGATTACGTGGACATAAAACAGCTTTTGAAGAAATCTTCCTATCCTATGGATATTAAGAAAATTAAAGTATATGTGACAACGGTTGGGTTTAACGACGAAACTATATGGATGGGTGATAGAATTTACAAGATTGATAAAGGAAACCCAGGAAAACTGATACCTATCGCAGATAGTCTAAAAAAAAACTTAAGAATTGATTTAAGTAGTATTACAGAAGACCCGGAAGAGGGAGAGATGGGTCCGTGCGGAAGTGAAATACAAAACACTTATGAAGTTGACTGCCCCGGCACTGTTGTTTGTTGGCAATCTGACCTCTCTGTAGGTGGTGATGTAAACGGTACGCTCTCCACGAGAAAAAGGAGAGAAGCGTGTTTCCCTCGAAGTTGTGGCTCAGTAGCATATGTTAATGAATTGGCAAGCTGCCCCTCCCCGACACCAACACCAACACCTACACCAACGCCTACACCAGAACCGACGGCGACGCCGCCTCAAGGCGATGGATGTGAGCAAAACGGACCCGGCTGGTTTCAGTGGGGACGGCAATGTTATCCGCCTGAATGTTATGCTTGTCTGCACTATTATGGCGGCACATATTGCTCGCCCGAAGGCTATTGCTGGACTCCCGTTTTGATTGATATGAACGGCAATGGATTCCAGATGACCGATGCTCAAAACGGAGTTTTATTTAAGCCTGACGCGGCGAATCGTCAAATTCGCACCGCTTGGACAACAGCCGACACCGATGATGCTTGGCTCGTCTTGGACAGAAACAATAACGGAACGATTGACGATGGCACCGAGTTATTTGGCTGCGCCACGCCGCAACCTCTGCCGCCAGCCGGAACGCTCAAGAATGGTTTTCTCGCGCTTGCCGTTTACGACAAAGCAGAAAACGGCGGAAACCTTGACAATCAAATTGACGCAAGAGATGCAATTTTCACTCAACTGAGACTATGGCAAGACCGCAATCACAACGCCATTTCAGAGCCGAATGAATTGCAGAGCTTATCTGCCTCGCCGGTACAGGCTATCGAACTCAATTATCACGACTCGCGCCGCACCGATGAGCACGGCAACAAATTCAGATTCAGAGCGAAGGTCAAAGACGCGCAAGGAGCGCAAGTAAGACGCTGGGCGTGGGATGTTTTTCCCGTCTCACAACATTAACTCAACAACAAAACAGAAACAGAAAAGCCGACTTCAGTTAGGCGGCTTATTTTTGTCTTAATATTTATCAACTAAAAATTCGTTTAACCGTTTTTCCAACTCACGCACTTTACGGGCGATTTCACCGAGACGCCTGAAAGCGGCAATCGAGCGCAGCCATTCGCGGTTGTCAAAAGCCGGAATGCCGGACAAGATTTTTCCCGGTTCTACATCGTGGCTCGTCGCGGATTTCGCAGTAATTACGGCGTCGTCGCCGACTCGGAGATGTCCGGCGATGCCGACTTGTCCGGCTAAAATCACACGCTTGCCGATAACGGAGCTTCCCGCCAATCCGGTTTGCGCGCAAACGAGCGCGTCTTCGTCAATTGTGCAGGAGTGACCGATTTGGACGAGATTATCAATTTTCGCTCCGCGCCGGATTCTTGTTTCACCGACCGAAGCGCAATCAATCGTTGTCCCGGCACCGATTTCCACGTCGTCTTCAATCACGACTCGCCCGGTTTGCGGAATTTTCAGCCATTGGCGGTTTTCGTCCTTCGCGTAACCGAAACCGTCCGAACCGATCACGGCGTTGTTGTAAATAATCACGCGCTCGCCGATTTCGCAATCTTCTCTGATCGAAACATTTGAATGAATCACCGAATCTTTGCCAATCGAAACGTTTTCGTAAACGGTGACATTCGGCAAAATCTGAACTCCTTCGGCGATTCTACAATTTGCGCCGACGACGGAATTTGCACCGATGAAAACGTCAGAGGCTATTTTCGCCGTTTCATCAACGACAGCCGAAGAATGAATCGAAGTCTTGCGTTTCAATTCGGGATGAAACAGCCTCAAAGCGCGCGTGTAAGCCAAATACGGATCTTTTGCGCGCAAAACCCCAATGTCGCCGCGCTCGATTAATTCGGTTTCGCGCAAAAAAATCGCGCTTGCGTTTGTTGATTTTATCTGCGGCGTGTATTTCGGATTTGCCAGAAACGTGATTTGTCCTGCTTGTGCGATGTCTAATCCAGCGGCGCCCGTGATTTCCAAATCCGCGCTGCCTTGTTCAATTCGAGAATCGGTTTTTTCTGCCAGTTCGGAAAGTTTCATTTTCGACACAGAATAAACCAAATTGGGGGATAAGTCAGTAATCACTGTGGTAAGTAACTGAGCAGCTTTAAGCGAAATTTAAGTTTACTAATTTATTTTTGAGAAAATTTTGCTGATCGTGTAAACTTTTGCAGATCCTTCTTTATATTTCTAATCTAACAAAATGAATTCTTTTTGCGTTTTACAAGCGTAAGGGCGTTTAATCGCGCCCTCGGCTATCGTGCGGACTTCCGCAATTTTCGTGCGTATTGCATTAGACTGAAATGCGCTTAGAATGCAGATCACACAGATTTAACGGATTCTCGATGATATTTTAAAGAATTCAAATCTGCGTTTTATCTGTTAAATCCGCGTTATTTGCGATTTATTCTTGCCCTTCCAGTTCGCGGATTTTCTCAACGCGGCGCTGGTGCCTGCCGCCCGCGAATTTCGTTTCAAACCAGGCGCGGACGATTTTCGGAATTTCGCTTTCCGGCGTCGTCCGCGCGCCCACAGATAAAACGTTGGCGTCGTTATGTTCGCGGGCGAGCCGCGCGGTTTCTTCGTTCCAGGCGACCGCCGCGCGAACTCCGTGAACTTTGTTTGCCGCGATTGCCATTCCCGTTCCCGAACCGCAGACGAGAAGTCCTTGATCGAATTCGCCGTCGGCAACTTTGCGCGCGACTTTCGCCGCAAAATCCGGGTAATCAACCGAATCGGTCGAAACCGCGCCGAAATCTTCAAATTCAATGCCCAGCTCGTTTAAAACAGGCTTGAGCCGTTCTTTTTCTTCGTATCCGGCGTGATCTGCGCCAAGTGCAACTTTCATAAATTTTGCCCGCAAATTATTGCTTTAATGATAATTTCTTTTTGTATTCGTCCAAAAGACGATCTGCCCGGTCGAATTCGTCGTCATCAATCATCGAATCATTTTTGGAATCAAGCTGTTTTGAATTGTTTTTCGCCGCGAATAATTTATAAGCGCCGTAACCCGCCGCCCCGATAACGGCGAAAACAAACAAATACCAAACGACGTTTATAATCAAGCCGATGAGCATATACGCGAGAACAACGGCGAAAACGACGACGGCGACGGCAGCGAGAAGTTTGGCGAGTTTCATACGCAAAATCCTGAAAACCTTTTGCTCCAGAATAGTTGAGGCGGAAGATTTCTGCAAAGAAAAATCAATAATCATCAGCGAGGCTACAGCGCAAGTTATCAGGCGATATGTGCGACATAGAAAAGCCGTTGGATAATGCTCATCAATGAGATCGGCGCGGAAAGCTGAACAATTATTAAAATCTTTTCCAAGTTAAAAAAACGAACGGCTTTATCGAAAATTAAGAAAGCCGCCGAAAACATTGATGTTCGCGACGGCTTTCTTCCTGCCCCTTGCTCGATCTATTATCTGCCCATTTCGCTCGCAATTGCTTGAATCAGCGGTTCTACAGTTAAGCTTACCGGACAAATTCAAATTCATTTGAGCGGTTTGAGCGTTTTCAGAATAAATTGTCGGGAATGATATGTCAACTGATTCCGCGCACAAAAATATATTTTGCTCGATTTGAGCGTTTTATAATAAAATCAAACAAGTGTTTCGCGTGTTGTCCGAACAATTTGATAAAGTTTTACGAACAGGGGAAAAATGCAAGGGGCGAAAAATTTAACGACGAAAGAAGTGGCGCGCATCTGCGGCGTTAGCGATGCGACCGTCAAACGTTGGGCGGAAGCCGGAATTTTGCGCCCCGAACGCACAAACGGCGGTCATCGCCGTTTTCGAGCCGAAGAAGTCGCGCGTTTTCAGCGCGAATCAGGTCTCGGATTGAAACAAACCGGCGGCGCTCAATCAATTTTAAAAACCGTCTCGGCGCGTGTGTCGAGAAAATTTCAATCCGAATCGGCTCTTTTTCAAGCGCTGGTCGCCGGGCGCGAAGAAGAAACGACGAGCGTTTTAATCAACGCTTTTTTACAAGGCGGATCGCTCGCAGAAATTTTCGACCGCGAAATTTGCGCCACAATGACGCGCGTCGGCGAGCTGTGGTTTGAAGGACGGCTTTCTGTTGCCCACGAACATCTGGCGACCAGAACCGTTTTAAGCTCGGTGCAAAAATTGCAAGCGGTCGTTCCGGTCGCCAAGTCGAACGGAAAACTGGCGATGTGCTGCACGATTGAAGGCGATTTCCACGAGCTTCCGGCGCATCTAGTCCAAATTTTGCTCGAAAGCAGTGGATGGGAAGTGCTGAATTTCGGCGCTCATACCCCGCTTTTCGCGCTCGCCGAAGAAGTCATCGAACACAAACCTGATTTAATCTGCATTTCCGCAGCGATTATGCCCGATGTTGACCGCGCCGCCCGCGACTTTCGCAGTTTTCGCGCCGACATCGGCAAAACAAACACGGCGATTGTTCTCGGCGGACGCGGTTTTACCGATGAACACGCGCACAAACGGTTTGACGCTAATCTAATCGTCAAAACCTTTTCCGAGCTTGCAGAGTTTGCCGCGAGCTTAAGTTAATTTTTTTAGATTTTTATGCATTTCAAATTTATATTGTCAAAAATGCGAAATTAGGTCAGAATACAAATGTTCTATTTACATCCCAAATTTCAGAGAACGTTGTTTTTATGGCGAGCAAGCGTCGGATTCGCGCCAATGCGTGCGAAGGAAAGGTGCGTCACATCTCGGAATCGCACGCCAAATATGCTTGTTTTGTGGAAAAACAAAGATTGGGCGAATGGCTGATTTATTATAAATGTAAATTCTGCCGCCGCTGGCATATCGGACACCCGCCAAAGAAAATTCGCCGCGCCATCAACGAACGCTACTTCGGTTCTTAAATTGTTTACATTCATTTTTTTAATTCGTTTCAAACTTTAGTCGAGCGGCAATTTATTCCAAAGACAATCGGATGTGCGGTTAGGATTTGCCGTTTGGCGCGTCATTTGCAAAAATTAGTTGAAACACTCGAAGCGCGTTTTCCCGTTTACCTTCGCGCTCAACCTTTTGCCCGTTTCTATTGATGCGACAGTTAAGATTATTATTGCTGCTGTTTGTTTTCGGTTTCGCGCCCCTAATTACTCGTGCGCAAGAGGCGGATTTGCCGGAGCTTGTGCGGCGCATCAAACCGTCGGCGGTGGCAATTGAAACCTTTAGCGGAAAAGGCGAGAAACTTTCGCGCGGGAGCGGTTTTTTTGTTTCCAGAGATAAAATCATCACCAATCGCCACGTCATCGAAAATGCCGAAAAAGTCGAAATCCGTTTGAGCAGCGGTAAAACTTTTACGGCAAAAGGCGTCCTGGCGATTGACGGCGAGGCGGATTTAGCGCTGCTGCAAGTTGACGTTCCCGCAGAACAAGCCGCGCCGCTCTACATCGAAAAAGCCACGCCGCAGGAAGGCGAATCAATCGTCGTCATCGGCAATCCGTTCGGTCTGGAAGGCTCGGTTTCAAACGGAATCGTTTCCGCCGTGCGCGAGATTGCCGGTTACGGCAAAATCATTCAAATCACCGCCCCGATTTCACCCGGATCGAGCGGTTCTCCCGTCGTCAATATGCGCGGCGAAGTCGTCGGAATTGCCACTCTGCAAGCCGCCGAAGGTCAAAGTTTGAATTTTGCAGTTCCAGCAGAGCGTATTGCCGGGTTAAAAATTGGAAACCTGCAAACCTTTTCCGCGCTCGACGCCGACACGCGCAAGAGCAAACGCGCGGGCGCAGAAAGGCTTTACGCGCAAGGCTTGGCGCAGTTGTCGCGCGACGATTTTGCGCGAGCCGCGCCGCTTTTTGAACGCGCTGCCCAAGCCGATGAGAATTACGCCGAAGCGTGGTATCAAGCGGGTTTCAGCTACGGAATGCTGGGGAAACACGCCGAAGCTCTGCGCGCGACCAAACAAGCCGCGCGCCTGCGCCCCGAATGGGCGCAGGCGCAAATCAATATCGGTGCTTCGTCTTACGCGCTCGGTCAATATAAAGATGCGGAAGCGGCGTACAAACAAGCGGCAAAACTCGATTCAAACAACCCGGAAGTTCAATACGCGCTTGGTTTGACTTTGAATAAATTAAATAAAGCAGACGAGGAAATTCTTGCCTACAAACGCGCCGTCGCGCTCAAACCGGATCACGCGAACGCGCTCGAACGGCTCGGAACGGCGTATTTCAAAGCCGGACGTTTTAAAGACGCGCTCGCCGCATTCGATCAGCTCAAAACTTTCAAAGGCGATGCCAAATCTTATAATTTTTTCGGCGAAAGCCTTCTCGAACTCAACCGCGAAGAAGAAGCGATTTCCGCTTTTAACACGGCGGTCGGAATGAATTCGGATTTCGCAAAGGCGCGTTACAATCTCGGTCGCGCCGAATTAAAAAGAGGCAACCGCGACGCCGCGCTCATTCAATACGAACTGCTCAGAACCACCAATACCGATTGGGCTGACAAGCTCTACGTTTTGATAAACCCGTGAACGAATCAGAAGCAATTGCGGAGCTTCGCCGCATCAAAACCGCTTATCAAACATTCATCCGCGACAATTTCGAGTTTGCAGCGCAGGATTGCAGCGTCTGTCCGACATTCGGCGCGTGCTGCACCGACGCGCATTTTGTCAATGTTCACATCACACGCCTCGAAGCCGCCGCCATCTGCGAATCAATTGAAAACAATCCGAATTTAAGCGAAGAAGAAAAGCAATCTGTTTTTGAACGATTTCAAGAAACAATCGAAAAATACGATTTAAAAGCCGCTGGCGATACATTTGCGCAGACTTTCGCGTGTCCGCTTTTTGCGCCCAAAATCGGTTGTCTCGTCCACGACAACGGCGCAAAGCCCGCGCCCTGCATTCAACACGCCTGTTACGAAAACAAACAAGATTTGCCGCCTGATTGTTTGCAGGACGCGGTCGAAAGCAAAATCGAAAAACTTAACCGCGCCGTTTACGGCGAAGATTGGCGTTGGCTGCCGCTGCCGATTTTACTCGCTGCTGAGATTTCAAAATAAATTTAAAGCTTCTGTTTTGATATTTTCCGGTTTAACCTAAAATGTGATTTGAGGCGGTAAATCTTGGACACAAAAATCGAAAGCGTTGGAGTCATAGTTAAACCGAAGCACACACAAGCGTGGCAAACGGCGTGCGAGCTTGGAGTTTGGCTGGAAAAGCGCGGCATTCGGCTCGTCGGTAAAAGGCTTTCGCAAGCTGAAAGCGGCGTTTCGGATTCGGGCTTGATTTGCGAGATTGAGACCGCCGGCGAAGATTATTTTGTCGAAGAAGTTGATTTAATCGTCGTTTTGGGCGGCGACGGAACGATGATTTCGACCGCGCGACTAATCGGCGACCGTTCGATTCCGGTTTTGGGAATTAATTACGGCGGGCTTGGTTATTTGACCGAGTTTCGCATCGAGGAGATGTTTGCGGCTCTCGAACAAATTCTCGCTGGAAATTACGAGCTTGACCGCCGAGTTACATTGCGAGTCGAGCATTGTCGCGGCAGCGAAACTCTTTCGACCAATCGTGTGCTGAATGATGTCGTTATCAACAAAGCCGCGCTCGCCCGAATTATCGAACTCGAAGTTTGGCTTAACGGTTTGTTCGTCAACAATTTCCGCGCCGACGGTTTGATTGTTTCGACTCCGACCGGCTCGACAGCTTACAACTTGAGTGCGGGCGGTCCAATTGTTTTTCCGACGATGAACGCCGTTGTCGTGACGCCGATTTGCCCGTTTACGCTCTCGAATCGCCCGATTGTCGTGCCGGACGAAGCGGAAATCGAGCTTGTTTTAAAAACCGAAAACGAAGAAGTCGCGCTGACGCTCGACGGTCAGGTCGGTTTTCAATTACAAGCCGGAGACAGAGTGAAAATACGCAAAAGTCGCACTACTTTCAATCTTGTCGAACCGCCGAACCGCAACTATTTCGATGTTCTCCGGGACAAGCTACGCTGGGGACGCTAAAAATAAAAGAAACTGTCCCGCTTCGCGGGACGGTTTCTTTTATTTTACAACTCTGTAAACTTTGCCTTTGTGTACGACGACGACTTGTTCGCCGAGCGCGAAGAATTGCGCGAGTTCTTTTTCCTGAGTTAGCAAAGTGAAATATTCGTCGCTGGCAAACTGGACTTTGATTTCGGGCAATTTCGTTTCCGGTTTAAATTCAGCGTCCTGCCAGAAACCGCTTTGCTGATAAAAAGTTTTTGTGCCAACTTGCTGCGCGACGTTTTGATTGATGAATATTTGTTCATCGTCTGTATTAACCGTAATAACCGATTGCTGCGCGGTTTGTTGTTTGCTGAGTTTAACGGCGTCAGCGCCGCTTTGAGCTTCGACTTTTCGCTTTGCTTCGGCTCTTACAGCCGGGCTGGTATTTCTGAAGCTCAGATCTAAAGATTCTCTTTCGACTCTGCCATTAATTGGCAAACTCCCGTCAGTTGCCAAATAGGAAGTGTAAGGCGTGACAATGCCGAAGCGCGTTCCCAAATCAACGATTTCGTCCCGTAATTCTTTGTTTTCGCCGTTCGCTCGGATTTGTTCTAAAAGCCAGCCCACGCGCCGCGTCGCCCAGAGGCGCGGGAGAAAATCGTTTTTCTCGTCGCGGCGCGGGAATTTTAAATTTTCGTAAAAGAAAGTTCTCGTTTCTTTGCCGTTTTTGCCCGTCACTTTTAACAGCGCGGTGCGTAAATCAGTGTCGTTTCGATAACGACCGATCAGCGCAATTTGCGTCCCTTTGAACAAATCGGGCATTTTTCGCGGATAAATCAAATCAATTTGCGCGACGCCCCAATCAATGCCAATGTCGGTCAAAACAGGCGAACTGACTTTGGCGAAAAAGTTGGAAACTTTGATTTCCAAATCTTCCTTAGGTTCGACATAATCAGCCGCGCCGCCGGTCTGCGCCGCCAGCTTGTCGAGCAAAAACGTGTTGACATCGTATCCGACGCCGAACGTAAACAGTCGCAAATCTTCGATTGATTTTCTGCTTTCAGCAACGTTGGCGACAATTTTTTCCGGGTTTGTTTCGCTGACCGTCGGCAAACCGTCGGTCATAAACACGAGCATTTTCGGTCGGTCGCCGCCGTTGAACTGACGAATCGCCGCGCGCAAAGCGTCGTTGATGTTCGTTCCCCCGTTTGGACGCAAATTTTTAACAAATTCCAGCCCGCGCGTTCTGCCCGCGGCATCGGCGCGAATTAAGCCGGTTTCCATCAAACGCTCTTCGCCCGCAAACGCGACGACGTTAAAACGATCTCCATCGCGCAAATTTTGAATCCCGAACAGCAAAGCCTTGCGCGCTTTTTCCATTTTGCCTTCGTCAGCCATCGAACCCGACGTGTCGAGAACGAAAACGATGTCTTTCGAAGAAAGCTCTTGTTCCGAAACCGCGTCGCGCGGCGAAAACAGCAGCAGAAAATAACCGTCTTTGCCCGGTTCGCGGTAAGTCAATAGCGATAAACCGAAATCTTCTTTTGTGACTCCGTAAAAAAGCTGGAAATCGTCCGGCTCTCGTTTGCCGGAAGTTTCAAACGACAGCGTGGCGCGGTTTTCGCCGATTTTTCTGGTGTCAATTTGATGCGAGGGCGAATAAACGTTTCGCAAACCGTCTTTGCTTTCGATCTCGATTTTGCCCGAAATCGTGCCAATCGGAACCGGATTTTTCCCGACGCCGAGCGGATAGCGATAAGCGACGGTTTCGTTTTCGGCTTTTAAAACCTGCGTGTAAACGATTTCGAGCTTTTTGTCCGAGCGAGGCGGAATCGGGAAAACAGTGGCTTGAAACAAATCTTTTCCGGCGTATTCCAGAAGTCCGGGATCGCGCTGGCGGCGGACGATTGATTCGTAAATCCGGCGCGCTTCTTCTCTCGTTCTGACTTCACCGACCAGCCGTTTGTCATTTTCCCAAATCGCAAACTCGGAAATCGAAGCGCTTTCGGGAATCGGGAAAAAGTATGTTCCTTCGAGAGTCGCGTCCGTATCATTGCGGAAAATTTGCTCGACGTGCGTGGTCGCAACCTGATTGTTTATCTTCGTATCGAGCTTGATTGATTTAACCGGAAGTTGTTGGGGCAAAATAATCGGTCGCGGCAAAGGTCGCGGCGGAGGAATGCAGCGCGGCAGACGGTCGCAAATAATCGGGACAATCACGCCTTGCGCGTTTGCCGACGAAATCGCGGCGAAAAAGATCGGAAAAAAGCCGAAAAGAACGAAAAAAGCGGGCAAAATCTTCGCTTGCATTGAAATTTTCTCCTCGAAAGTTGTTGAAGCTACAGCCGATTTGGGAAGAGCCGGTAGTTTGCTGTGACGTTTTTGGGAACGCCGTCGGTTGCTTTTTCTTGCGTTTAAAAAATAAGTCTAATTCTGTGTTATCAAAGTCGCTTTTATTTAAGTCTTGATTTTGGCTGGTTCTGTAATCTCAATCAATTTGACGAAATTTATCATTCAAACAGATTCAGTTATTCTTTTTGTTAGAGCTTATTAATGATAAATTCATTGCTTTCAGAGATTAGCTCGCTGGCATGCAGCTTGCTCGTTAGTTGATGAGAGATGAACAAAGGTTTTAATCTCAATAATGTTTTGGATTTATTACCATAGAAAAAATGAAAAGCCTAATTATTAATTCTTCGTTTCATTGCTTTGCAATCGTGGTGTTGTTATCAACAATGAGTTGGAGTTTACTTATCGGCAGCAATCGCGTATTCGCTTATACTCCGGCGCAGGAGAAATTTTCAACTGTTAATGATAAATGGTTTATTAGCAATAAAAAGATCATTACAATAAGCGGCTGTATTGAATTGCGGAACGCCCGCGAAACATTGACTCTCGGCAAGGGCGATAATATTTCTTGCATAAGCGCTTAATTGACCGCTATTATAGGGTTTGCGCGAAATTAATTGTTTCGCACATCGTTTTTTAACGTTTATTTTCTTTCAAAGCTTTTCCGCTAATTTTCTTCTGTTCTTCCTGTTCGATAACCACCCTTTTCCGCCAATTCGATGCAGACAATGACAAAACGTCAATTATTGATAGAAATTTACCGATGGCTGGTTATTTCCTTTGGCGGATTGATTGTCGCTGATTCGTTTTATCATTTGTTTGAAAGCGAAATCGAATGGAGCTTTTTGGTTTTAGCGGCTTTTACGGCTCTCGTCGCTTCGCAAATCAGCATCAAAATTCCTCGCTTTAACGGAAGCATCACGGTTTCCGACACATTTATTTTCCTTGCCTTGTTAATTTGGGGCGCGCCGGCAGCGATTCTGACCTGCGTTGCCGATTCGGTTGCTTCGACTTCAAAAGTCAGCAGCAAAGTTAAAACGTATCTTTTCAATGCCGCCGCGCAAGCCGTCGCAACGTGGACGACGGCTCAGATGCTGCTTTTATTTTTTGGCGCGCCGGCGGGCTTGGCGAAACAAATTCCGTTTTCGAGCTTCGTCATGGCTTTATGCCTGATGGCGCTGACGCAGTATGCGGTTAATTCGACGATTGTCGCCGTGATGCAGGCGCTCAAACTGGCGCAATCGGTTTGGCGCGCGTGGACGAGATATTATCTTTGGACGAGCGTGACGTTTTTTGTCGGCGCGGCTGCTGCCGGATTTGTGGCTTATTACGCGGGCGAAATCAGTTTGCTTTCGCTCGCCACCGTCGCGCCGATTATCGGTTTGGTTTATTTTACCTACCGAACTTATATGCGAAACCTCGACGCATTGCAGGAATCCGAAGCGCGTTTTCGCAGCTCCTTCGATTATGCGACGGTCGGAATGGCGCTGGTCTCTCCAACAGGGCGCTGGCTGCAAGTAAATCAAAGTTTGAGCGAGCTGCTCGGACGAGACGAAAGCGATTTGCTCGAATCTAATTACCAATCAATCGTTCACGAAACAGATTTGCCCTCGCTCGAAGCGAAAATCGAAGGGCTGCTGGCGGGCGAGTTTCCGGCTTGTCAGATGGAAGTGCGGCTGATCAGACGGGACGAAAAAGAAGTTTGGGCGCTTTTGAGCGCTTCGACCGCCGGAGACGCGCAAAACTCAATCAAGCACCTGATTTTTCAAACTCAAGACGTTACGCTCCGCAAAACCGCCGAAGACAAGCTCCGCCACGACGCTTCGCACGACGCGCTGACCGGGCTTCCGAATCGCGCTTCCTACACGCGAAAGCTCGAACAGGCTCTAGCGCGGAGCAAGGAAACGGGCAAATTGATTGCCGTTTTATTTCTCGATCTGGACGGTTTCAAGCTCGTCAACGATTCTCTAGGTCACGTCGTCGGCGACGATTTGCTCAAAGGCACGGCGGGGCGGCTGCTCGAATGCCTGCGCGGGCGCGACACGGTGGCGCGTCTCGGCGGCGACGAATTTACGATTCTTCTGGAAGATTTGCCCGACATCAGCCAAGCGGTGCGCGTCGCCGAGCGCGTCAAGCAGCGATTGACCGAGCCGTTTGAGCTTGCCGGTCAGGAAATTTTTATCGGCACGAGCATCGGAATTGCTACGAGCGAAATTGAATACGCGGATTCGAGTGAAATTCTGCGCGACGCCGACGCGGCAATGTATCAGGCGAAAGCGCGCGGCAAAGGCTGTTACGTAGTTTTCGATCAGGAAATGTATGCCAATGCAAGCCGCCTGCTGCGTCTGGCAAACGATTTACGACGCGCTGCGGAACGCGACGAATTGATGGTTCATTATCAGCCCGTGCAGTGTTTGGACACAGATGAAATTTGCGGTTTTGAAGCGCTTGCGCGCTGGAATCACCCCGTTTTCGGTGTTTTAATGCCCTCTGAGTTTGTTCCGCTCGCCGAAGAAAACGGTTTGATAAATCAGATTGACAGTTGGATTTTGGCGGAAAGCTGCCGCCAAATGCGCGAATGGCAAAAATCCGGTTTAGTCGGTCCCGAAATAACGATCAGCGTCAATGTTTCAACCAGACAATTCGCTCAAAACGGCTTGGTCGAAAACGTTCGTCGCGTGCTGCGCGAAACCGGGCTTAACGCCGCTTGTTTACAGCTTGAAATTACCGAAAGCGCAATGGCGAAGAACCTGAAAAATACTGCGCGCGTGTTAAAAGAATTGAGCCAAATCGGCGTTTCGATTGCGCTCGACGATTTCGGAACCGGCTATTCGTCGCTCAGCTATTTACACGAATTTCCGATTTCGACTTTAAAAATTGACCGCTCATTCATCACCCGAATGAGCGAAGAATCGGACGGCGCGGAAATCGTCCGCGCAATTATCGCTCTCGCGCGAAATATGCAAATGCAGGTTGTCGCCGAAGGAATCGAAACGCTCGAACAACTCGAACAGCTCCGCGAGATGAATTGCGATTTCGGACAAGGATTTTTATTTTCTCAGCCGATTCCGGCGAGCGAAGTGGCAAATTGCATCAACTCCTCAAATCTCAAATCAATGGCTCACCGCGAATCAATCCGCCGCGGCAATCTGCGTTTAGTTTCAAACGGTTAATTTCTGAGAACAATTAGACTAAAAATCTACGAGCGATTTTTTTCGCTCGTTTTTCTTTTTTAAAACATCCGCAAAATCTCAGCCGGAGCCGCGTCTGTTGCGATGAGTGATTGAAAACAACGATTTAAAACAAAGATTTATGCAAGAACATTCGAACGAAATACGAAAATCACAAAACGCGGTGAAAGAAAATCCTGTCGGAATCATAGCTTCATTGTTTGGCTGTCATCATCGGCAATTGAGCCGCCCGTTTTCGAGCCTGAACGACAGTTACCGGGTTTGCATAAAATGCGGCGCGCGTCGCCGCTTTAACCCGAACACATTGCAAACATTCGGCAGATTTTATTTCTCGCCGGTCGCGGCAAACGCGATCCGAGTTGAAAAACAATAACCCGCATCTTGCCCGCCCGTTCTTTTCCAGCCTGCCACAATCCGCCTGCCAAAAAGCGCGACTCGAAGCCACGACCGGCGAGTCGCGCTTTTACTTTGCCCGTCAAAATTCGCCTCGCTTGAACTTTTCGCCGCAAACTCTTTATAGTCGCCTTTGACCTTTTAACTGACGGAGATTAACTGAAAGTGGCGGAAGCGGAAACTGCAATTGAAAAAGCCAAATCGCAATTGCGGCAGAGCGCGCGGCGAGTCGGCAGCCGCTTTGCCGCAAAGCGCGCCTTCGTTGCCTATCTCGCCATTCTCGGTCCCGGAATTATTGCGGCGAACGCCGGTAACGACGCCAGCGGAATTGCCACTTACTCAACCGTCGGCGCGGCTTACGGATACGGCTTGCTCTGGATTTTTACGCCGATGCTGCTCAGTTTAATTGTCGTTCAGGAAATGTGCGCGCGGATGGGCGTCGTGACGGGCAAAGGCTTGGCGGATTTAATCCGCGAGCAATTCGGCGTGCGCTGGACGGCGCTGGTGATGCTCGCTCTGCTCATCGCTAATCTGGGCGTTATCATTTCCGAATTCGTCGGAATCGCGCAGGCTTCCGAGCTGTTCGGAATTCCGCGTTATTTCACTGTTCCGCTGACCGCAAGTCTGATTTGGTGGCTCGTCGTAAGGGGAACGCAAAAGCGCGTCGAGCAGGTTTTTCTTGCGATGTCGCTTGTTTTTTTGTGTTACGTCGCGTCGGCTTTTCTTGCGCGCCCGGATTGGTCGGCGGTTGCCGAAGGCTTTGTCACGCCGAGCATAACTTTTGAAGCCGGCTATCTTTTTATGATTGTCGCCACTATCGGCACGACGATTACGCCGTTCATGCAGGTTTTTGTTCAATCGTCGGTGGTCGAAAAAGGAATGGACAAAGACGACATCAATCTGGCGCGGGCGGATGTTATTGTCGGAACGATTTTCGCAATGATGATCGCCGCGTTTATCGTTATTTCGACCGCCGCGACGCTCAATGTACAGGGCGTCCGCGAAATTGATTCGGCGGCGACGGCTGCCGCCGCGCTCGCGCCGGTTGCCGGAAATTATGCTAAAGTGCTGTTCGCCGTCGGATTATTCGGCGCGGCGATGCTGGCGATGGGCGTTCTGCCGCTTGCCACGGCTTATAGCTTGAGCGAAGCGCTCGGTTTTGAAAAGGGTTTGTCGCACAGTTTTCGCGAAGCCCCGATTTTTTTGGGGATTTTTACAACCTTAATCGTCATCGGCGGCAGCGTCGCGCTCGTTCCGAACATTCCGCAGATTCAGCTTTTGCTGTTTACGCAATGCATCAACGGTTTGCTGCTGCCCGTGCTGCTCGTGGCGATTTTGCTGCTCGTCAATAAACGTGAAATTATGGGCGATTTTGCCAACAACCGGTGGCTGAATCTGGCTGCAATTGCGGTGACAATCGTGACTTCGACGCTGTCGCTGTCGCTGCTCGGATTGACCGTTTATAATTTGATTTTCTGATGCCGACTTCCGCCAAAAGCCGTCTGCTGGCGTGGCTTGCTCCGCTGGCATTAACCATTGCGGTGATTATCGCTGTTAACGTCGTCGCGCCTTTTTTAGTCGAACGCACCGCCGAGTTTTTCGATGAAGGAATGTCGCGCAAAATGGCGCGCGATACTTTCGACACTTTTTTGCGGCTTCTAAAAGTCCTGCTCTGGATGTCGCTTGTCGTTGTCATCGTCAGAATCTTCACTTCGATTATTTTCACTTCCGCTTTTGACGCCAAAAGAGGAAAGCGAGCCTCGATTCTGCTTCGCAACATTTTCTCAATCACGGTTTATCTCGTCGCCTTTTTTATCATTTTTAAATCGCAGTATCCGAATATTGATCTCGCCGCCGTTTTTACGACGAGCGCGATTTTGGGCGTGATTCTCGGTCTCGCTTTGCAGGACACGCTCGGCAATTTGTTCGCCGGACTTTCGCTGCAAGCCGACCAGCCGTTTGCCGTCGGCGACGTGCTGAATATTCCGGGTAAAGGAACGGGCGTCGTCGAGATGGTAACGTGGCGCGGGTTAAAAATCCGCACATTTCAAAACAAGCTGCTGATTATCAGCAACACAAATCTCGGCAGGGAAACCTTTGAAGTCGCGCCGCGCGACAATTTAAACGCCCGACTTGTTTTTTTCAACACGCTTTACACCGATTCGCCGACTAAAACGATGCACGTCGTTCGCGAAGCCGTCCGCGAAGCGGAAAACGTTTCGCAAAAAATTAAACCGATTGTCCGCATCCGTGATTTGGGTCCGAGCGGAATTGATTGGGAAGTCAAATATTGGCTCGAAGATTACACGAAATACAACGACACCGACGCGCTCATCCGCAAACGAATCTGGTACGCTTTTCTGCGCGAAAATATCAATTTCGCTTACCCGACGCAAACTCTCTACATCAAACGCCGGGCGCGCAAACCAAAAATCGAGGATGAAGCATATCCGGTTTTTGAGCGGCTTTCGGCAATCGAAATTTTCGAGCCTTTAAACGACGAAGAAACGATGCAGCTCGCCAAAGAAACTCTGCGCCGAATGTTTGCGCCGGGCGAGACTATTATCCACGCGGGAGAAGCGGGCGAGACGATGTTTGTCATCAATCGCGGGAGCGTCTCGGTTCAGCTTCCCGAAGAAGCGGGCGGCAGCGGCGCGGCAAACAAACCGCGTATTCTGGCGACTCTAAACGAAGGAAAATTTTTCGGCGAGATGGCTCTGCTGACCGGCGAGCCCCGCTCGGCAACAGTCGTCGCGGTTGAAGAAACCGAAGTCTTTGAAATCGGACACGAGGCGGTCAAAAAACTTTTCGTGGACAATCCGTATCTCGTCGAATCTTTGAGCCGAGCGGTCGCCGAACGCCGCGCTTTGCTGAATTCTTCCGCCGAACGGCAGCCCGGAGAAGTCGAACGCGATCACGCTGGAATTTTCGCCGCCGTCAGAAGGTTTTTCAAAATGGGTTAATGTTTTCCGCCGGTCATCATCAAACCGATTTCCTCGACATTTGCTGTGGCGGCTTCCATTTCTCCGACAATCGAGCCGTTGTGAATTACTAAAATCCGATCTGACAAAGACATTACTTCCTCAAGCTCTGCCGAAACCAGCAAAATCGCGCTGCCCGCGTCGCGCAATTCAATCAGCTTGCGGTGAATAAACTCAATCGCGCCAATGTCAACGCCGCGCGTTGGCTGCGAGACAAGCAGCAGCTTCGGATTTAAATCAAACTCGCGCCCGATCACAAGTTTTTGCTGATTTCCGCCGGAAAGAGTTCGCGCGGGCAAAGCTCTGTTTGCCGGACGCACGTCAAAGTTTTTGACGATGTGATTGATTTTGTTTCCGATGGCGGCAAAGCTCAAAAAGCCGGAATCGGTCGAAATCGGTTTTGAGTAATGCGTTCCCAGAATCGAGTTTTCCGCCAAATCGAAATCGAGCAGCAAACCGCGTCGGTGACGATCTTCTGGAATGTGAGCGATGCCGAGGTTTTTGCGTTTCCTCGCGTTTAAATTCGCAATATTTTTGCCTTGAAATTCGATTTTGCCGCTCAGATGCGCAGGCGAAACTAAACCTGCAATCGCTTCTATCAATTCGGTCTGTCCGTTTCCTTCAACTCCTGCAATTCCGACAATCTCGCCAGCGCGCACTTCAAATGAGACATTTTTAAGCTGGTGATTTTCGCCCGCGCCGGAAACTTTCAAATTTTCAACTTTTAAAACGGCTTCGGTGGGATTTGCCGCTGATTTTTCGACGCGCAAAAGCACATCGCGCCCGACAATCATTCGCGCCAATTCTTTCGCGTTCGTTTCGCTCGTCTTAACTTCGCCGACAGTTTTCCCGTCGCGCATTACAGTCACGCGATCTGAAATCGCCAGAACTTCGTCTAATTTATGCGTGATGATGACGATTGTTTTGCCCTGCTCGCGCATTCCGCGCAAAATCTGGAAAAATTCCACGACTTCCGGCGGAGTCAAAACGGCGGTCGGCTCGTCCAGAATCAAAATTTGCGCCTCGCGGTAAAGCGCCTTTAAAAGCTCTACTCTCTGCTGCTGCCCGACCGAAAGATTTTCAATCACGGCGTCCGCATTTACCGACAAACGGAATTCTTCGGAAAGCCGACGGATTTTCCCTTTAGCCTCGTTCAAATCGAGATTCGCCGCGCCGCCCGTTTCCGCGCCCAAAATGATATTTTCGGCGACGGTCATAGTGTCAACGAGCATAAAATGCTGATGCACCATCCCGATTCCCTGCCGAATCGCGTCGTGCGGCGAGCGAATCTGCACTGTTTTGCCGTCAATCAGAATCTCGCCAGCGTCGGGCGTGTAAAAACCATAAGCGACGCGCATTGCCGTAGATTTTCCCGCGCCGTTTTCGCCGACAATCGCGTGAATTGTGCCTTTTACTACTTTTATCGAAACGTCGTTGTTTGCCGTAACGTTTCCGAATTGTTTTGTAATGTTTTTTAATTCGAGCATTTAATTTATCTGATTACACTCACCACCAATTACCTTATTAAGTAATTCATTGTTAGCTCTCAATTTACTCCAATTTGGTTCAAACCAATAACTAATTAGGCATTTGATCTGTGGTTGATTTAACCAAGTTTGTAACTCAGAGGAATTTTGGGGCGCTGACAGACGTATTCGCATACGGGTTCGTTTTAATATGCTATCAACAAGCGAAGTGTCTATTTTTTTTTCCGATAATAATTTGCCGATAAAAATATTTAGAGCATAAGCGCCAGCTATCCCATTTATTATATGAAACCCTATATCATCAATATTGTCATGATCTTTCTCAAGGAAATTAATACCCAATTCAAGAAGTCGAAAGAAAATTGGGTGTTTTCTTATGATTTCAGGAGGAATTCCCTTCTTTTTATTTACGTTATAAAAAAA
>DASVQU010000009.1:0-3416 GCA_036388995.1 Pyrinomonadaceae bacterium | reverse complement strand
TTTAAATTTTCGATTTTTTCGATTAAAAGCCGGGCGTTTCCGACGTTATCGCGCCGCCAATCGTAGGCAAAAACATAAAGCGCGTCCATCGCTTTCGGACTTTCCCAGCTTCTCTCTTCATAACCTTGATTTTTGAGCGCTTCGATCAAGCTGCCGTAAATCTGCTTGCGCGGCAGAAAGCCGATTTTGACGCTGCGCAACGCGTCGCGCGGAACGAGATTGTCGCGCATTGATTCCAGATTTACCGAAAGCGGAAGCCGCAAATCGTCTTCTTTCGAGCGACCGAGCCGAAACCAGACCTTTTCGCCGGTTTGCTGATTGAATAATTCCGAACCGATAAATCCGGGAATGACGATAACCGGCGTTTTTCCCTGCGGTGAGTTTTGCGCAAAAGCGGCTTGCCCGAAATTTGTCGCCAAAAGCAGAAGAAACAAAAACGCCGAAATATAAAATCCGGAGTTATAAGTTTTAATTTTCTCCTTTTTTAACATCGCAATTTCAGATAAATTATTGCGGCTTCGGCAACGCCTTTCTCGGAAACCCTCCCTGCACATTGCCGTATGAAAGGCTAGCGCAGCATTAATGTACCTCATTGATTTACAAATCGGTTGTTAATATTGACGGATTTGCTTTAAATTTCATTTGCATGAAAATCCATCGTATCCGCGTCAAGATCAACCGCCGTGGGTTGTCCGAGCAGTTTGAGCCACAAAAATCCAATTGTTCCGGCAATCAGCGACGCCAGCAAAATAGCCGTTTTCGAGGCATTAATCGTCTCCGTGCTGCCGACAAAAGCTAGATTCGTAATAAAGATTGACATCGTAAAGCCGATTCCGCCAAGAATCCCTGCGCCGAAAATGTGCCGCCAATTCAAATCGAGCGGAAGTCTGCAAATGCCGATTGAAACGGCGATGAAGCAGATCAGCGTAATCCCTAAAGGCTTGCCAAGCATGAGACCACCGATTATTCCCAAACTGTTTGCCGATAATAAATTTTGATACCAATCTGCGCCGATGATTATTCCCGTATTCGCCAGTGCGAAAATCGGCAGAATGATGAACGCGACGGGTTTATGCAAAAAATGTTCGAGCCGGTGAGAGGGCGATTCCGCGTCGTCTTCTTTCGCCGAAAACGGAATCGTAAACGCCAGCAGAACTCCGGCAATCGTCGCGTGAACGCCGGATTTTAACATCAAAAACCACATCAATGCTCCGCCGATCAGATAAGGCGCGAGCGACGTTACTTTGAAAAAACGACTCAAAACAAAGAGCAATACCCAAACTTCCAAAGCTCCCAAAAGATATAAGAACGAAAGCTCAGCCGTGTAAAAAACCGCGATTACGATAATCGCGCACAAATCGTCAATCACGGCGAGAGCCGCCAGGAAGACTTTCAAAGAAGCCGGAACGCGATTTCCAAGAATCGCCAGAACGCCGAGCGCAAAAGCAATATCTGTCGCCATCGGGATTCCGATTCCGGCTTGCGTTTCGGTTCCGGCGTTAAGCGAAAAATGAATCAGCGCCGGAACGACAACTCCTCCAAGCGCCGCGATAATCGGAAGGAGCGCGTTTTTGAAATTGGATAATTCGCCGTTGTAAAGCTCGCGTTCGAGTTCCAGACCGATGAGCAAAAAGAAAATCGCCATCAACCCGTCATTAACCCAATGCTCGACGCTCAAGCCGCCGACGTAAAAATGCCAAACGCTTAAATAATTTTCGCCGAGAGCTGAATTTGCCAGAACGAGCGAAACAACCGTGCAAATAATCAGCAAAACGCCGCCGGTTTTTTCCGAATCGAAAAACGCCTTAAAAGATTTGGATAATTTTCTTTGAACAGTTCCCATTTTCGATAATCTTGAGTCCGCTTTCTACAGCACATTTTTTAAAAAGCGCCTTTTATATTGCATTTTAGATACAAAAGAGGGATTTAGAAAACCCCTCTTTTGCGACAAAAATTTACTTAACTACAGTAACAGGTTTTTGCAGTAGTTCCCGTCTTACTGATACTGATAAGCCGGACTGGCGTTAATTGGTTTATCTGTTATAACTTGTATTGCGAATTTGTTTTGCAGCAAGGAGATATAACGCTACAACAGCTTAAATGTAAATGAAACCGGTGTAGGATGAAATTACTTATAAACGCTATAAGTAAGCGGTTTCACTAACAACTCGGCTGCATAGAATTTATGGCTGCGTAGCGGGAACCGGAAGATCCGAATCAAGCCCGAATCCAGCCGCCTTGTAACCTTCAGCAGATTGCAGAATATGCCACGTCCCGCCGCGATAAACCGCCGCGTCCGCTTTGCCGTCGCCGTCGTAATCGGCTGGAACCGGTTTGTCCGCGGCAATGCCCCAATTAATTCCTTCGAATTGCCCGCTTGAGCTGTTCAGGAAATACCAGTTGCCTTGTCGGAAAACCGCAACGTCGGCTATGCGGTCACCGTCATAATCCGCCGCGACAGGCGTATCGTCCGCCGCCCCGAAACGGACAGCCGTAAAACCGAGCCGCGAACGCTGCAAATACCAGGTGCCGTCGGTCGGACGATAAACGCCGATGTCCGCTCGCCCATCGCCGTCATAATCCGCCGCCGTCGGTTTGTCGCCGTACAATCCGAATTGCTCTGCGCTGAAAGCGTTGTTCGCCAAATTATAAAAATACCAAGTCCCGTTTGACGGGCGGAACACGGCGATTTCAGCGCGTCCGTCGCCGTCAAAATCTGCGGGAGCGGGAATGTCCGTCGGCAAACCGAAATTGATTCCGGCAAAGCCGTGCGACGTGCGCTGTAGATACCAATTCCCGTCTCGATAAACGGCGGCGTCTGTTTTGCCGTCGCCGTCGTAATCCGCCGCGACCGGCTTATCGGTCGGCAATCCAAAAGCGATTCCGGCAAATCCTTCACGGCTTTTTGATATGTACCAGGTTCCATCGGTCGGACGATAAACCGAAACATCGGCTCGCCCATCGCCGTCAAAATCATATAAAACCGAGCGCGATGTAGAGATATAAGCTCCGTATTGAGTGACGGTAAACGCTTGTCCGGCGATGGTTATTGTCGCCGTGCGAGCGCTGCCGCTTGCGTTTTGTCCGACATAATAACTGACTGTTCCCGTTCCCGACCCGCTCGATCCCGATGTTACCGAGACAAAGCTTTGATTGCTCGCCGCAGTCCAAGCGCAGTTTGCCGGAGCTGTAACATTGAGACTGCCCGCGCCGCCGCTCGCGGCAATACCCGCGCCCGCCGCCGAAAGCGAATATGAGCATTCGCTCGATTGATTATTCAATTCAACCCTTACATCGAGACTTTCCGGCGAAGTATTTCCTTTGCCGAGAACAGTGATTCTGATTTGACTTGCAGCGTCATAAAAGCTTTGTCCGACGAGAAGCGGAGCGTCTCCGGTCGTTGAGGTTGAAGGAGT
>DASVQU010000008.1:0-14181 GCA_036388995.1 Pyrinomonadaceae bacterium | reverse complement strand
CAAGCGTGCCTTAATTATTCGTTTTTTGATTTAATTTTCGCGCAGTTTACCTGACAAAAAAATTACAAAGCACATTGCATATTTTAGCGTCGTAAAATCGTATAATTTCATCATAGAAGGGCTTGCGAACAAGCCTTGTTTTCTTGCGGAGCCTCAACGGAGCAAGTTAAAGTTAAAAAGCGTTTGTTTTGTTGATTTATAAAGGATTATTACAATGGATTTTGCAACCAAAGAGATTTTCAAACGTTACGCCAGCATTTTGGTCGGACGACCGATTTCGCCGGTTTTCCTCAACATTCTGGTCACGTCCGTGTGTGATATGCGCTGTACGCATTGTTTTTTCACCGAAGAATTGGACGACCGAAATCGCAAAAAGCTGCAAATGAAGGCGGATGAAATCGCGCGCATTTCCGAAACATTGGGCGGAAACCTCGGTGTTTTGGTTTTGGCAGGCGGCGAGCCGTTTACGCGCAAGGATTTGCCGGAAATCGTCCGGGCTTTTTATGAAAACAACAAGCTCGATTCGGTTTATTTGATGTCGAACGGGCAAATTCATCAGCGCATTTTCCCGGATGTGACGCGCATTTTGGAAGAATGTCCGAATCTGTACGTGACGGTTGCGCTCGGAATTGACGGCGTTGAATCGGCGCACGAGAAGATTCGACGCAAGCCGGGATCGTGGACGAAAGCAATTCACACGGCGCGCACCTTGCAGCAAATGAAAAAAGAGCAGTTTCCGCGTCTTAATATTCAGACTTGCACCTGCGTGATGCGCTCTAACGAGGACACGATTTTCGAGTGGTACGACTTTTTGAAATACGACCTCAAACCGGACAAAGTGAATATTAACTACATTCGTCCGCCGTCAGCCGATCCGAACGAATTGAATTTCGACCACAAGCGTTACACCACATTGTCGAAGATGATTTTGGACGACACGAAAAATGCCGCATTAAAGAACAATTACGGCGGAGATTCGGGCTTTTTCAAAGCGGCGGTTGATATTTATATGCATGATGTCATCGCCAAGACGAAGGAAGAACAAAAGGCGCAGCTTAAATGTTACGCGGGCAGCGCCGGAGCGGTGATTTACGACACGGGCGCGTTGTCGTCATGCGAAAACAAAACCGACGTTTTGAATCTGCGCGATTACGATTGGAATTTCCAAGCCGCGTGGCGAACAAACGAAATGAACGCGCGGCGCAAAGAAGTCTCAGCAGGCTGTCATTGCACGCACGAATCGAATTGTTATTATCCGTCGCTGCCGTTCAACCCGGGGCATTTGCTTAAAATCAAAGGTCTCGAAGGCAAGCTCAAAAAAGCCGCCAAACAGCTTCTCGAAACCGAGGCGCGCGAGACAGCCGAGGGCGTAGCAGTGAAAGCGTAATTTGTCAGTTTCGGTACTGACTTTGAAAAGCACGAATGACAATATGTTTATCGTGCTTTTTAATGAGATTTTGTTAATTAACGTTTGATTTTCATGAATCAACCTGCGCCAAAAATTCTGATAATTTCATCCGACACCGGCGGCGGTCATCGCTCCGCGGCGGCAGCGCTTGTCGAAGGCGTCAACCGTTTTTGGAACGGGCAATCGGCGATTGTGCGCGTCGTTAAAGCGGTGGAAGAATCCCATCGAATTACCGGGCGTCTGGTCGGCGTTTACAACTGGGTTTTGCGTCACCGGCAGCATTGGATGAAATATATCTATTGGGCGATGAACCGTTTTCGCCCGGAAACGCGGGAGTTTTTTCATCGGCGCTGCATTGGTTTTGTTCGTGATTTGTTTGAGAAATGGTGTCCGCACATCATCGTCAGCGTTCATCCATTGACGCAGCACCTTTTCGGGCGCGTTCTTCGTGAACTCGGTTTGCAGAATACGGTTCCGCTCGTAACGGTCGTTACCGATCCCTGCTACGGTTTTTGGAAAGGTTGGGCGTGCGACGACGTGACGCTGTATCTCGTCGCCAACGAAGACGCCCAGCGCCAATTGATTGATTACGGCGTCTCGGCGAACAAAATCAAGATTTCGGGAATGCCCGTGCACCCGAAATTTCATTTTGCCGACGAAAAGAACGCGCAGGCGGCGCGCGCCGCTTACAATTTAGACCCGGAAAAATTTACGGTTTTTGTCAACGCCGGTTTCGTCGGCGGCGGAAATATCCCGCAGATTTTTCGCGAATTGGTGCGCGGCGAATTGGACGTGCAGGCGATTTTTCTAGCCGGAAAAAACGAAGAGCTTCGCAAAGAAGCCGAAGAAATTGCCAGGAGCGCGAAATTTCCCGTGCGCGTCATCGGTTATTCGGATGAAATCGAAAAGCTGATGCAATCGGCAAACGTGATGATTAGTAAATTAGGCGGTTTGACGACCTTTGAAGCTCTCGCCTGCCGTTTGCCGATCATCGCCGACGCGACCACGCCGCCGATGCCGCAGGAAGCCGGAACAGTTAATTTAATCAAACTGCGCGGCGCCGGAGTTCTTCTTGAAAAAGCGACGGACATCGTGCCTATGATTCAAAATTTGCTCGCCGATAAAAACAAATACGAAGCAATGCGCGAAGCGACAATCGGGCTGGCGAAACCAAACTCGACAAAAATGATTGTCGAAGAAATCGCCGCGCTTCTGCCTGCATTCAAAGAAAACCCTGTTCAAACTGCAAAAGCCACTTAAATTGTTTTCTCCGGTTTTTTAAGATTTCGTTAAATGTAATTTAGTCCTCAATTTCAGGCGGGAATTCAACGCGGTCGAAAATGTCGGTTAATTTAAAACGGCAATTTATCGTTTCAACTGTGAAATCAGCGGCTAAACCGGAATATCGGTATAAAGTCCAACCGCCGTCAGATTGTCGAATATAATGTTCGACGAGAGCCTTGTTCTGCGAAACCAGTACATAATCGGTTAAAGTCGGATTCCAATTTCCATAACGCAAAAACTTCTCGCCTCGATCAAATTGCTCAATTGACTCGGACAAAACTTCAAAAATCACCGACGGATTTAAAATCACGTCGCGGTGTTCGTCCAAATATTGCGGCTCGCCGCAAATCACAACCACATCCGGGTAAGAAAACATTCCCTTTGTCGAACGCGGCTTTTGCGGCAAAGAACCGCTCCGAATCTTTGTATCTTTGATTCTTCCCTGACAATTTGAACCTTTTAATTGCTCGTAAAGCAAACCCGCGAGATTAAAACAGATAATTCCATGAGCGTCGGATTCGCCCGCCATCAGATAAATTTCGCCGTCGAGATATTCGTAGCGTTCGTCCTCGCTGCGGTCAATCTTGAGATAATTCTCAATCGTATAAACAAATTTTGTTTTCGGAAAAACCATAACCTGTCAGTTTGCAACAAGGGTTAATCGGGTTGTCGGGCTGATTTCATTCAAAGCGTTTTGCAGAAGAGGCGCGATTTGTTCGGCTTCGCAATAATTTTTGCCGAGCATTTTCAAAATTCTCTTGCGTTTTGTTTCGCCGTTTAATTCTTTGAGCCATGCGCGGCAAAACGCCGTCACGAGTTCCGGCGTGAATTGCCCGCCGACGTTGCGCTGCAAGTCTTCGATAACTTCGTTCGCAGCGCGTCGGCGTTTATAAGGGCGGTCGGTCGTCATCGCGTCAAACGAATCGGCGAGCGTGACGATTTTGGCGATGTAAGGAATCTCGTTGTCGCGCAGATTTTCGGGATAACCGCGCCCGTCAAGGCGTTCATGATGATATTTGGCGGCGAGCGGGACTTCGGCAAACGGGTGTTCAATCGGCGCGAGAATATTGTAGCCGACGGTTGTGTGGCGCGTCAGCGCGGCAAATTCCTGTTCGGTAATGGCGCGCGGCGCATTGATAATGCTGCTGTCAACGACGAGCTTGCCGACATCGTGAAGATAACCGGCGACCGCAACGCCTTGCACGCGCTCTGCGTCGTAGCCCAATTCTTCAGCAATTATTTCGCTGTATTTTCCGACTCTTTGCGAGTGTCCTTCGGTGTATTTGTCCTTGCAGTCAATCGCCGCGGCAAACGATTCGACCGTTGATTTGTATGTAAATTGCAGAGTTTGATAAAGCTGGAAATTCTCTTCCGCGCGTCGTTCAAGTTCGGTCAACATATTGCGCTGGACGATTCCGACGGCGATGTGGCGCGCCATCGCGCAAATGATTTCTTTGTCTTCGGCGGAAAACCGCTCGCCGCTCGCTTTGCCGCCGAGCAAAATCAATCCGATTAATTCATCACGAACCACGAGCGGCACGAGCAGCTCGATTTCGTTGACGACCAGAATCGAAAGATTGTCTTTGACAAACGGCGTCCAGTTTTCGGCGTGCGAATTGATTTCGATTGCATTTAAACCGGCGTCGAGAAATTCGCGCTCGGCTTGGCGGCTGAGAGAAAACGCGAGCGGAAATTCATCGCCGAGACCTCGCACGGCGAGAAAATTCAGTTCTCCCGAAAAACGATTAAATTTCGCCACGCCGCCGCGCATAATTGCCAGACTTCCGACGAGCAAATGCAGGCTGGTGCGAATCATTTTCTGGAAATCAAACGCGCCCGTTATTTCCTGCCCCAATTCGGCGAGCGCGGCGAAAGTATGTACGAGTTTATGATTCTGTTCCGACATTTCGTTTTTAGGAAACAGCAATTTGAAATGAATTTATTGCCGCAGTTTCATCCTTTTCCAGACGGACGTGACGCGCGAGACCGAGCATCTCGAAAAGCTCCGCCGTGTGTTCGTTGATTTCGGTAAAAACCAGCTCGGCGTTTGTTTTTTTCGCCGCGTCAATAATTCCCAGCAGAATAGACACGCCGATGCTGTTCACAAATTGGGTGTCATGGAAACTAACTACCAGAGCAAGGCAGCCCGCGTCGAGCAAATTCTGCGCCTCCCGCTCGATGCGCTCGCCGGTCAATTTGTTTAAATAATCTCCGGCGTAAATTACGCCGATGTTTCCCTCACGCCTCGAACGAACGTTGATTAAGCTTCCCGTGTCTTTATTCACAAAAAAAGAGGTTTCCTTTCGACGCCGCCTATTTTACATTAAATAGTTCGTAGTTCGTAGTTCGTTGTTCGTTGTAAATCGCTAATTAACGTCGTCGCTTGAATTTCAAACGATTCTTGAAAGAGAAATCTGCAACGAACTACGAACTACGAACTATTTCCTCTTTGTCATTCTGATTATCGTGCCGTCGTCGGTGCGGATGAATTCTACTTCGTCCATCAAGCGGCGAATCAGGCGCAGCCCCAAGCCGCGTCTGCCGGTCGGATTTTCCTCCGGTTTGCTGCCGTTTAACTTTTCCGGCGGAATCTGCAAACCGCGATTTGAAATCGTAATCACAAGTTTGTCGGCTTGCATCTCGAATTTTTGATGAATTTTGCGGTCGGGACTAAAACTGTGTTCGGCGGCGTTGATGGAGGCTTCGATCAGCGCGGTTTTGATTTGATTGATCGCCGCCGTTTTAAAATCATATTTTCGGGCAAAGTCTTCCGCCGCCCGCGCTGAAATCAATTCGGTGTCGCCGCCCATCGGCATAATCAATTCAAACTCGTTTCCCTTTTCTCTCTCGGTCGAAACTAATTCCGCCTCCAGCAATTCGGCTAACAGATCAATTTGTCTTCGGCTCGACGAAAACGCGCCGCGCGCATCCAAAAGCCGGGACGCTTCTTCGGAAAAACCTTCGGGCGCGACGAGCCAGAACTGAGCGCGGCGAAAATTGCAGAAAACAGCGACAGCTTCCAAACGGTCGAGCCAAAATTCGGTTAATTCGGCGGTCGCTTCTAATTTCGATTCGATTTCCGCCGCAATCCAGACAATCTGGCTGTCATCCCGATAATGTCCGCTCTCGAAACCGACCGCGACCGCCGAACGCTCTCGTTCCGCGATGCGTTCAATTTGCGGGTAAAATTCGCCACAATTTGCGGCGAAAACAATTTGCGGCAAAACGTTTTTTTCGGTTTCGCTTGCCAGATTTCCGTTAACGATCTGGTCGTCTTCGCCTTTGTAAAATCGCCGAAACCGATGATAATCAAACAAAACCGTCGGAATTTCCTGCAAATTAAAATTCTGCAAAAGCCCGCGCAAACCGAGCGCCGACGAGCGGCGATAAAATCGCGCCATCGTCTCCGGCGCGCGTTTGAGCGCCGTCGCCAGAGTTTCGGCAACCACAAGCGAGCGCGGCTCGTTTTTGATTTCCAAACGATAACGCGCCGTTACGTAATCGCGCGCAATATCCGATGTTTCCGCCGTTTCCACGACGCTCGAATCAACGCGGACGATTTCGTTTAAATGCAGCGCGCGCATAATTCGGTAAAATTCTTCTGTTTCAATCGCGACTCGATTTTGCCAAAACTCGATTGAAGATTTGCTCGTCTCGCCGTCAAAAGCATTTTTCAAAACATTTAAAATCTCGCGCTGCGTCTCCGGATTCGGCGCAATGCGCTCGAAAATTTGGTTGAAATAGCGGCGCGTTCTTCCGCCCAAAATCTCCGCCGCGTAAACCTGCTCGCACCGCCGGAAACTGTCCAACTCAACGCGGCGGTCGCGCGCCGATAAAATCAAATTAGTAATAAAAGCCGGATTTGAGCTGAGCTGCTGAACAATCAAATCTCTGGTTTGTTCGTTAGTTTTAACCGCATATTCGGCGGCGAGCTTTTCGACCAGCAAACCGGCGTCGGTCGGAGAAAGCGGTTGCAGATTTAGGACTCTCGCATTTTCCAAATTCGCGCCGCCGTTTTGCAGCGCGTTGAGTAAAAACCGCCGCCGCCCGCCAATAACGAACCGGACGGTCGAACGCGCGTAAATCTGCTTTATTTCATTAATCAAATCTTCACTTGCCTCGTGAAAATCATCGAAAATAACAAAACACGGCGCGCCCTGCGTCGCTGCGCGCAGCGGCGCGGCGAAAACTTGCCTGACCAAAGCTTCCGAATCGCCGCTTTGCGATTCGTCTTCATAAGCAAAAATTAAACGGTCAATCCACGCTCCATCGGATGGCGAAGCGAGACGCGCAATCTCCGCAAGCTCAAGCGCGGCGTCGAGCAATTTCGCGTCTTTGCGCCGAAATGCAACGGATTGCTGCAAAAATGTCTGCAAAAAGCGGCGCGCCGCCGTTTCCGCCGTTTCGTTTGTCTGAAAAGCAAAATAAATTGGAAAAACGTTTGATTCTTCGGCGAAAAGCCGGTCGTAAATCTGTCGCAAAAGCTCGGATGCGCCCGCCGCCGGAGCCGACAAAACGAGCAAGCCGCTCGCTTTTTCGTCTTTTCCGGCGCGCGCGAAGCTCAAGATTTCGTCCTGCTCCCGCCCGCGTCCGACAAAATCCGCAGCCGCGATTCGGCTCAAAATTTGTCGGATGTCGGCAGATTTTACATTTTTCCGTTCAGGCATATTTTCGTGCGGCAATTTATTCGATTCTTACGAAAGCGCGCCGTTTCCGTTGCCGTAAATCTGGATGTTGTTTCGCCCCAGGCTTTTCGCCTTGTAAAGAGCCTGGTCGGCGGCGTTGATGACCGCTTGCGCCGTATCGAGCTGCGGTGAAAAAGCCGCTATTCCGCCGCTGATAGTCACTTTGTCGCTCGGAAATGCGGTCGCTTCGATTCGCTTGCGGATTCTTTCTGCAATCAGCCGCGCTTCGCTTTGCGTGGTTTGCGGCAGAAGAATCGAAAATTCTTCGCCGCCGTAACGAGCCGCAATATCTGCGCCTCGCAATGCGGCTTGCAGACAATTTGCTACAATTCGCAAAGCCGCATCGCCCGCTTGATGACCGTACAAATCGTTGTAGCGTTTGAAATAATCAACGTCAATCATCATAAAGCTGAGCGGATAGCCGTGCCGCTGCGAGCGGCGGATTTCTTCTTCGAGCCTGACTTCGAGATAGCGACGATTAAGCAGTCCGGTCAGCGCGTCCGTAATCGAAGCGGTTTCATATTCGCCCGCTTTTTGACGCAGATTTGCGCGGTCGAGCGCAATCGCAATTTGCGGCGCGATTGTTTCGAGCAGATGCAAATCCGTTTCATCGAAAATCGCTCCTCCGCGTTTGTCGGTTACGTTTAAAACGCCGAGCGTTCTCCCGCCGATTGTCAAAGGCAAACACAAAAACGAGTTTGATTGATAACCGCGTTCGACCGGCGGCAAATTCAAATGCGAAACATCGGCGACGAGGAAAGGCACGTTTTCCTGAAATGCGCGAAAAGCAATGCGCTCGCCCAAATTTACGGTTTCATTTTTGATTTCGTCTGCGCTCGCTCCCGTCGCCGCTGCGGGGCGCAAAACCTGCTCGTTTTCATCGAAAAAAAGCAGCGAAGCGCGTTCAGCGCCAACCAATGGCGCGATGTTTTCAACGAGTGCATCAAGGAAATTTTCCGCTTCGGCGTTTTGCAAATCCGAATTAAATTTCTTGATTGCGGCTTGCAAACGAGCGCGCTGCTCGACATCTTCCCGCAGCCGCAAAACTTCGAGCGGCAAACCAATTTCGGCTAGAAAATCCGACAAGCTGCGCCGGGCATTTTCATCGAGGGTTCCGTCGGCAACTACAATCACGGCGCGAATTTCGCCAATGCTTGAAACGACTGGAAAAAGCTCGATTTCTTCGCCGGTATTTTTGTTTTCGAGACGGAGGGGAAGTCGGTTTTCAGCCGCTTGTATTAAAAGCTCGTTGCTCGGGTTCAAATTAATTCGCCCGATGTCGCCGCCGAATTTTTCGCCTTTTTGGAGCAGCGCTTTAAAATTCTGCCCGCGTTGTTCGAGCCAAGCCAAGCTCTCAAAACCGAAAGTTTCGGTAATAAAATCGGCGGTTGCGGCAGCGGCGGCGAGATAATTTTCTCGCAAAGCCCCCGCTGATTTTTCGCGCCACGCGCGCACCATTTCGGCGGTCAAATTTAAAACCGGATTTTGAGATTTTTCTTCATTAATCTTTTCAACCGGTTTAGCTTCGCGTTCCGGCTCGGAAACTGTTTCATCCTCGTCAAGAAACAGGATTTCCTCAGAATCCGGCTCAGGAGCGTCAAGCTCTAAAAGGTCATTTTCCGTTCCGGCAAATTCATCGGAATTCGATTCGGGCAAAACAATTGTTTCTTCATCGCTAAATTCCGGCGGCGTTTTGGTGAAAGCCGACAAAGCAGCACGTTCTTCTCCATTCAAATTTTGCAGACGAGCCGCTAATTTCTCCAAATCTTCGAGCGAGCCGGAAAGATTGACGTTTTCAAACAACTCGATTTCCGGCAGATTTTGCCAGTCGCCGAGAAAAATTCGCTCGGTCAAATCGCGGTAATCCGAAGTTTGTAAAAAAGCTCTGCCGACAATCGCCACGAGCGGTTTTTCTTCGCTTTCAAGCGGCGCAGCAACGCAATAAAGCCCGGCGTGACAGCGATAATTGACGGGTTTTCCGGCTTCCGTCGCTTTTTGAAACGCTGCTCCGCAAAACGGCTCACAGCGCTCGGCGTGCGTGGCTGAAGATTGAACGACGCGGCAAATCGAATTATTGTTGGAAACAGCGAGCGCCGGCGGCTGGTGCCCTTCGACGACAAGCACGGACAAACCGGCGCGCTCCGCCAGCGCGTCCTGCGTTTTTTGCCACGCCTGTTCCCCGGTTTGTTTTTCTTTGGTTTCTTCCATTTCTGCCGTTGATATTATCGCCGTATTGACTGAATTCTGAAAATACACTTTTACCTCTCGAAAAAAAGCTGTTCGGATTTGGTGAACTTTATTGATGCTACACTCGGTTAAATACGCCGAATCAATCGTTGTTTTCAATAAATTTAAAAGGCGAAGATTTTCGTCTTCGCCTTTGGCTTATTGATTGTATTCGATTCCCGGCGCCGCGCCCGGCGGAACTTGTTCGATGTGCGGCTGTTCGGGCGAAATGCGAATGCAGGCGGCAAAATGTTTAGGTTTGATTTCAACCAGTTTCGGCACCACTTCACTGCACTTTTCGATTGCGTATGGACAGCGCGTGTGAAAACGGCAGCCTTGCGGCGGATTGATCGGCGACGGAACATCGCCTTTTAAAATTATTCGCTCGCGTTTTGCCTCGATTTCCGGGTCTGGAATCGGCACTGCCGAAATCAATGCTTTGGTGTAAGGCATCAGAGGTTCGGCATAAACTTCTCTCGCATCGCCAAGCTCGACAATCACTCCGAGATACATCACCGCAACGCGGTCTGCGACGTGGCGAATCGCCCGCAAATCATGAGAGATAAATAAATATGTGAGATTGCGTTCCTTTTGGAGCTTTTCCATCAAGTTCATAATTTGAGCTTGAATCGAAACGTCGAGCGCGGAAATCGGTTCATCGGCGACAATAAATTCCGGCTCGACCGACAGCGCGCGCGCAATTCCGATGCGCTGTCGCTGCCCACCGGAAAATTCGTGCGGGTAACGTTTGACGAAACGACGACTCAAACCGACCGTTTCCATCAAATCCTGCACTTTCTGTTCGACATTTCCTTTTCCCAGACCAAAAGTGCGAATCGGCTCGCCGATAATCTGCCCGACGGTCATTCGCGGATTGAGGCTCGCATACGGGTCCTGGAAAATCATTTGCAGATTTTTGCGCTGCTCGCGCATTGCCGATTGTCCCAAATTCGCTAAATCATTGTTGTTGTACAAGACTTTACCGCCGGTGGGTTCGGTCAAACGCAAAATCGCCTTGCCGAGCGTTGATTTACCGCAGCCCGATTCGCCGACCAAACCCAAAGTCTCGCCCGCTTTTATATCGAACGAAACGCCGTCAACGGCTTTAACGACTTTTTTCACCGAACCTTTGCCGGTGATTTTGCCCAGAAGTCCACCGCCTCCGAGCTTATAATGAACTTTTAAATCTCGAATCGAAATTAAATTATTAACGCCGTTTGTTGTTTCCGCCATTATTTAACACCTCCTTCAGCCTGCGATTCCGCGTAAACCTGTTCCGCAAAATGACAGAGCGAATGATGATTTTCGTTGATTTGCACAAATGGCGGAAACTGCTCGCGGCAAATCTCCTGCGCGTAATTGCAGCGCGGCTCAAACGGACACCCCGGCGGAAGATGCGCTAAATCGGGCGGCAAACCGGGAATTTGATAAAGCGGTTCGCCCGCTTCGTGCGCCGGATCAGGCACGCTTTTTAAAAGACCTTTGGTGTAAGGATTTGCCGGAGTCGCAAACAACTCGCCGGTCGGAGCCTGCTCAAAAACTTTTCCGGCGTACATCACAATAATCTTGTCGGTCATTCCGGCGACGACTCCGAGATCGTGAGTGATTAAAATCACGCTGGTTCCGGTTTCTTCGCGTAGTTTTTTGATGAGTTCGAGAATCTGCGCCTGAATCGTTACGTCGAGCGCGGTCGTTGGTTCGTCCGCAATCAAAACTTCCGGCTCGCACGAAAGCGCCATCGCAATCATCACGCGCTGGCGCATTCCGCCGGAAAACTCGTGCGGGTAATTGTCAACGCGGCTTTCCGGGTCGGGAATTCCGACGAGCGTCAACATCTTAATTGCGTGTTCGTGCGATTGCTGCCTCGTGTGACCGAGATGCAATTCGGTGATCTCGCCGATTTGCCGGGAAATTTTCAAAAACGGATTGAGCGAAGTCATCGGGTCTTGAAAAATCATCGCAATCCGCCGCCCGCGAATTTTCCGCACTTCTTCCGGTGTTTGTTTGAGAATATCGCGCCCGTCAAACACGACTTCGCCTGACACGATTTTGCCCGGCGGAGTCGGAATCAAGCGAATAATCGAGAGGTTTGTGACGGATTTTCCGCTCCCTGATTCACCGACTATTCCGAGAGTTTCGCCTTTTTTCAATTCAAACGAGATTCCATCAACGGCTTTGACGACGCCGTCTTCGGTTTGAAAATAAGTTTTTAAATCTTTGACAGAAAGTATGCTGCCGTTTCTATTTTCCATTCAATTTATTCAACAAACTAGAATTTACGTTGCTGCGGATCGAGCGCGTCGCGCAATCCGTCGCCTAAAAAGTTTAAAGAAAACAAAGTCAACGCCATCGTGACGCCCGGAAAAATCAATTGCCACGGGTAAATTGCAATATTTTTAATTCCGTCCGCTGCCAAGCTTCCCCACGAAGCGTAAGGAGCTTGAACGCCCAAACCTAAAAATGACAAAAAGGCTTCGGAAAGCATAACTTGCGGGATTGTCAGCGTCGCGTAAACGATAACGGGACCTAAAACATTCGGAATGATGTGGCGGAAAATAATGCCGAAAGTCCGAACGCCGGTCGCTTTCGCCGCCAGCACGAATTCCTGATTTTTGAGCGATAAAACCTGCCCGCGCACGACGCGCGCCATCGTCAGCCACGACACCAAACCGAGAGCGAAAAACAACAGGAAAATTTGTCCGAGTCCCGCGCCGCCGCCGAATAAATTAACAAAAAACTTAATAAAACCGGGCGTATTGCCGCCGCCGAAAACCGATAATAAAACGATGACGATCAGGATGTAAGGAATCGCGTAGAGAATATCCACGACGCGCATCATAAAATTGTCAATTCTGCCGCCGAAATAACCGGAAACCGCACCGTAGGAAACGCCGATAATCAGTGAAACCAGAGTCGAAATCACGCCGACCATCAAAGAAATGCGTCCGCCCTGAAGCACGCGCGCGAGAATATCGCGCCCGGTATCGTCGGTTCCCATCGGATGCTGAAGCGAAGGCGGAAAAGATTTGACGAATTCGCTGCCTTTGTCGGACGGAATGTAATCGGGCGTAAATCCGGTGGTCGCTTGAATGATTGCCGGTCCGACAATCACCGCGAGCACAATCAGAATGACGACAATCATTCCGAAAACCGAGAGCTTGTTTTTCAACAATCTCCGCCAGGCGTCTTTCCACAGCGAAGTTCCTTTTACCGGCGAGACATTTTCTTGTTCCATAATTTTATTCGTAACGAATGCGCGGGTCTAAAAATGCGTAGGAAATATCAACCAAAAGGTTGAAAATCATAATGATAATCGAGAGAAACGCCACAACACCCAAAATCAGAGGCTCATCGCGGTTTAAAACCGACTGGATAAAAACGTTTCCGAGTCCGGGCATTGCAAACACCTTTTCGATCACGACCGTTCCGGCAAGAAGCGCGGCGAGCGCCGGACCCGTATAGGAAACAACCGGCATCAAACCGCCGCGCAGAGCGTGACGGAAAATGACGGCTCGTTCGCTCAAGCCTTTAGCGCGCGCCGTGCGGATGTAATCCGAGCGCAAAACTTCGAGCATTCCGGCGCGCGTCAGACGCGCGATGTAAGCCATATAGATTGCCGAAAGCGTGACGACCGGCAGAATCAAATTAAGCGGTCCGCCCCAGCGCGCGGGCGGCAGCCAATACAGCCAGAGCGAGAAAACTAAAACTAAAATCGGACCTAAAACAAAATTCGGGACGGAAATGCCGAGCATCGAAAACGCCATCGAGCCGTAATCAAAACCGGAATTTTGTTTTAAAGCCGCGAGAGTTCCCGCTGTTAAACCGACAATCAAAGCCAATAAATAAGCCAGGATTCCGATGGTCGCCGAAACCGGAACGGTGCGGCGCAAAATGTCGTTGACGGTTTGCCCTTCGTATTTGAGCGAAGTGCCGAAATCGCCGCGGACGACGTTCCAGATCATTCGCCCGTATTGCTGATACCAGGGGCAATCGAGACAATATTTTTCCCGAATATTCTTTTCAATCGCGGCTGGCAGCTTCTTTTCCGACGTGTAAAAATTGCCCGGCGCAACCCGAATCAATCCCCATGTGATTGAAACGACAACCAACGCCATCGGAATAATAATCAGCAATCTTCTTAAAATAAATCGAAGCATCTTATTTCCTTAAAATTAGGATTTTCCGTTTTCCCTTTTTCGCGCTTCGAGCAATTGCCGCATTTCAAGCGAAAATTCGGCTTGATTGCGAACAATCAGCTCAACAGCTCTTTTAACTTTATCGCTTTCCATCTTCTTTTACTGCTTCATTATATTTTCGACGTTTGTGTCCCATTTCGCCGGATCGCGTTCGATGTAAACGTATTTCCAGGCGTGAAGCGTTCCCGGATTCGGGTACAAGCCTTTGACATACGGCTTTTTAATCCAGTTTGTCGCCTGCGTTACGAGCGGGATGATCGGCTGTTGGTCGAGCATATAAAATTCGGCGCGCGCCAGCAGTTCATAACGTTTTTGCGGATCGGGCGTGCGGTTGGCTTCGTCGCACATCGCGTCGAATTTCGGGTCGTGCCAACCAGTCGCG
>DASVQU010000007.1:0-19927 GCA_036388995.1 Pyrinomonadaceae bacterium | reverse complement strand
CCGAGCACCGGAACAACTTCGACATCAAACACGACGACAAATGTCGTTCAATCCACCACAGGCAATTTGGAAATCAAAGCTACCGTCGCGGGTAGAACCGGTTCGACCCAGCCCGTCAGACAGGAAAAATTCTATTTGCTCAATAAAAGTCTGGACGAAATTTTAAGCCGCGCCAATATTGAGCCTGAAGAAGGCGATTTAGCCTCGACCTGTGCGGCTGCCGTGATTGACCCGGCTCGCCGCGAGACTCGCCAAAAATGCTTGGCGGCAATCAATCCGCACATTGTTTATCGGGTTACGACCGACGCGGGCGGAAAAGGAACGTTCAAGGACGTAAAGCCCGATAGCTATTACGTTTTTGGCGTCACGAAAGTCGGAACGGATTCATACGCGATTTGGAACACGACCGTGACGGTCAATCCAGGCGAAAATCTGCTCAACTTAAACGGCAGCGGCTCGCCGCTTTCGCCGGTCGGATTAAACAATAGTCCGAATTATTAAAAAATAGATTTTCGTGAAGGAAGAAAAAGCGAATCGTCGAATGATTCGCTTTTTCTTTTTCCCGACAGCGCATTTGGGTTTATAATCAAACTCCAATTTAGCGCAATGAAAAAAATCTATTCTTTAATTCTCGTTTTCGCTTTCGTTTTTTCAACCAATGTTCCTGCTTTCGCTTGGGGCGAAGAAGGACATCGCGCAGTCGGCGCGGGAGCCGCAGCATATCTGAAACCCGCGACTTTGAATCGAATTACGCAGATTCTGCTCGGCGATTCAATTGCCGGAGTTTCGGTTTGGGCTGACACGACCAAACGCCGCGCGGACGAAGACGATTTAGACCCGGAAACAAAATCGTTTTTAGCAAACGACAAAAACGACAAAAACGACACTTGGCATTACGTTGATTTACCGCTCGATTGCCCGGATTACAATTCGTGCGAAGGTTTTAAACGCCCGGACGACATCGTGCAAATGATTAATTTTTCCGTCCGCCGTTTGAAAACCGGAAAAGAAGACCCGCAGCATCCGATTTCCGAGCGAAATGCTCTGCGAATGCTGATTCATCTCATAGGCGATTTGCATATGCCGTTTCACGTCGGCGCCGGATTTATCAACGAAAACGATTTGAGCAACATTCTGATCGAAACCGACCCGCAGCGAATCAGACAATTTAAATTTCTTGACGATCAGGGCGGCAACAAAGTGGTTTTGAAATACAAACCGATTCTGGGAAAACCGGAAGACCCGGAACGCGAAGCGAATCTGCATTTTTACTGGGATGTCGAAATCGTCCAGCGTTTAATGTTTGCGGCAAAGCGAACGCGTAGCCCGGAAACTTTCGGGCGATTTTTAAAAGAATCAATTACACCGGAAAACAGTTGGAACGCGCAGGGAAACGACGTTTATCAATGGGCTTCGCAATGGGCAGCCGATTCGCTCAAGCAATCAAAGCAATCGGCTTACAAAAACCTCCGAATAACCGAAAAACGCGAGCGCGAAATCAACGGCAGAAAAGTGACCGATTATTTAATCTCGCGCGGCAATGCAGCCGCATACGACACTCAAGCGCAGGAAACAGCGCGCACTCAGATTGCCAAAGCCGGCTATCGTCTAGCGAAAATGCTCGAAGCAATTTACGCAAAATAGCTGAAAGCGCAATAAAGAAAGTAGCCGGATGTGAAAGGTCTGGCATTTGTTGACCGACAAAACGGCGCATTAAAAATGTGCAAAAGTTATTTCTCTTCCTACATGTCTCAGCCTGAAATTTTCTGTTCAATCTAACCGGGAGTTTTGCGTCCGGCATCTTTATTTACGCCACCTGCACGGCTGAAATTGGAGTCTGAACACGGCTTCTTAAAATTCAAATAATCCTTTTAAGTCAAAATTTGTAAAAAAAATAAACAGCGTGATAGGTTTCAATCTATTTTGGGGCGTTAAAGAATGAAGGTTTTATATTGCAAAAAATTTGAAGGAGGAATTATGGCAATCAGTGACAACATCAAAGAAGTTATGGCAAAAATCCAGCAGGAGCATGGAACGGGCAGCACGCCGACCGGGGATGAAGTTCGGAGGAAAGCGTATGCAGCAATAATGAAGGGTTCTAATTCTAATGAATGGAAAGATTATATGAGGCTCTTCGCTAAGAATGACGCCGAATTGGCTAAACTAATGCCGGAGCCGGAATCGAGTTCGGGTTCAGGATCAGGTTCGGGTTCCGGTTATAACACTGATGTAGGTGGCAGAAATCTCGCCCGCGTTTATCTCGTCGGAAACGGACCTTGCGGCGCCGAATCTCCACAAGGGGCGCCGTTGGATTTCGGAGTCGGAACCGTTCTGGATTAACAACAATGCAAGATATACGGTAATTGCAGTAAATATATCTTTCGGTATATCCATTAGCTATGCAAATAGTTTTAGGATTTGAGTTTTGAAGCGATTTTCCGAAAACAAACACGACTGTTTAGATTTAGCTAAATTTAACGAGCAATCTTCACTAAATTTAGCTAAATCTTTAAACAAAAGTTGGCGCGAGCTGTGTGACCGTTTTCTACCGGTTTTTTTACAGGATACAATCTGGAGATACAGCCGACTCAAGGAACGCGAAGACCCTGATCAAGGTTGGAAGCTTCATATCTCGGCAACTATCTTGACAGCGCCAAAGGTTTTGGAAACCGTAGCCCCTTTTTTGGAAAGTCAAAAAGCATTTTATAAAGCTCCGATTTCCCTTGCTGAATTGAAAAAAATCAACTCCGGCGTTTATTACAACTATACTCAAATCGGCAAGTTTATTACGATTTATCCCCAATCCGATGAACAAGCGGTGTTTTTCGCCGAACAACTGCATCAATTGACGAGGGAAATGCCTGCTCCCGCCGTTCCATTCGATTTCAAATTCAAACCAAAAAGCTGCGTTTATTATCGCTACGGCGCTTTCAAAACTTTTGAGATTAAGAATGAAGACGGTTCGACCGTTTTGGCAATGCGCGATCGAAATGGAGAGCTTATTCCAGATCTGCGTTTCTCCGAGAGCGCAAAGCCTGAATGGATTTCAAATCCATTTCCAATAGCATTGATCGAAGAAGAAACATCCTATACACCACTGAAAAATGATTACAAAGTTTTTCGCGCCTTATCTCAACGCGGTAAGGGTGGAGTTTATCAGGCAGTAGATTTCAGCGCCAACCACCCGCGTTTTTGCCTAGTTAAGGAAGGGCGAAAAAACGGAGAAGTTGATTGGGATGGGCGCGACGGCTTTTGGCGGGTTCAATACGAAAAGCGCGTTCTGGAAACTTTGCAAAGTGCGGGCTGTGATGTACCTCAAGTTTATGATTCATTTGAAACGGATGGAAATTTTTACCTCGTAACCGAATTTATCGAAGGCGAGACTCTTCACCGCTTTTTACAAAAAAGAAAAAAACGATTAAGCATTTCTCAGGCGATAAAATTTGCGATTCGATTGTCCGATTTAATGGCTCGAATTCACTCGGCAGGCTGGTTATGGAGAGATTGCAAGCCTGATAATTTGATAGTAACTAAAAACGGCGTTTTAAGACCGATAGATTTTGAAGGAGCTTGCCCGATCAGCCAACCGGATTACGTTCCGTGCAGCACTTTAACGAGTGTATTTTTTGAAGAAAGTGATTTTTTTTTTAAAGCGCGCAGAATAAATCCTGATCTGTTCGCTTTAGGCGCAATTATTTATCTTTTAATTGAAGGTGAATTGCCAAAGGTAACAACCGAAAATCAGCCTACGATTTCAAGATTAAAAGTTTCAACCGAAATAAAATCATTAGTCTCTCAATTGATTAATCCAAATACAATGAAATACCCTGAAGCTGAAGATATAACCAAAACACTTAAAACAGCTCTTGAATTCCCTAAAATTATCACAAATCTTCGGGGATGACGGTCAATTCTGATTTAGATTCATTCTCTTCACTATATCCTGAAATCTTGTGTCTGAATGTAAATCCTCAAAAAGAGGCTCTACATTAATAGCCGTAAGCGCTGGTGATTTTTCTTGATATGACTTTTCCAACCAGAAAATTGCGTTTTCTTTATCATCGAGACCGAGATAAATGATTGCTCTCTCTTGCGGGGGTATATAATCATTCTTCTGTGCAAATTCTTCCAAATCTTTCAGAACTTTGAGAGCTTCATCTTTTCTACCCATTTTCCCATAAGTAAAGCCCAAAACGGCTGCTGCCAACATTTTTTTATCCGAAGCATATAGTTTTTCAAATATTTTTAAAGCTTCGTCGTATTTTCCCTTTTGCAGATAAACCAGCCCAAGTAAATATTCTGCGTTTAAATTGTTAGGGTCATTTTTTAGAGTTTCGGTTAGTTGTTCAAATGCCTTATCGTATTGATATGAATAATAATAAATGCGTCCAATGTTAACGTCTGCGAGCGAAGAAAACGGGTCGAGATCTTTAAATTTTAAGCTATAAGTTAACGCATCGTCCAACCTTCCGGTTGTCGCCAATAGATTAGAATACCAATAATAAGTTTGAGCATAATCTGGATCGAGTTCAATTGCCCGCCAATATTCTTTTTCCGCGGCTTCCCAATTCCATTCATATTTGTGCAAAACAACTCCGAGCGCCGTATGCGATTCGCAGTGATTGTCGCCTAGCTTTATCGCTTTTTCGGCATAAACTCTCGCTAATTGCGAAGCATCATTCGCGGACATTGGGTTGTATGGAACAAAACTCCTGACGACGTAGGCGTCAGCCAATCCGGCATACGCAGGTGCATAGTTCGGGTCAATATTTCTGGCTTGATTAAAGGCTTCTATTGCTCTTTGAATATTTTCTTTGTCCCTCTTTTTCCAAAAATATCGCCCTTGCAGGTAATACTTATAAGCTTCGGGATTTTCTTGAACATTCGCGGCATATAGTTGTTTTGACTTATTATTGGTCGCCGAAGATTGCAGCTTGGAGATGACGTTTTCGGAAATATTATTTTGAATGTTTAGAGCATCGGATTCTTTTAATAAAAAATCGTCGCCCCATAGCTCTGCACCATCCGCTGTATTGATTAACTTTGTTTCAAGCCGCAATTGATCATTTTGACGGCGGATTTTTCCGGTCAAGACGGCTTCGACAGCGAGAGATTGTCCGATTTTTACCGTATCAACATCGCCTTTATAACCGGAAACGAGCGTAAACGCTTTGACGCGCAATTCAGATGAATCAGATAGTTTATTGATCAAACTTTCCGCCATTCCGTCGCTGATATAATCGGCGACGGAATCGCCGCTTTCATTGACAAAAGGCAGTATGGCGAGTGTTCGCGGCGCCGTTGCGCGTTGGTAGAGGAGAATTCCGATTAGGAGCAGCAGAATGACGAGAGACGCATTCAGTGAATGGAAGATGAGCCGCTTTTTTTCTACGGGCGGTTTTTTATCCTGTAAATTCTGAAGCTCTAACAGCAGCTCGCTGGCAGACTGGAATCTTTGTTCCTTGTTTTTTTCCAAACATTTTTTGATAACGGGACGGATGCCGGACAAAGCGGTTTTGTTATTGAAATTGGGAGTTGACGCGGGTTGATCGGTTAAGATGGCTGAAATAGTTTCGGCGTCGCTTGTTCGCAAAAAAGGATGCTCGCCCGAAACCAGCTCGTAAAGCACGGTTCCGAAGCTGAAAATGTCGGTGCGGAAATCCAATTTCTCGGCTTTCAACTGTTCGGGCGACATATAAGAAACGGTTCCCATTATCAAACCGTTTTGCGAAAACTGGCTGACGTTTTCTCCGACGTTCTCGGCTTTGTGAAGCGGCTCGATGATTTTAGCCAGTCCGAAATCCAGCACTTTCGCTTGACCGCTCGCCGTTACCATAATGTTTCCGGTTTTGATGTCGCGGTGAATAATTCCGTGCGCGTGAGCGGCTTCGATGGCGCTGGCTATTTGCCTGGCGAGAGAAGAAACCTGTTCCGTTGTGAGCCGGCGTTTGCGAACTAAATCCGCCAGAGTTTCGCCTTCGACGTATTGCATCACGATGAAATTATGCTCGCCGATTTCTTCAATTCCGTAGACCGGACAAACGTTCGGATGATCGAGCATTGCGACCGCCTGGGCTTCCTTGATTAATTGCCGCTTTGCCCATTTATCTCCGAGCAGCGCTTTTGAAAGAAACTTGAGTGCGACTTTTCGGTTCAGCCGCGTGTCATCCGCGAGATAAACTTCGCCCATTCCGCCTATGCCGAGCTTGCTCAGGATGTTGTAAGAACCGATTGTCTGCCCCGCTAGAGAGGTTTCCAAATCGGATTCGATTACTTTCATTCCGAGATCAAAAGCCGGTGCGTCGAGAAATTCGCCGTTCTCCTCAAAAGCGGCAATCAGCGATTCGACTTCGCGGCGCAGAGAATTATCTTCGGCGCAAGCCTGCGAAAGATACGCGGTTCGCTCGTCGCCGCTGAGACTGAGCGCCGAATGGAAAAAAGTTTCGATTTGTTGCCAGTTGTTAGTTTCCATTCCCGATTTCGCGCGCAAGCCAAGCCCTCGCCATATTCCAGTCACGCGCCACCGTAACCGGAGATATTTTCAAAACTTCCGCAGTTTCCTCGATGCTCAACCCGCCGAAAAATCTCAGTTCAACGACTTTGCACTTGCGGTCGTCTATTTCCGCTAATCTGTGCAACGCTTCGTCAATAGCCAACAATTCATCGGTTTTTTCTGCCGAGATAACCGCCGCTTCGGAAAGCGGCACCTGAACGGTAAAGTCGCCGCCGCGTTTCTGGCATTTCTGGTCGCGCACGTAGTTAAGCAAAATCCGCCGCATAAGTTTCGCCGCGATGCCGAAAAAATGCGCGCGATTTTGCCAGTGAACCCGATTTTGGTTAATCAAACGAAGATACGTTTCATTGATTAAAGCGGTCGTTTGAAATGTGTTGCCGGGCTTGAGCCGCCGCATTTGATAGTGCGCGAGACGGTGTAATTCATTTTCGACCAGAGGCAGCAGCTTTTCCAGCGCGACCCGGTCTCCCTTGCTCCAATCTATCAGCAGAGATGTGATTTCCGAGGTGCCAGCCATATCGCAAATTTCGGTTTCCGAACGGGTTTTTGATTTAAAAAAATCAATGCCGCAAATTTATCAAAAAAAATCTGCTTCGCTTGATAGTTTTCAAATCAAATCGGGGCGTTATATATCAGAGAGACAAATAAGCCGGATCGAATTCGCCTCTTCAATCTTAAACTGTTTTTTTGATTAGCCCCGTGATGTGCAGGTATTTATATCGCGGTATTTGCTAATTTGCAAGACGTGCGCGGCTTATTCGAGCAAAAATATGACCAATGCAATAAGAAATTGGGTGATGATTGTCTTAACACTGATCTTTGTCGTCTTTTACGCGGCGGCGCTGCTAGGCTGGCTCAGACCTTTGAGCGAGGTTACAATTGTGACGCGGCTCGAGCCGATTATATTCGTTATTATCGGATATTACTTCGGCAGGCTGCCGGCGCAGCAAAACGAACAAACCCTCAAAGAAGAAATCATCCGTCTAACACAAAAATCCGACGCCGTGCAACAGGCAAAAGAAAAAGCCAATCAAGAACGCGAGGCTCTGGAAGAAAAAATTAAAAACGTCGTCGGCGTCCTGGGTGTTTCTATGTCAAGAGCCGCACCCGAAAAAGATTTCAGTTCGAAAGAAGGAATCGCCTCTTTGCATCCGATTATCACCGCTGCTCTCAATATTTTAAGGTCATAAAAGTAATCTGTAATGTTTTAAGCAAAAGTTACATATAACTTCAGAAAAGATTAATTTCTGAAAAGAAAAGTAAGTAATTGAGCAAAATAAACCGGTAAAAATAACCACAGATAAACACGGATAAAAAAAGGATAAATGAAAGATGAAGAAATCAAATCTGCTTTATCAAAAAACATCCTTCTTTGATCTGTGTCCATCTGTGATAAAAATCTTATTTATTTATTCTGCGGCGGCGAATTCTTTTTCGCGCTGAGCATAAAGTTTTTGAAAATTTTCACCCCGCCCGCCGCTTGAGATTATTCAATGAAAACTCACAAAAGGCGTTGAAATAATCTCAGAAACAGCAGGTCGAAATGTTATCGCAACATTTCGACCTGCTATCACCGATTCGGAATTGAGAGCCATTAAAACGTCATCGTTCGTTTTTAAATAATTCGTGGGGGATTTTACAGAATTTCCCGCAATTTCAAAATCGCGGCAGTTTGCGTTTCGATTCCGTGACCGATGTTCGGGAAAACGGTCACATCTTTCAAGTTCGGCAAAATCTTTCTCGCTCGTTCAACGGTTTTATGCTGGGGAATCAGTCCGTCTTTTGCGCCGACGATTAAATATGTTTCGGCTTGAAGTTTTTTGATTTCAGCATCGTTCAACTTAATCGGATTTTGCGCTTTAGAATCGAAATTTTTGAGAACATTTTCCGTGTAATCAATCAACCGTTCAAACTTTTCATCATCGAGCTTTTCTTCCGGGGTAAAAACGATTTTCTCGAAAAACTTTCTGATATTTTTCCGCGCAGGCGAATAAATCGGCAGCAAAGTATAGTAAAGAGTGCGCGGCGAGAGGCTGATAAATGAAAGTCCGATTGGATTCATTAAAACGGCTTTTTCGATCAACGAAGGTTCAATTGCCGCCAGTTTGAAGATAAGCTCGCCGCCGAACGACGCGCCGACGCAAATTCCTTTCTTAAAATTGATTTCGTCGCAGACTTCTTTGAGCCACACGCCGTAACCGTCGCCTTTTATGTCCGGGCAATTGCCGCTGCTTAGAGAAGGCTGACCGATGACATCCAGCAAATAAATCCGGTAATTGTCGCCCAACAAATGCAAATGATTGTTTAAATCCCAAAATATGCCGCAAGTTCTCGCTCCGGGCAAAAATAAGATCGGCTTTAAGTTTTGATTTTCGTGATTGACGGCGAGCAAGCGGGTCATGCCGAAAGAAGTCGCAACATCCAGCTTTGCATACGGGAGCGAAGATTTTTCGACGAAATAATCAATCCATTTTTCGAGAGCTTGCCGGGCAGAAACGGTTTTAAAATTTGATGTTTTCATTATTATTTATTTGGACGAGCCGCGAAAAAGCTGCCAAAGGCTCCAAATATGGCTGACGAATACAACGGGGACGACAATCGCCGGAAGCCAAATAAACGGGAAATATAAAACAGCGCGGTTCGGTTGTTCAAAAGCCAATTGCTGAAACGGAGTTTCGAGCGACAAAATCGCGTGCGCGACGATGTTTATCAGCAAACCGAGCGCCAGCAAATTCCACACAACGAGCAAAGGTTTATTAATTTTCCCGGCGCGAAAAGTCCAAAACGCCACTAAAGGAGCCGTCAAACCGGAAACAATATCAAAATTGCGACCTTCAAAAGTCATCAATTGCGGAATCTGCCCGTTTTGATACAACAAATGCAGACAAAGCTCGACCGGAACGCGAACGATGTGCAGCAGCGTCAGCGTTTGCAAAGCTGAAATTGAAAAAGAGCTTCGGGCAAAAATGAAAATAATGACGAGCAAAATCAATGTTGTCGGAACGGGCGCGAGAACAAATCGCGGCGGCAGCGTGTTCGTAACCAGAAAAAAACCGTTCAGGCTCGAAACGGCGTAAACGGCGAGAAGAATCAAAAGCGTCAATGAAAGAACCGGAACCAGGATTCGGCTCGAATCGGTTTGCCGCGCCGCGAGAATAAAAATTCCGACTGTCACGAAAGTCGCAGCAGCAAAAATCAAGTTTATATAATCGGGCAAGTTTTCAATCATTTTTATACCTCGCTTATAACGCGGAAAATAATCGGCGAAAGTAACAAAAAACGCCGCTCAAAAAATATTTCGAGAGGCGCTTTTTCGTGTTGAAGTTACTTTCGGTTTTTATTTGATTCGCTCGTCTTTTTCGATTTCCCCGTCGCGGATCGTAATCACGCGATGCGCGCGTTCGGCGATGTCGTGTTCGTGCGTAACGACGATAATCGTATTTCCTTCGGCGTGCAGCTTTTCGAAAAGGTTCATAATCTCGTAGCTCGTTTTCGAGTCCAAAGCGCCGGTCGGCTCGTCAGCGAGCAGAATCGAAGGATGATTAACGAGCGCGCGGGCGATTGCAACGCGCTGCCGCTGTCCGCCGGACAATTCGTTCGGGCGGTGATGCACGCGGTCGCCAAGCTCTACCGAAGCGAGCGCGGCTTGAGCTTTTTCATGCCGCTCGGATGAGCGCATTCCGGCGTAAATCAAAGGCAGTTCGACGTTGTGCAGCGCCGTGGCGCGAGCGAGCAGGTTAAAGGTTTGAAAAACGAAACCGATTTCCTTGTTGCGGATTTTCGCCAAAGCGTCATCGTCCATTTCCGAAACGAGCTTGCCGTTAATCCAGTATTCGCCCTGCGTCGGCGTGTCGAGACATCCGATCAGGTTCATCAAAGTTGATTTTCCCGAACCCGAAGGACCGATGATTGCGAGATATTCGCCCTTTTGAACTTCAAACGAAACGCCGCGCAAAGCGTGAACCTGCTCGGAACCCATTTGGTACGTTTTCCAAATGTCGTGCATTCCAATCAGCGCCGTTCCGGTTTTCGCCTTGCCGTTTGTGGTTGTCTTAACCGCTTGTTCGATTTTTTCTATTTCCGCCACAGCTAAATTCATTGTATCAGTAGATAGGAGGCAGAAGGTAGGAAGCAGCAGGCAGCATTTTGTTTTCTACTGCCTGCTACATTCTATCTTCTACCTACTTATTAGCGTTTTCTCCGCCCGCAGGCTTGGTTTGTTTTTTAATCGGATCGCCGTCTTTTAGAGTTTTCAGCACGCGGCTCGGTCCGGTGATAACTTCTACTCCGGCTGAAAGCCCGCTCGTGATCTGAATATCGGACTCGCCCGTGATCCCGGTCGTCACTTCGACAAATTTCGCCTTGCCTTCGTCCAAAAGGTAAACGCCTTTGATCGGTTTCGGCTTGTCAGCCTGATTCTGCGATGCTTGCCCCTGCGAGCCGTCGGCATTCGGCGTGGGCGTTGGCGGTTGTTTGTCGACAATCGCCTGCAAAGGCACGGCAACCGTGTCGTTGGCGGTTTTCGTAGTAATTGTCGCCGTAGCAGACATTCCCGGACGCAGTCCTTCGTGAAGATCGTTCGGCAGATTTTTCAAGTTAACAACAACGCGAAACTCTTTCGCTTCCTGCACATTGATGTTAGTCGAAAGCCCGCCCGTCGTTTGCGATTTGCCGAGAGCAAGCGGAGTTTTTTGCGAAACTTCGCCTTCGATTTCACGGTCATTGAAAGCGTCAATCTTTATTTTCGCTTTTTGCCCGACTTCGACTTTATCAATCTCGGTTTCGTCAACTTTGACTTCGATATTGACCGAAGACATATCGGCAATCGTCATCAGCGCGGTTGTCGAAAGCCCTGCGGTCGCAAACGTTCCGGCTTTGGACGGAATTTCCGCCACGACTCCGTTGATCGGCGCAACTTGCAGAGTTTTGTCGCGCTGGCTGGTTTGCCCGCGCAGCATTGCAGCTTGCTGGTTGGCGCGCGATTGCGAAGAACGCACGTTTAAATTTGCTGTTTCGACGGAGCGCTGTCCATCACGTACTGCAACAGCTTGTTGATTGGCGCGTGCGCGAGCTTCTTTAACGCGAGCCTCTGCTTCGTTGATAGCAAGTTTTTGTGACTCAAGCCGAGACTTGGCGTTACGAAGAGCAACAGCGGAAGTATCAACTTTATCCTTCGCTTGATCGTATTCCTGCCTTGAAGCGTAAGTGGACTCAAACAAATCAGAAGTGCGTTTAAATTCGCGTTGTGCTGCATTCAAGTCAACTTGAGCCTTGTCAACATCAGTTTGCGCGGCGACAACTTGCTGACGGGCAGAAGCAACGGCTTGCAGTGCCGTATCTACTGCGGCTTGAGAAGCGTTTAAACCTTGTTGCGCCTGCGACATTTGATTTTGTGCGGCTGCGACTTGCGATTGCGAAACCTGAATATCGCTCTGCGCGGTTTGCAAAGCGGCGAGCTGCGCGTCTTTGCTCGATTCGAGCTGCGTCGGGTCTAATTTTACGAGCGGTTGACCTTTGGTAACCGTGTCGCCTTCTTTGACGAAAATATCCACGATTCGACCTTGAACTTCGCTGGTCAAATTGATGTATTGAATCGGTCGAACTTCGCCCGACGCGGTGACGGTGGATTTCAATTCGCGGCGCGTTTCGACTTTAACGGTCGTCACTTCAGGCGTGTCTGTGCGCGAAGCCATAACGCTAAAACCGATAATCAGCACCAGCAAAGTGAGTGCGGAAACGCCAATAATAATTTTTTTACGACGGCTGAGAGCCATTTTTTCTAACCTCTATTTATTATTAAATTGTTTGATTTAACTGAAAGACCTGAGCGGCTGCGAGCGTAATCGTCAGAATCTAAAATTCAGATTTTTATGATTTCCAAAATCTCGAACCTGCTCGCCGAATTTGTACGCCCGGCTCAATAAATTAGTTTCAGATTTCTTTCAACGGACGTGCGGTTTAATTCGTTCGATGCAAGTTTGCAATGAAAAAGCCGTCCGCATCGTCGCGCGGCGGAAAAGTTCTGCCGTAACCTTTATCGGTTAAAAATCGCGCGGGCAATTTTTTGGCAATAATTTTAAAGTTTGGATTTTTCGCCAGAAAATTGTCAATCACAGCTTCGTTTTCTTCCGGTTCGAGCGAACAAGTCGAATAAACCAAACGCCCGTTTTTCTTCAAGACTCGCGCCGCGCTCGTCAGAATCGCGTTTTGCAGCTTCGACAATTCTGCGAAATCCGTTTCGCGCAAATGATAACGAATCTCCGGGTTGTGCCGAATTGTCCCCGTTCCCGAACAAGGCGCGTCAACCAAAACCGCATCGAAACTTTCATCCGCAAAGGGCAGCTTTCTGGCGTCATAACGAACAATTTCAATTTCCTTTGAACCAAATCTCTCAATGGTTTCTCTCAAAATGCTGACGCGCGGTACAGTAAAATCTCCCGCAACGAATAAATTCGTTCGTTGTTCGTCGTTCGTCGTTCGTTGATTTTCTTTGCTACGAACAACGAACGACGAACAACGAACAATTTGAGTAGTTTTGCTTCCCGGCGCTGCGCAAACGTCCAGAAAATTTTCTTCCGGGTTTAAATTAATAGTTTCGCCGACAAGCTGCGACGCTTCATCCTGCAAATAAATTTTGTTTTCCGCAACTAATTTTCTAACTGCCTGAGTCGCGCCTGAAACACGAAACGCATTGTTCGCAATTTTCGATTTTTCCAACTTTGCGTCCGCAGTTTCGAGTTCTTGTAGAATTGTCTCACTATCTTGATTCGTTAAACGAAACGCTGTTGGCGGCTGTTGGTTATTTGTTTTGGCGAGCTTTTCAGTCTCTTCAAAACCGAAATATCGCCGCCATTTTTCCAGAAGCCAAACCGGATGCGAGGTTTCGATTGACAATTTTTCGAGCGGATTTGTGAATTTATCAAGCAAATCGAAATTCGTTTCGCGCTCGCTTTTTCGCAAAACTGCGTTGACAAAGCCCGCAGCAGAACGCTTTTTCGCCAGATAAACCAGATTGACCGATTCATTGACAGCCGCTCGCGCCGGAATTTTTTCCATCGAGCGAAGCTGAAACATCCCGATTCGCAAAGCGATTTTTACGGCGAGATCGAGTTTTCCAACTTTTTTACCGGAAAAATGCTCAATGAGAGAATCCAGCAGAAACTGGTTTCTGAGAATGCCGAGCGTTAAAGCGTGACAAAGCGCGCGATCTTCCGGTTTTAAATTTTCTTCGTAAGCCGGCAGCAAAATAGCCGAAAACGCTCGTTCGGCTTCAACTTTTTGCAGAATCTCAAAAGCCGCTTTTCTTGCCGGAGAAACATTAATCGCCATTTTTAAATCAGCTTCTGCCCGACTTCTATTTTCGCGCCGTTGAGAAAATCGCGCACCTTCATTCGGCGTTTGCCCTCCGGCTGAACTTCGTGCAGACGCAAAACAGTGCTTTCGCCGCAGGCGATGATTAATTCATCGCCTCTCGCTTTTAAAATTGTCCCAAATTCAAAAGCAGCTTCGATTTTTTCGGCTTCAGCTCGCCAAATCACCAGTTTCTTGTCACCCATGAAAACGAAAGCATTCGGAAACGGCTGAAAACCACGCACGCGATTATTGATGTCAAACGCGCTCAGCTCCCACGAAATCAAACCGTCTTCACGTTTCAGAATCGGGGCAAAGCTCGCCTCCAAATCGTTTTGCTTTCGCGGCTCGATTGAATCAAAATTTTTCAGAGTTTCGCTTAACAAATCAGCTCCTAAACCGGAAAGTCTCTGCAACAATTCAGGCGCGGTTTCTTCGTCGCCGATTTCGATTTCGCTTTGCAGCAAAATGTCGCCCGTGTCGAGTCCGGCGCCCATTCGCATCGTCGTCACGCCGGTTTTCGTTTCATTTTGGACAATCGCCCAATTTACCGGAGCGGCTCCGCGATATTTCGGCAAAAGCGAAAAATGAACGTTAATACAGCCGCGTTTCGGCGTCTCCAAAAAAGCTATCGGCAAAATCCGCCCGTAAGCGACTACGACCGCAACATCGGCTTCGTGAGATTTGAACAATTGCAGAGCTTCGTCGGTTTTAACGCGCGCAGGCTGAAAAACCGGCAAATTGCGGCTCAGCGCAAATTCTTTGACTGGCAGCACGGTTATTTTTTTTCCGCGTCCGGCTGGCTTGTCCGGCTGCGTCCAGACAGCAGCAACCGTATGTCCGTCGGCTAAAATTTTCTCCAAAGTCGGAACAGCCGCCCGCGGCGTTCCCATAAAAACAATTCGCATTTTTCTTCTCAAAACAGCTTAACAACAACGAAACGAAAATAAAACGCGGCGGCGTTTATCCCTACTTTGATTTTTCCGCGTTTAGTTTTAAGTTAATTTTGTGCCGATTGCTTTTGTTAATTCATTTCAAACCGACCGACGACTTTTCCGCGCCGAGATTCGCGCGTCTCTTGCGCACGCCGACGGGCTTTTCCGCGCCGGAATTTTGACGAGACAGGAAACCGAGCGCATTAAAAACGGTTTATGGACGATTCTTAAACGAGCCGATTACGACCGCCATTATTTCGACGCGCTGCCTTCGCCTGATGTCTTCGCTTTTGTCGAAGCCAGGTTGTTTCAATTAATCAGCGACGGCGCGGCAAAGCTCAAAATCGGGCGCAGCCCGCAGCATCAAGCGGCAGTCGCCGTGCGGCTCTGGCTGCGCGAAGAAATCCAGCAAATCGTTGAGCTGCTCGAACATTTCGAGGAAATTTTGCAAAGCTCTAAAAATCCGGTTTTAGCGGCTTTTTTTGAAATGTTCGACCGCGACCGCGAAATTTTCGGCGGAGTTCTGCGCCGGACAAATTGTTTGCCGCACATCGAATTTTCTCAGACGGATGAATCTTTAACTGAAATTGATTTTTCGGAAATCGCCCGTGACTTGGGGTTCGCCTCCGTTGCGCACAACGCGCTCGAATCGGCGCTTGACCGCGATTTTTGTCTCGAATTTGTCGGCACTGCCGGATTGACTATGCTGCATTTGGCGCGATTGGCAAACGAATCTTTAAATCAATTCGCGCTCTCGGAAAATGCGCGGGGGGCTTTTGAGGCGATGCGCGGGAAATCGGGGAAAATTTTCGGACATCAAACCGCTTTGTTTTCGCTTTTAAAAAGCGCGCCGTTCGCCGCAACGAAAGATTTGCAGGAAATCAATCCGATTGTTTTTGAAACTGCCGACATAATAAAAGATTGTTTGCAAATGACCTCCGGCGTTCTCGAAAACTTTAATTCCCTTTCAGCTTTAAACCGATGAAACAGCAAAGTTTATCAAGTTTCGCGCGCCGCTTTCGCCGCGAATGGCGCGCGCTTGATTCGCCGACCGAGCGGCAAACGACGGTTTTAGCAATTTCCGGCGGGGCTGATTCGGCGGCTTTACTCTCGGCTTGTTCCGAATTAAAAACAGCCAAAAAGCTGAATTTAAATTTTATTATCGCGCATTTCAATCATTGTTTGCGCGGTGCGGAAAGCGATGCGGACGCCGAATTTGTCGAAAACTTAGCCGCTCGATTTGATTTTGAATTTATTTGCGGAGAATGGAATCGCAAATCTGAAATTGCGGATTTAAAAGAAAATTTAGAGCAGACGGCGCGCAACGCGCGTTATCAATTTTTATTCGAAACGGCTGAAAAATCCGGCGCATTCGCAGTTTTAACCGGACATACTTTAAACGACCAAGCCGAAACTTTTCTGCTCAGATTACTTCGCGGCAGCGGTCTCGAAGGACTTGGGGCAATGAAACAATTGCGGATTGCGGATTGCGGATTGCGAATCGGAAAACCATTTTCGGAACAAGAATTAACGAACGATAACACAGAAAATCAATCCGCAATCCGCAATCCGCAATCCGCAATCCTGCTGGTTCGTCCGCTTTTGAATTGGGCGACGCGCGAAGCTACCGAAGAATATTGCCGGGAGCGGAGCATTGAATTTCGGGTTGATTCGATGAACAAAGATGAAAATTTCGCCCGCGTGCGCGTGCGGCGCGAATTGCTGCCGCTTTTGAAAACTTTTAATCCGAAAATCGTCGAACAGTTGGCGCAAACGGCGATGTTTCTCGGCGAAGATGCGGAAGAATTAAATTTAGCGGCAAAAAAATTGCTCGAAACGACGGCGGCGGATTCCGCTCTCGACACAAAAGTTTTAAAAAAAACTTCCGCCGCACAGCGCCGCCGCGCGATCAGATTATGGATTAAAACGGAGCGCGGCTCGCTTCAAAAGTTAGAAGCAAAGCATTTAATTGCGATAGACAATCTGTTGATGCAAGGCGAAGGAAACAGTTTCATTGAACTTCCCGGCAACGAAATCGTTCTCAAAAAGAGAGGCTTGCTCGTTTTTGAACGACGGAAAGGTTGAAAAAAGCGTTACCGGCAACTAAAATCAAAGCCGGACGAAAGGCGGGAAAAGAAATCCTCGCCGCCGCCCCGCAGCCCGACAAGAGATTAACAACTCAGGGGCGCGATGCGACATCTTAAACTCGACGTTTTTAATTGACTTTAATTATGAACGCGAGAGCGACCGCAAATCACACGAATTCCCTGTAAAATTAAGTTTGAACCGGAGTTTATCGTGTTTTATTGCCGTCGAAATCGGAGGCAACAAATTGAGTTCCAGAGTTAAACAAATAATTTTTTGGTTAGTTATCATCGCCAGCGTCGTCATCTTTTATCAATTGATTCAACGCACCAATGGCGGCGCGGCAAAAGAAGTAAGTCTCAGCGACGCCGTAGCCAGCATTAAAAACGGCGAAATAAAAGAGCTTTATCAACGTCAGACGCGATTTGAACTGACTGATAAAAACGGTATTAAATCCTTCGCACCGATTGACGGCAGCGCTGATGCCTTTAAAAACACGGTTTTGACGACTGCCATCGAAAAGGGCGTTAGCGTTAAATCAGATGAAGGCACAAGCGGCTTTTTCTGGACTTTCGTCCTCGGATGGCTGCCGATTCTGCTGTTTATCGGTTTTTGGATATTTATGTTCCGCCAAATGCAGGCGGGCGGCAACAAGGCTCTTTCGTTCGGCAAATCACGCGCTAAATTGCTCAACAACCAGCAAAAGCGAGTCACGTTTAAAGATGTGGCGGGCGTCGAAGAAGCCAAAGACGAATTGCAGGAAATTATCGAGTTCTTAAAAGACCCGCAAAAATTCCAGAAGCTCGGCGGGCGCATTCCGAAAGGCGTTTTGATGATGGGACCTCCGGGAACCGGCAAAACCCTGCTTGCGCGTGCTGTTGCGGGCGAAGCAAATGTGCCTTTTTTCTCGATTTCCGGTTCGGATTTCGTCGAAATGTTCGTCGGCGTCGGCGCTTCGCGCGTCCGCGACCTTTTTGAACAAGGTAAGAAAAACGCGCCGTGTATCATTTTCATTGACGAAATTGATGCGGTCGGTCGTCATCGCGGCGCAGGTCTCGGCGGTGGTCACGATGAGCGCGAACAGACTTTGAATCAACTGCTCGTCGAAATGGACGGTTTTGAATCGAACGACGGCGTGATTCTGATGGCTTCGACCAACCGCCCGGACGTTCTCGATCCGGCGCTGCTTCGACCGGGGCGTTTTGACCGCCGCGTTGTCGTTTCGCGCCCGGACGTGAGAGGACGCGAAGGCATTTTGAAAGTTCATACACGGAAAATTCCGCTCGACGATAATGTTGACATCAGCGTGATTGCGCGCGGCACGCCCGGATTTACCGGAGCCGATCTTGCAAATCTCGTTAACGAAGCGGCTTTGAACGCGGCTCGTTTGAACAAAAAAGTCGTCTCGCAGATTGATTTTGAATTGTCGAAAGACAAAGTTTTGATGGGCGCGGAACGCCGTAGTATGGTTTTGTCGGATGCCGAAAAACGTTTGACCGCTTATCACGAAGCCGGTCATACGCTCGTCGGTTTGAAAGTTCCGTCGGCTGACCCGGTTCACAAAGTCACGATTATTCCGCGCGGAATGGCTCTGGGCGTTACCCAGCAATTGCCCGAAGGCGACCGTCACAGCTATACCAAAGAGTATTTGATGGGACAAATCGCAATCCTGATGGGCGGACGAATCGCCGAAGAAATCTTTTTCGGCGCGGATAACGTCACGACCGGAGCATCGAACGACATCGAACGCGCCACCGCGCTCGCTCGCTCGATGGTCACCGAGTATGGAATGTCGGATTTGGGACCGCTTACGTTCGGAAAAAAAGAAGAGCAAATTTTCCTCGGACGCGAAATCGCTCAACACCGCGATTTTTCGGAAGATACGGCGATTAGAATTGATCAGGAAGTTAAGAAAATCATTTCTTCGCAGTACGAGCGCGCCACGAGTATTATCAAGGAACATTATGACGCGATGGTTCGATTGTCCGAAATTCTTCTCGAACGCGAATCGCTCGACGGTGTGCAAATTCGCCGCGTTGTTGCCGGTTTGCCGCTCGATGACGATAACGGAAACGCGGCTTCCGATGACGATAACGGTCGTCCGCAGTTAAAAGAGCCGACCGTCAACCCAATCAAAAAACCGCTTTTGCCGCCGCTTCCCGGCAGCAATCCGGCGACTGCTTAAGCAACCGCGACTAAATAAAAAAGCAAAAGGGAAATCATTTATAAATGATTTCCCTTTTGCTTTTCGCATTTTATAAAGAATTAATAAGTTGAGTTAAGGAAGAAAAAAACGATTGACGCGGCAATAAACATCAGCAACCAAAAATCGTTTGACTCAAATGAACTTGAATGATCTTTTTCTTTCATATATTTTTTCCTCCGCTCAATAAAATCGCTTCCACTTTTCTAACGCGGCAAATTGCGCCGAAAAGTATCACGCTGTATTAACGTATCTCGGATTATTTTTTGCGTAAAAAAAAGAAACGCGCTCGAAAAGCCGTTTCTTTTTTTTAATCTTTATGTGATTTTGCGATTTTATGAATTGGCGAATGAAACCATAAAGCTGATAGCTGCGGTGATGAAAACCAATAGCCAAAAATCGTTTGCGCTAAATTTATTGAGTTCTCCGTTCATAAATTCCCCTTTCTCATTAAAAATCTGTTCTGTTTACGAACGCATTTTCTTTTCCCGATATTCAATGCAAAAATTGTGCAACAAACTAAAAATGTTAAAATTTCGGAGCAAAGAAAATGTCTCGAAAATTTTGGCAAACATCCCGGCGGCAAATTCCAATCGGCGATAAAACTCTCGTGATGGGAATTTTAAACGTTACGCCCGACAGTTTTTCTGACGGCGGAAAATTTTATTCGCCTGACCAAGCATTAAATCATGCCGAAACGATGATTGCCGAAGGCGCGGACATTCTCGACATCGGCGGCGAAAGCACGCGCCCCGACAGCGCGCAAATAACCGCTTCGGAAGAAATCGAGCGCGTCGTGCCTGCGGTAAAAGAAATTGCCAAGCGCTTCGATATTCCGAT
>DASVQU010000006.1:0-4554 GCA_036388995.1 Pyrinomonadaceae bacterium | reverse complement strand
CGATTTCTACGCCTTTTCTAGCCAATTCGTAAAGTTTTTTCCCGGCGACTTTTTTTGCCGAATACATCGGCGGAGTTTGCAGCGTTTCTCCGCGAAATTTAACCAAGGTTTTTTTAAGATTGCTCGCAGTTATTCGCGCGGCGATTTCTTCAATCCGCAATCCGCAATCCGCAATCCGCAATCCAGTCCTGTCGCCCGTGTCGGTTGAATATCCGAATTGGATTGTCGCCAGATATTCTTTTTCGGCTTTGTCGAGAAATTGCGCGAGTCTGGTCGCTTTACCGACTAAAACGACGAGAACTCCGGTCGCAAACGGGTCGAGTGTTCCGGTGTGCCCGACGCTGCGCGTTTTTAGAATGCGCCGCACTCTGCCGACGACATCGTGCGACGTTAAACCTTCCGGTTTGTCTATGATTAAAACTCCGTTCAAGATAATTTCGGATACAAAAATTTCAAAACGTCGCCGAAACGCGCCGCCCAAGCCTGTTCGTTGTGGCGCGCTTCGGGAATTTCCTGATAAGCCAAATCCGCGCCCATTTGCCAGCCCTGCGCGAGCAGCATTTCTTTTAATGCGCGAACCTGATGTTTGATTTGCCCGCCTTCTTTTTTCCCGATGTCGAGCCAGATTCGCAAAGGAATCCGCTCAGTCAGCTTTGCCGCTTCGCGGATAATTTGATTGTTCGCCCACCAGACGGCGGGCGAGATTGCCGCGACGCGCGAGAAAACGTCCGGTCTTTTTAAACCTAAATGAAGCGAAACCAGACCGCCCAAACTCGAACCGCCGAGTCCTGTAAATTCGCGTTCGGTGCGCGTCAGATATGTTTTATCAATAAATGGCTTTAATTCTTCGATAATCATTCGCCCGTAACGATCCGCTTGCCCGCCGTGACCTTTCATTCTGCCGCGCTCGGCTTTGACCGGTGTGTATTCGTCTATCCGTTTTCCGCCCGCATTAAAAATCCCGACTATAATCAGCGGCGAGATTTCGCCCGTCAAAATCAATTTTTGCGCGGTTTCGTCCGCGCCCCAAGCCACGCCGCCGAAAGCGTCTTCGGGATTCATCAGATTTTGTCCGTCGTGCATATACAAAACCGGATAACGCTCTTCCGGGTTCACGGCGTAACCGGGCGGCAAATAAACCAAAACATTGCGCGGATGGTTTAAAAACTGTGAGCCGAAATTCTCGTGCATTTTTATCTGTTCAGCAATCATATTGTGAATATTTTAACTTGAAGGAGCAAAAACATTTTGTGCGAAACGCACGTTTAGATTTTAATCGCGAAAGAGTTAAAATTTACAGATGTTTAGAAAGAGGTGGAGTCCGAAAACCGAATCCGATGAGCCGGTTGAAATCAAAGACGTGGAAAAAGCGCGCAAGCGAACAATGGAGCGCGCCATCCGGCTTCTCGCGGCAAAACCGCGTTCAATCGGCGAATTAAGAGAAAGACTTTTGGAAAAAAACTGGACGAACGCCGAAATAGTCGAAACGGTTTTGCAAAAATTAGAAGAATATAAATTTGTCAACGACGAACAATTCGCTCACGATTTCGCCGCTTCAAAGCTCCGGCAAAAGCCGGTCGGAAAACGCAGATTGCAGCAAAGTCTTCAGCAAAAACAGCTCGATAAAGAAACCGTCGAACACGCGCTCGAACAAGTTTACGAAGAAACGCCCGAAGCGGATTTGGTTGAAGAAGCGATCAAAAAACGCATTCGCTTAAAAGGCTTGCCTGAGAATCGCGACGAGACGAAAAAGTTTTACGATTATCTGATGCGTCAAGGCTTCTCTTACGGACTAATCAACGATAAAATGCGCGCAATTGCTCGCGAGGATTTTGACGAAAATGAGTAAAATTTTAAATCTGCAAAAATTTGTTTGGACTGAAAGCGATTTTGAACAAATGAATTGGCGCGAAGCGAGAGTTTACGCATTTGCATTTCTGCCCGAACGAATTGAATTTCTGCTCGATATTGATTACATTCTTCAACGAATTTATCAACCTGAAAATGCAGGTTCGCAAAGGTTTCTGGTCGCAGCGGCGACGCTTGTTTTTGAAAGCGTCAATGACCTTAGAATTGAGCTTGAGCCGAACCAGGAAATAGAAATTATAAATATCGAACGCAGCACACATCGAAAATCTAAAAATTCAGAACTGATAAATCGTAAAACCGAATGGAAATGGATTATTAGAACAAATCAAGGCGACATCAGCTTTCGCGCCGTCGGCTATAAGCAACATTTCAAAGGTATGCCGATTTTGGGTCAGGAAAAGGCTTTAGATTTGGATTTGCGCGGCGGCTTTTCTTTTTCCCGCGTTAATGAGTGAAACCAATTACGGCAAACGCATTTCCGTCCGTTTTTAACTCTCCGATTTAATCCGCAATTAGATGTGCGGATTGCCAAAATTCGTTTGAAAACGAAATTAATTGATTAAACTTTTGTTTGAGTTTTGCCGTAAAGTGTTTGCGAAATCTTCCGTTAAATAATCCGTTAGATAAACAGAATCTCGAATTGTACGTTGAAAAAATAGGAGCTTTAACTTAAATGCGGATTTGGACACAATTAACTTTTTCGGTCATTCAAACCAAAACCCTTTTATTCTTAATCATTTTATTTACCTGCTCGGCATTTGCTCAGTCAGCCTTTGATGTTAATCAGCGCTTAACGCCCGAACAGCTAATTGAAGATGTGGATTTCTATATCAAAACACTGGAAGAGGCTCACGCTAATCCGTACGCCCACGTTTCAGCCAAAGAATTTCAGGCGCGCGCAAACCAAATAAAATCTCGTATCCACGAGCGCGGAGCGATGACTCAGAAGGAATTCTGGCTGCTTTTTACGCCGCTTGCCAGCTTGATTCAAGACTCTCACACTTTTGTCGTTGATCCGCGATTTTTTATCAAGGGGGAAAACGATACGACAAAATATTTTCCCATTCGGACGGTTTACGTTGACGGAAAAATCGTTGTCGAAAAATCATTTGCGAGCGAAAATGTTGAAAAGGGATCAGTTATTACTGCAATCAACGGCATTTCGAGCCGGGAGATTATCCGAAGATTGAGCGAATATCGTTCCGGCGTCGAACGCGAAAGAGTTGAAAATGCCGTTCAATGGCTTTGGGTCGGCGCCGCCGAAGTTTTCGGGCGACCGGACGAGTTTGCGGTTTCTTTCGCGGAAGGCAGCAAGATTCAGGTCAAAGGACTGAATTTGCCGGAATTCATTAAAAGAGAAAATGCGGCGAGAGCGGCTAATCGGGCTTCGGCGACGAAAAACGATTCTCCGCTTGAGCTGAAACTGCTCGACAACGGCATTGCTTATTTAAATTCCACGACTTTTGATTACGATTTGGAAAAATATAAAACGCTCCTCAAAGATGTGTTTACACAGATTAAATCAGCCGGTGTCAAGAAGCTGATTATTGATGTCAGAAGTAACGGTGGAGGCGATTCGAAGCTTGGCGATGCGCTGATTGATATGTTTAACGCCAAACCGTACAAACATTTTTCGATGAAATGGAAGCGAAGCAATCAATACGTCGAATATTTGAAAAGCAAAAATCTTCCCGTTGCTGATATTTACCAATCAAAGCGCCCCGGCGAGTTCGTTTCGACCAATTCGGAAATCAAAAAACCCGGAGCCAATCCGTTGCGGTTTGACGGGCAAGTCTATGTTCTCAGCTCGAAACATACTTTTTCCAGCGCGCAGATGTTTTTAGCGGTCATCAAGGATAATAAATTGGCGAAGGTTATCGGCGAAGAAACAAACGAACCGGCTTGCAGCTATGGCGAAGTTTACGCTTTTAGTCTCCCGCATTCCAGACTGCGCACGACTGCTTCGGTTAAATACTGGGTGCCTCCCACAGGCTGCAAAAACGCGAGCGGCGTCATCCCGGATTTGCCGGTAACCAGACGAGTTGCCGATTATGTGAACGGCAGAGACGCGATTTTGGAAACCGCTTTGAGTTTAATCAAAAAAGAATCCTGATAAAATTTTGGGCGGCGTTTAATTTATTTCGATTTATCTTTCGCCGCGTCGAAAATTGTTTTCGAGAGCGAAATCATTCGGTCGCGCATTTCGTTGTACTCTTTGTCCCGGGCAAAAATCTCTCTTTTCGCGAAAAGCATTTTGACAAGCTTTTCATCGGCGAAATAAAACCGCGTCGGGACGATTTTCAAGACTTTTCCGAACGGCTTTTCATAGCGAAATTCGCGCTCGTAAATGAAAATCGGCTTTTCGTCTTTGTAGAAAAGCTCGATTATCGAATAACCCATTTCGCCGTAGATTTGGGCGTTGATTTTTTTGATTTGATTCTTTTCCCGAAAAACCGTCAGCTCGGCTCCTTCGGTTGAAATTCCGTCTAATTTAACAGTGGCTTGTTTGAGCTTTGCAGAATTTTTGTTGATGTTTTCAACATCGCTGCGGATTGCTGAAACATCTGTTTCGCGTTGAGCGTTTGCGAAAACGGAAAATAAACACAAAGTTATAAACGCCAAAAGAAATCTCGTCATAGTCATCTCGCTTTAATTTCTTCGACAATCATTAAAACATCCGTAAAA
>DASVQU010000005.1:0-43753 GCA_036388995.1 Pyrinomonadaceae bacterium | reverse complement strand
GACGTTGGGAACGAGCGGAATTTGTCGTGATAGAATGAACAAAAATCCGCTTGCAGTCGTAAGAAAAAACAGCCGATTTTCTTCAAGGCAAGCAACGCTTTTTTATGGCAAAGAAGTATGACACGAACCCGCTCGATGCGGATGTTTTCGCCCACGCCGAACGCGAATTTGCGGCGCGGCAGGAGAGCGCGAAAACCAACGGCAACATCAACCCGCCGACCGCTTTGTTTGATGCAAATACGCGCCCGTTTACCGGGCGAACCGTGAAAACAGCCGAACAGCCAACTCAGGTTTTCGATGAATTCAATGCGGCTGAACCGTATAAATCGGTTCTCCAAAATCCGATGGCTAACGCGTCCGTTTCACAAGCCGTTCAATATCACGTCGAACCGCCGACTTCGCGTAAAGTTATCGGTATCGGCATCCCTGAAAACCTGGCAATGATTTTGCCGTATCTGCCTCTTACATTTGGCGGAATCGCCGCCGTGATTGAATTATTGCTGGTTTCTCGCACCGAAACGCGCGTTCGCTTTCACGCCGCCCAAGGTCTTGCATTGCACATCGCCTGGCTTTTGATCGGCGTCGTTTTGGCGTTTGTCGGTGAAATTTCCAGATATGCCAGTTTTAGCGGACGTATTTTTTCGATTGCGGTGACAATCTTTTTCTGTTTCTCGATGTTGCGCATCTGGCAGGGAAAACCGCATCACATCGAGGCGCTCGACGATTTAACGGATTTTTTGAACGAAAAATTAAAACCCAGAAAGTAAGCGATTATGTATTGTTCAAATTGTGGAAATGCACTACGACAAGGTTTAAAATACTGCAACCGCTGCGGCGCAATAACCACTGTCGAATTGGAAAAAACAGCTACTTCGTACGGTTCGGGCAAAATCGTGGAGACGCTTGCAGCAGCAACCGGAGGAATCGGCGCTATCGGAATGATCGCGCTCGCCGTTTTAATCAGCAGGCTGCTGCGCCTAGACGATATTAAACCGCCGGCATTTTTGCTTGTATTGATTTTTAGCCTGATGCTTTTCGCCATAATCTGTTTGCTGATTCGTCAGATTTCAAAATTAACGGGCAGAAGCTCAAATTTCTCGGCTTTCAATGATGGCGCGATGCAGGGACGCGAAAGTCTGCCGCATACAGGGAATACTGCGCAATTAGAAGCGCCGCGTGAGCCGATTGGCAGCGTTACCGATCACACAACTCGACTTTTTGAAGAATCGTTTGCCAAGAAATCAAAGAACTAAATCGAATTTTTATCTACGAAAAGGTGCAAAATTTGTATCTTTTTAATTCAAATTTTATCTCTTCATACACTCCTTCGTTTTCCCGTTGCAAACAAAAGAGCAAACCCTTGTCTTTATATTTCACTGTTTTAAAACGTTGATTCAGTAGTCTGGCAAGGTATTTGCATTAACTCCCTCAGTGAAGTCAGCGCTCCCCAATAATGGCTAAGCGTGTATTTATAAAACGCAATTACACGGAGGGAAGAATGAAAAGTTATAAAGTTTCTACTAGTTTAACATCGGCATTTTTGGCTTTTGCGATGCTTTTGACGCCGCTTGCGGCGTTTGCGCAAACCAGAATTTCGATGCCGAAAAACAAATACAAAGTCCAAGACGACGTTAAAGCCGGACAGCAAGCCGCGGCTGAAGCCGAACGGCAGTTTCCGATTTTGAACGACAGCAGCGTCACAAGCTATGTTCAGCGCGTCGGCAATCGTCTGGTTGATGCAATTCCGCAGGAATTTGATCACCCGGAATTTCGTTACACTTTCAAAGTCGTTAATGCGCGCGACATCAACGCTTTCGCTTTGCCGGGCGGACCGATGTACGTTAATCGCGGAATGATCGAAGCCGCTCGCTCCGAAGGCGAAATGGCGGGCGTAATGGCGCACGAAATCAGCCACGTCGCGCTTCGTCACGGAACTGCCGGAGCGACGAAACAAGGCGGCATCGGAACACAGCTCGGCACGCTTGGGATGATTCTCGGCGGTGCGATTCTCGGCGGAGAAACCGGAGCGCAGATCGGAGCTATGGGTGCTCAAGCCTGGCTGACGAAATACAGCCGGGAATACGAGACTCAAGCCGACATTCTCGGCTCGCAGATTATGGCTCGCGCCGGGTACGATCCGCGCGATTTGGCGAATATGTTTCGCACGATTGAACAGCAATCGGGCAGAAGCGGCGCACCGGAATGGCTGAGCAGTCACCCGAATCCGGCAAACCGTTATCAGCGAATCAATCAGGAAGCGGCACTTCTGCGGGTTTCAAATCCCGTGCAGGATTCAACCGAATTCCGAAATGTACAGGCGCGTTTGAACAGAATGTCGCAAGCGCCGACAATGGCGGAAATCGAACGCAGCGGACAGCGTAATCCTTCGGGCGGAAACAGCCCGACTGCAAGCGGAGCTTATTCGCGGCGGGTCGAATATCCTTCTAACCGCTATCGCACCTACACCGCCGGAAATTTTGTGCAGGTTCAAGTGCCGGATAATTGGCGGGAATTTGGCGAAGGCAGCAGCGTAACCTTTGCGCCGGAAGGAGCTTACGGCAACAACGGAATTACGCACGGCGCTATAATCGGCGTCGCCCAAGCTAACGGCAACAATTTGCGAACGGCAACGCAAAGTTATGTCTCCGAGCTTTTGCAGGGCAATGATTATTTGCGGCAGCAGGGCGCTTATACGCGAGGCACAATTGACGGTCGCAACGCGCTTTCAACTACATTGGCGGGGCGTTCGCCGGTTACCGGACAAACTGAAGTCGTAACGATTTACACGACTCTGCTGCGCGACGGAAGTTTGATGTCCATCTCGACGGTCGCGCCGCAAGCTGAATCCGGTAGTTATAGCCGCGTTTTCAGCTCAATGATCGGCTCAATGCGAATCAACGACCGATAATTTTCGGCAAAAACTAAAAAATAAAGGGAAAAGCTCAATGAGCTTTTCCCTTTATTTTTTGCTTCAAAATGTCTTAGTTTGAATATTTATCAGCCAGATTTCCGATAAGCGGAACTTTATAAATTTGTCCTTGAAACGCTTTAATAGCGGCAAGAACAGTCAACACAAACATTGCGAGACCGAAAATCATCAGAACCAGGCTCATTATCATTGTGAGTAAGGGCGCTCCGATTTGAGCGTCAATGAAAATACCGACGAACATAATAATATATAATGGAATGCCGATGACTATTCCTGCTACTGTTAGCAGAACCGATTGAAAGGCGTGAAATCTGGTTAATTTATTCGTTTTATCCGTGACAATAACGACGATGCTGTAAATTAAACCTAAAGCGCAGACGAGGTTTCCTAAATAACAAATAAGCGCGCCGACGTTTGCGTCAAGACCTAGCGCAGTTTTACCTTGCATATTTTGCATATTTGACAATCTCCCTTTTGGAACTAAAGATAAATTAGTAAAGAAAAGCCGAAGAACGGCGTGAATCTTACACGAAGATACGCGCTAAAACAAATTATTTGCGGTAAAAATTATAAAACGGAGTTTATTTTTCGATGAAAGCAAAAGTTTACGTCAAATTGAAAGCCGGAGTGCTCGACCCGCAAGGCAAAGCGATTCATCACTCGGTCGAGCTGCTCGGTTTTGAAAAAATCAAAGACGTGCGGCAGGGAAAATATTTTGAGATTGATTTGGACGAAACGCTCGACGAAACCGCCGCTTACGAAGAAGTCGGCAAAATGGCGCGCGAGATTCTCGCAAATCCCGTGATTGAAGATTACAAAGTGGAGATCGTTCGTTGATCGTCGTTCGTTGATCGTTGCAAAAAGCACAAAACAACGAACAACGAACAACGAACAACGAACAACGAACAAAAAATGAAATTTGGAGTTATTGTTTTTCCCGGTTCAAATTGTGACCACGACGCTTACCACGTTTTATCGAAGCAAGTCGGGCAGCCGGTTGATTTTATCTGGCACAAAGACACAGATTTGAGCGGTTATGACGCGGTTGTCGTCCCGGGCGGTTTTTCTTACGGCGATTATCTGCGCGCCGGTGCGCTGGCGCGTTTTTCCCCCGTGATGCGTTCGCTCGTCGAATTTGCCAATGCCGGAAAATTCGTTTTGGGGATTTGCAACGGTTTTCAGATTCTCTGCGAAGCCGGATTGCTTCCGGGCGCTTTGATTCGCAACGAGAATCTTCATTATGTTTGCCGACACGTTCATTTACGCGTCGAGACGAACGAAACGCCTTTTACTCGCGAGCTTGAAACCGGCAAAATTCTTTCAATTCCCATCGCGCACGGCGAAGGCAATTATGTTTGCGACGACCACACTTTCGCGCAATTGGAAGATGAGAAGCGCATCGTTTTTCGTTACTCGGACGAAAAAGGCAATATCACGCAGGAATCCAACCCGAACGGCTCACGCTCTAACGTCGCCGGAATCTGCAATTCGGGTCGCAACGTTTTGGGAATGATGCCGCACCCGGAACGAGCCTGCGAAGGGCTTTTGGGGTCAAACGACGGACGCGACGTTTTTCGCTCGCTCGCCAACACGCTTGCCGCAATCGCCGCATAGAATTTTAAAAAGGGAATTGATTTTTATTCTTTTCCCTTTTTCCTCCTTATTATCCGCCTTCTCCGCTTTCCCGGATTTTCTTGACGCTGTTTGCGGCGCGTTGTTACAATTTTCTTAACCGATCAGAATCCCTCAGTTGAAAGTGACCTTACGCGGTTGATAGTCAAACTTTATCCAGAGGCTTGTTTTAAACAGGCTTTTTAAATTATCAGGAGGCAAATGGTGAGTTTTAAAGTCGGACAGAAAGTTGTTTATCCAAATCACGGAGTCGGAGTGATTGAAACAATCGAACAAAAACAAATCGGCGCAGATCAATTATCCTTTTACGCTTTAAGGCTTTCTTTTAATAATTCTCTGGTTTTAGTTCCCGTTCAAAATGCCGACGAAGTGGGCTTGCGAAAGCCGATTTCCGTCGCCGATTGCGAACAGCTTTTCAATTATTTGTCCGAAGATTTCTCGAAAATCTCCTGCGATTGGAAAGTTCGTTTCCGCGAGTTTTCGGAAAAAGTAAAAACCGGCGAGATTTTTGATGTCGCCGACGTTTTGAAAAAATTAACCTACCTAAGCCGTTTAAAACCGCTTTCGTTCCGCGAGCAGCGGCTTTTTGAAAAATCTCATTATCTCGTCGTTTCCGAATTAGCGGCGGTTTGCCGTAAAAAAGAATGCGAAATCGAATCGAGCGTCGAAAGCGCACTTGACGCGGCTTGTCTGAAACATCAAGCCGGAGTGACGATTCCGGCGGTTCGTGTCGCAACCGCACACTAAGCGAAAGAAACAGGTTACAGGAAACAAGTTACAAGTAATTCCTGTAAACTGTTTCTCATATCTTGTTACTTTTTCTTTCATAAACATTTCCCCGTTTCTTAGCGTATAATTTAACGAGCCGCTGATTTTTCGCGGCTCGTATTTATATCAGCACATCAGGAAATAATTTATGGCAATGTCCGGCACACGAAAAACACTTTTAATTCTCGGCGGCATCTTTCTGGCGTTTGTCTTGGTAGCGATAATCGGCATCGCAATTATCGCGGCTTCGATCAATTCCGGTCCGTCAATCGAAAACAACAGCGTTTTGGTTTTGAAAATTTCGGGCGAATTGCCCGATTTTTCCTCCGAAGACCCGATGTCGCGGCTTTTCGGCGTCGAACCGCAAACTTCTTTTTCCTCCCTTCTGACGAATCTTCGCAAAGCGAAAGTTGATAAACGAATCGGTGCTGTGCTGCTCGATATTGATTTTCCCGGAATCAGTATGGGCAAAGCCGATGAGCTGCGCGAAGCGGTTGCCGAATTTAAATCTTCCGGCAAGCCGGTTTATGCCTTTATGGAAATCGGCACGAACAAGGAATATTACATCGCCACGGCAGCCGACAAGATTTTTGTGCCGCCGACCGGCGACCTTTACATCAACGGTTTACAGGCGCAAGCGTCATTTTATCGCGGCTCGCTCGATAAATTGGGAATCGAGCCGGAAGTGATTCAAATCGGCAAATACAAAAATGCGCCCGATGCTTATACGCGCAAAGATATGTCCGAAGGACAACGCGAAGTCGTTAACGCTTTGCTCGATGATTTTTACGGACGAATTGTCGGCGCAATCGCCGAAACGCGCAAAAAGACGCCCGATGAAGTTAAAGCAATTATTGACAACGCGCCTTATAACGCTGTTCAGGCGAAGCAGCAGAATCTAATTGATGGCGCGATTTACCGCGACGACGTTTATAACGAGCTGAAAAAGACGCTCGGTTATAAAGAATCTGAAGATTTGAACGCCACAACGACATCGAAATACCGCGACATCAAACCCGAATCGCTCGGTTTAAACACAGGCGAACGCATCGCCGTGATTTTTGCTTCGGGCGGGATTATGACCGGAAGCTCAAACGACGGTTCGTTCGGCGGGGCGCAAACAGCCGGTTCCGATACGCTCGTTAAAGCAATCAACGACGCGGCGGAAGATTCTTCAATCAAAGCGATTGTGCTGCGCGTTGACTCGCCGGGCGGTTCCGCTCTGGCGTCGGATTTAATCTGGCACGCGATTGAAAACGCCAAAACGAAAAAGCCGGTCGTGACTTCGATGGGCGACGTGGCAGCTTCCGGCGGTTATTATATCGCCGCGAACTCAAATAAAATCGTTGCAGAGCCTTCGACCGTCACCGGCTCAATCGGCGTCTTTTTGGGTAAACCGAACGTAAAAGGTTTGTATGATTGGCTCGGAGTCAGTTCGGAAACCGTTTCGCGCGGCAAAAACGCCGGAATATTTGATGTCACCAGAAATTGGACGCCTGAGGAAAGAGCCGTTTTTGAAAATCAGGCGAAAAATATTTATTACGACAACTTTGTCCCGAAAGTCGCTGCCGGGCGCGGAAAACCCGCCGAATACATTGATTCAATCGGTCAGGGAAGAGTTTGGACGGGAATGCAGGCGAAAGAAAAAGGCTTGGTTGACGAGTTCGGCGGTTTGAACAAAGCCGTCGAAATCGCCAAACAATTGGCGAATCTGCCCGCCGACAAAGATGTCAAACGAGTTGTTTTTCCAACACCGAAGCCGTTCCTTCAGGAGCTTTTCGGCTCCGACGATGAAGCCACGGTTCAGGCGAAACAGCGGGAAGCGCTGATGCAGGCTTTGCCGGAAGACGCGCGCCGATTGTTCCGTTACGCCGCTCTTTTCGACGCAATGAAACGCGGCGAAACAATGGCGCTAATGCCTTTTGAGTTAAATATCAAATAGTTTCTAAACAGAACATAATCAGAAAAAAGGCGGATTTTACATAATTCGCCTTTTTTTGTGTCAAATAAAGCTGAAGTCACGGCGTCCTGCTTTGAGCTTTGTTTGTCTGTTGATTTTTTATTGGCTAAATTCGATACGATTATTGTATTGAGTTTTTACAAAAGAACTGCTGATAAATCTCCAAAACCGCCATTTACCAACAAAAACTGCTCTGGCACGATGCTTGCGACTAGGTTTGTTAAAAAATTAGGTAATTCGCATTTAGCTTTTAAATGATCGAATTACTATTTTTTATTTAAATGGAGGTTTTTATGAACAAGAAGATACTCAGCATTGGTGGAAGTTTAGCCCTCGCATTTTCACTATCCGGCGTTGCATTGGCTCAGGACGCAACGACTAAAACGACAACTACAACTACAACAACCGCCAGAACAACGGTTCAGAATCCAGATGGCAGCTACTCGGTTATCGAATATCCGGTTGGCAAAGAAGTAACGGTTGAATTGACGCCGATGAATTTGCAGGGCGCAAAAGGCATGGCGCGCGTAATGCGTTCGACCAGCGGAACTAATGTCGCGCTCGATCTGTCCGGTCTTCCGGCTGATGCGAAAAGCTATTACGTTTACGCGGTTGATCCGACCGGCGCAGTTACTCTGCTCGGTCCGACGCCAATTAGTAACGGTATCGGAACTGCGACTTTTACCACACCGATGAATCAATTTATGCTCGTCTTATCGCCGAATGAAGGTTTGACGACAATCGGCGGCGATACTCCGGTTGCGTTCCGCAGCGCGGTGCCGCAAGGTTACGCGATTGTCGGCAATCGTCCTTCAAATTCGATAGAAGAAACTAAACAGGTTGCCGGTAGCGCGCCGGTTTCTTCGACTTATGAAGTGCCGCTGCTCGGCATTCCGACTCTTGGCGGTAAAGATACTGAAATTCGAATCCAATTTTCGGGTGAATTACAGGGCTTAAAAGGCAAAGCCTATATTGACCCGAAACAAGCCGGCGCAACGCAAATCAAAATGCGTTTCGATGATATGAAGATGGCTCCGAAACAAAGACGCTTTGTTTTGTGGGCTGTTTCACCCGACAGAAAATACACGAAAATCGGTCAAGTGATTAACACCGGGCAGCGTCAGGAAGCGGAAATTCGCGGTGAAACCGCGCTCAGTGACTTCGGTTTGTTTGTAACGATGGAAGAAACCGACGTAACAACTCCGAGCGGTTCCGTTTATGCGCCTTTTACGGTTTACAAGCCGTAACACAAACTTAAAGTGTTTTTTCAAAAAAGCAGCAAGTTTTTCGGGCTTGCTGCTTTTTTACATAAAAATTAACAATTAGTTTATGAGACGGATAGCTCAATTTCTTCTTTCCAGTCTTCAACTACAAATTCGTTTGCATCGTTAATCCATACGTAAAACAATCGGTCAAAACCTTCGGCATAAACAGGTTTTTCCAATCGTTTGAGAAAATACCGCAAACCTTTTTCGGGGATTTTCGCTTTGCCCTCGCGCAAATCGTTTCTCTTTAAAGCCTCCGCAAAATTCGAGCGAAAATAATAACCGACAACGCGGAAATGATTTGATTTAGCGTCAGTGATATAGCGAGCGCGCTGTTCGCGCGTTGCGTTTGTTTTATCAACGACAAACGATTGTTTCGCACGTAAACACGCTTCAACCAAAATCTGCTCGCGGCTTTTCGTTCGGAGCATATCGCCGTTGATGCGAATATGCGTATCAACAAAACTCTGTTTGAAAAACGTTGATTTCCCCGCGCCTTGAATGCCGATGAAAATTACCGCTTCCATTTAAATTCTATTGGCGATCATTTCCAAACCGTTCATATATTGCTGCAAAACCTCTGGAATGATGATTGATCCGTCTGCCTGTTGGTAATTTTCCAGAATCGCAATCCAAGTCCGTCCGACTGCTAAGCCTGAACCGTTCAATGTATGCGCATATTCCGGTTTTGCGCCTCCTGCGCGCCGGAAGCGAAGATTCATCCTGCGAGCTTGAAAATCAGTGCAGTTCGAGCAGGAAGAAATCTCGCGATAAGTGTTTTGCGAAGGCAGCCAAACTTCGATGTCGTAAGTCTTTGCAGCCGCAAATCCCATATCGCCCGTAGATAAAACCATCGTGCGATACGGCAAGCCCAAAAGCTGCAAAATCCTTTCGGCATTCTGCGTCAAACGCTCGTGTTCGGCTTCTGAGGTTTCCGGCGAACAAACTTTGACCAACTCGACTTTTTCAAACTGATGCTGTCGAATCAAACCGCGCGTGTCGCGTCCGTAAGAACCGGCTTCGGAGCGAAAACAAGGCGTGTAAGCCGTGTAATACAAAGGCAAATCGGAAGCGTTTAAAATTTCGTCCGCGTGATAATTCGTGACCGGAACCTCTGCGGTCGGAATCAGATAAAATCCGCGCTCGTCAGTTAGTTTAAACAAATCCGCTTCAAATTTCGGAAGCTGAGCCGTGCCGAAAAGCGCGCCTGCGTTGACGATAAACGGCGGCACTGTTTCTGTATAACCGTGTTCGGTCGTATGAACGTCGAGCATAAAATTTATCAAAGCGCGTTCAAGCCGCGCCCCCGCGCCTTTCAAAATGGAAAACCGCGATCCGGCGATTTTTGCAGCCCGTTCGATGTCCAATATGCCGAGAGCTTCGCCCAAATCAACGTGATCTTTCGGCTCAAAATCAAACTCGCGCGGTTCTCCGACTCGCCGCACTTCCATATTCGCCGTTTCGTCAGCGCCGATTGGGACTGATTCGTGCGGCAAATTGGGCAAATTGGTTAAAAGCTCACGCATTCTCGCTTCGGCTTTTTCGCGCTGGGCGTCCAAATCCGCAATCTGCATTTTTATATCAGCCACAATTTGCTTGCGCGCTTCGGCGTCGCCCTTTTGCCCGGCTTGCATTAGCGCTCCAATTTCTTTGCTCGCAACGTTGCGCTGCTGATTGAGCTGGTCGGATTCGCCGATAATTCGCCGACGCTTTGCGTCCAGTTCGCTGAAATCGTTTAAAGCTTCCGCCGGAAAGTTGCGATTTTCCATTGCTTTTCTCACGGCTTCCAAATTTTCACGGACAAAATTTAAATCGAGCATTTTGTTAAATTCCTTTGAATCAAAACATTTTGAAAATAAGAAAGGCTAACCAGCAGACTTTAACAGTGTCAAGTTCATCGGCGGATTTGTTCCCAAAATTAAATTCTTAAAAGTGTGAACTTTTTTTACAATGTGCAGTTGCTTTGCATTTGATGCGTAAGTTATTTTATTGCTTTAATTAATGTTCTGGTCGGGGACTCTTTTAGGGTGCACGGGAAATAGTGTGCAATTTTTTATCATTTATTTGCAAAAATCATAAAAACAATAAACTAACTATTCGGGTTGAATAAGTCTTTTACCCAAGCGCTTTACAGGGAATGCGGCGGGCTTCCATGCAGTGGCACGCAAATTGAAACTAGGTAGATCAGAAATTGAGAGAAAACAAAAAAGAAATAAGGAGAACAAAAATGAAAAACACAAACAACAACGCTCTAAAAGGAATTATGATGTCGGATTACGCAAAAGGAATTATGATGTCGGACTACACCAAAGGCATTCTGATGTCGGATTATATGAAAGGCATTATGATGTCAGATTACACCAAAGGTATTCTGATGTCGGATTAAGCAAAAGGAATTCTCGTTACCGACTAACTGTTTCGGAAAAGAAGCTGGAAGCTTAATAAACGGTTAGGTGCCTCAAACCGGATTCAGATACAAAATAAAAAACTTCGGTTCTTTAAAAGACCGGAGTCTTTTATTTTCTTTTCTATCAATTTATCTCATTACTACCAAATGCAATTTGTTACAACCCGATAAGTAATGTTAATTTATGTGCGTAAACTTCCTCAACGCGCGCATAAATGAAACTCGATAAAAAAAACTTAGAAAAAAAGCCGCCAACCGAATTCAATTCGCTTTTCAGAAGCGCCCCCACGAGCGCTGACAACGGCAAAAACAAGTCCGCCAGATTCAATTCACACATTGATTTTCAAACGGAAATCGAGCAGATTCAATCGTTAATTGATGAAGGAATCTCGCGTCAAGCCCAGGAAAAAGCCGAATCTCTGTTAAAGCTAAAACCGCGCGACGCCAATTTGTTGGCGAAAATTCGGCTTTGCTGGTCAAAAGCTCTCGAACTGCAAGCGCGTCACCGCGAAGCGTTCGATGCTTTGAAAATGTATGAAAATATCGAAATCCGTTTTGGTCTCGAACCGGAGCTTGATCTTGAAGTGCAAACCCACATCGCGGTTCTTTATAATCATTTAACCGAATCGCCAAAATCCGCCTCACTCCTCAAAGGAATTCTCGAAGAAGCTACTGAAATTGAAGCCGGAAATAGCACGTTTGGTTTAATTAATCTTTCGTTGTCGAGAGCTTATCGCTCATTGGGACAAACCTTAATTTCGCGCGGTTTTGCGGAAGACGCCTTGAAATCTTACCGCGAAGCCGGAAATTGGCGCGGAATGGTTCACAGCTACATCGCGCTTTCAAATCTGACGGTTCAAGAAGGAAAATACGAAGAATTTATCGAACACAGCCGCCAAGCCTTAAATATTATCGGCGAAAGACCGGAAAATTACTGGCTCGGACGAATTTATTCGGAACTGGCGGGCGCTTATTATTTTCTGCATCGCCCGCATGACGGAATTGCATGTCTGGAAAAAGCGACGCGGTATTTTGAGCAAACCGAACACATCACCAACTCAATTGCCGCTTATAACAATCTAGGGATTAATTTAACTGTAATCGGCGATTGGGAGCGCGCTGAAAAAACACTCAAAAAGTCGTTCAAATTGGCAACGGAAATCAACTCTGCGTCAATTTCAATTATTTACGATTCGCTGGGAGAATTGTATTTATTACAGGAAAGATTTGAAGAAGCCAGAGAACATTTGGAAACAGCCGTCGAGCTTAGCCAAAAGCAGAATCGCAAATGGTATCTCGTTCAGTCTTTAAAAAACTGGGGACGGCTACAAATTGCGCTCAGAAACTTTCCGTTTGCGCTCGAAATTGCCAACAAATACCAGGAAACCGCCAAACAGGTTAGCGATGAAAGCGCGGTCAGATTGTCGCATGTTCTGCTCGCAGACATTTATCTCAATCTGGAAAATTGGGGCGATTTTCACGCCGAAATAGATAAAGCCAATCTAAGGCACGAAGACGACGAAACCGATTTACAGGTTACGGCTTATTCACAATTTTTACTCGGTCGCTTCAACAAACTGAAAGGAGACGACTCGACTGCCGAGTTTCATTTCAGCCGCAGCCTCTCGCTCTACGAAATACTTGACGATTTTTATTATATAAGCCTTTGCCGCTACGAGCTTGGAATTGTCTTGTCCGAGACAAGCCCGAAACGGGCGGTTGAAAATTTGGAAGCCGCAATCAAAAATTTCCGCAAGCTGCAAATAAGATCGCTGCTGGAAAAAGCCGAAACAGCACGCTCAAAAATTTCAAAAATCGTCGCCGAAACCGTTCGGAGAAATCCTAATATCGGGCTTTTAGCTTTGCGTTTGACCGAAGCGGCGGCTGCTTCGCGCGAAGTCTTGCTGCGCGAGTTTTTGTCGGTTTTACAACTGGAAAGCCGTGCGAAAAAAATCATCATCGCCCAAAACAACGCGGATAAAAGGCTTCAGCCTTTGGTTTTTTCCGGTTATTCGCCCGCCGAAGCCGAAGAAAACGTCGCTCGGTTGGAACAGGCGAAAAACGGCGACCGCGTTTCCGGTTTTGTCGAATCAAACAATTTTTCTATTTTTCCGCTTCTTGAAACTTCCTCCGCGCCGGCATTTTTGCTTGTTCACCCGCGGGCGAACGCAAAGCTCGCCGACGGCGCGAGCATTCAACCGCTGGTAAAAATCGTGGAGCTTGGTCTGGAAGTGTGCGCTCTGCGGGAAAAAAGCCGGACGCAAAAAGCCGATGCGGAAACGAATTCGCTGTATTCGGACGATTTGCTGCCCGGCTTTATTCATTCAAGTCCGGGAATGACCGCCGTTGTCGAAGAAATTTATAAAATCCGCACTTCCGACATTACAGTTTTAATCACGGGCGAAAGCGGAACGGGAAAAGAACTGATCGCCAATGCCATTCACGTTCTCTCAAATCGTAAAGATAAAATCTTCATTCCGTTTAACTGCACCGCAATTCCCAAAGAATTAGCGGAAGGACATCTGTTCGGTTACAAAAAAGGAGCATTCACCGGAGCAATCAACGATTCTCAAGGCGTTATTCGTTCAGCCGACGGCGGAACTCTCTTTTTAGATGAAATCGGAGATTTGCCTTTGGATGTCCAGCCGAAGCTGCTCAGGTTTTTACAGGAAGGTGAGATTCAGCCTTTAGGAGAGAAAAAACCCATTAAAGTTGATGTTCGAGTCGTGGCGGCGACGAACGTCGGATTGGAAGAGAAAGTTGCTGAAGGCTTGTTCAGAGAAGATTTGTATTATCGTTTGAATGTGATTCGATTGAGAGTTCCGCCGCTTCGTGAAAGGCGTTCGGAAATACCGCTGCTGGTAAATCATTACGTCAATCATTATTCGCAGAAATTCGGCAAAAGAAATGTGACGATTACGCCGCAGACAATTGATTTGCTGATGGTTTGCGATTGGGAGGGAAATGTGCGGCAATTGACGAATGAGATTCAGCGTCTGATTGTCAGAGCCGATGACGGAGAAACGATAACGCCGGAACATTTATCGCCGGAGCTGAGAAAAAGCAGCCTTCCGCTGACTTCCGAACAAAGCGCAAACGCATTTGCCGCCGATTCACTGTCGAACATATTAAACATCAACCCCGAAAGCGGAAGATTGGACGAAATCATCGAGCAAATCGAAATTCGTCTGATTATCGAAGCTCTCAAACGTCATCAGGGAAACATCTCGCGCGCGGCAAAAGAATTGGGCATTTCGCGGCGCGGTTTGTATATCAAGCTCGAACGCTATCAGCTTTACAAAGCCAGCAAGCCGACCTTTTATTTTTAATTCAGCAGTCAACCGGAACAACTCTTGCAGTTAGAACGATGCATTTTAAAAATGCACTAAAACGTTACGCGAGAGGAGAGTTTTGTTATGAGTTTATTGCGCGGGGCAATCGCCGGAGCAGGCGCTTGGAAACTTGGCGGCGGCATTATCAGCACAATTCTAATATTCCTGTTGTTGTATTGGTTACTTGGATTCTTTATGAGCTAAGAGGGTACAACCTGAAAAGCCGGGAAATAAGAAAAATAAGAAAAGGACGATTTAAACGTCCTTTTTTATCTGTGGCTAAACTTTTTCATCGTTTTATTTTTGTCTTTCCGCCAATTCGCGCAGATATTTAAAGCTGTAAATGCCGGTTTCGTGACCGTCGCTAAATTTAAAATTTAAAGCGTAACGACCGACGAGATTGGCGTTTTCGATTTTAAGGTCATCCGGGACGGTTTCCGGTTTGATCATTTGCTCGCCCGTCCATTCGTTGACGCAGCCCGCGCAGGCGCAAGCGCGACGCAGTGCGGGCGCGTCGAATCGGCTGACCGCATCGTCAGCCCAGCGAATCGAAAACGAAGAGCCTTCGTCAATAATTTCGCGCGGCTCGAATTTCATAAATCTAACTTTTCAATTCTTCCAGCGCTCGCCTGACCGAAGATTTTGTAATGTCGTAATGCGAAGCGTGCCAGACGGGTTTGCCAGATTGCAAAATTATTGTTTGCGGCGATTCGTGCCGCACGCCCGTCCGCGCGGCGATTTCGTTTGAAAGAGCGCGGGCGTCCTGAACGATAACCAGCGCGATTGGTTCGTCTTTCATCAAAGACATTTCTTCATACGCCGCGCGGCTAATCGGGCAGGTCAAGCTGTGTTTATATAAAATGACGGGCTTTTGGCTCGATTCGGCAAAAAGCGCGTCTAAGTCGTTCGCGTCGGTAATTTCATTAAAAGCCATAGTAATTAGCTTACCGTCAGAAACCGCGATTGGCAAAGTTCGGCGGCTGGTTGAAATTCGGCGGAGGCGGCGGTGATGTGAAAGGTGTTTCAACCGGCGGAAAAACTTTTCGGTAAGCCACGAAAACGCCCGCGAACATAATCGGAAAGACAAGATAAAGCCCGACGCAAAGAAGCAAATAACCGATTATCCCAAGCGCAAACTCGCATAAAATCAAACCGATTACGCCGCTCAAATTCGCAAAAACCGCCCGCGCGCTCAATTTGAAAGCCTCAATTCCGCTTAAACGTCGTTCGACGATTAACGGATAAGCAAACATTATCAGCGCGTGAATGCAGGCGATAATAATTCCGATAACGAAAACCCCGATTCCCGTCCCGATTAACATCGGAAATAAAATGTCCGGGTCAGCCCCCCCGCGACGGTTTGTGGCGGAAATTTGGATGATGAGTAACGGAATATAAATTAGCGTCCACAGGATGAACGCCGGAACCATCACGAAAAGCGTCACAATCAAGCTTGGACCGAAATATTCAAAGCCTTTAAAAAGCCCGTCGAAAGAGACGCGCTGCCCGGCGGCTTTTTGAAAAAGGCAGTAATAAACGCCGCAAATCATCGCGCCGAGAATAATACCGAACGGCACGAGTCCGCCGATCAGCATCCCGACAATCGTAATGCCGAAAAACAACCAATACTGGTCTTTAATCAGCTCCCAGCCTTCCTGAAAGCATTCTATGGGGCGAATAACTCCGACTCGAAAATCTGTGTTTGGGGACATAAAAACCTCGCTATGCTCGGTTTTGTTCGTGGTTCGTCGTTCGTTGTTCGTGGCAAAGAAAATCAACGAACAACGAACAATGAACCACGAACAATTTAATTATAGATTTGATTGATATAATCGCGCACCATTCGGTCGCTCGAAAATTGCGGCGTAAGGGTAGCAAGAGCGTGGCGCATTCTCTTGATCCATTGGCGCGGCAAATCGTTTTCATCTTTCGCGTAAAATTCCGGGACTATTTCGGTTTCGAGCGTCGTGTAAAGCGCGTTTGCGTCGCGCTCGTCAACGTCCGTTTCGTCATCAATAACGTGTTCGTCGCCGATTGCCCAGCCGTTTATGCCGTCGTAGCCTTCGATCCACCAGCCGTCTAAAATAGAAAAATTCAAACCGCCGTTCATCGCCACCTTTTCGCCGCTCGTGCCTGAGGCTTCGAGCGGGCGGCGAGGTACGTTGAGCCAAACGTCAACTCCCTGAACGAGATAACGCGCGACTTCCTGATCGTAATCCTGAATAAAGACGGCGCGGCGCGCCCAAGTCGAATTCGCGCGAGAAGCGACGACTTGCTGCAAAATCGCTTTTGCCTGCCGGTCTTGCGGATGCGCCTTTCCCGCGAAAACGAATTGCACCGGGCGATTTTCGTCGTCAATCAATCTCAACAATCTCTCGGCATCCGCCAGCAAAAGATTCCACCTCTTGTAACCGGCGACGCGGCGGGCGAAACCGATGGTTAAAACATTCGGTTCGAATAAGTTTTCCGCGACGCCGGGTTTTTGCGATTCACGCTGGCGGACAAAGGCGATGAGCTGATTTTTGAGCAAATTATGAGTCTGCCAGATTTCTTCGTCCGGGATACGCTCGATTTTTTCCGCCCAATCATCTCCATTTTCGAGACTCGCCGCCCAATTTGCGCCGATATGTTTTTCGTAAAGACTTTTGAGCGCGGGCGCAATCCAAGTCGGCGCGTGGACGCCGTTCGTCACGTAAGAAATCGGAACTTCGTCAACATGCGCCGGGGCATACATTTTTTGCCAGAGAGCGCGCGAAACTTCGCCGTGTTTGCGGCTAACGCCGTTTGACGAGCGGCACATTTTTAGAGCAAGCGGCGTCATTCCGAACCATTCCTGTGCGTTCGAGGGATTTGTTTTTCCGAGCGCGAGAAAATCTTCGTGCGTTAAACCGAGAGCGGCTGTCAGATCTCCGTTAAAACATTTTTCCAAAGTTTCGGCATCAAATTCGTCGTTTCCGGCGGCAATCGGCGTGTGCGTGGTAAAAACGCATTTTTCGCGCACCTTAACGGCAGCTTCGTTAAAGCCTAATTGTTGTTCCGATTCGGTTAATTCGCGCGCTAATTCCAGAGTCAAAAACGCTGAATGTCCTTCGTTTAAATGAAAAACCGAAGGCTCGATTTTGAGCGCGCGCAAAAGCCGAACGCCGCCGATTCCCAAAAGCATTTCCTGCACGACGCGCGTTTCTTTATCGCCGCCGTAAAGATGCCCGGTGATCAAACGGTCAATTTCATTGTTTTCCGCAATGTTTGTATCGAGCAGATAAAGCTTGATTCGCCCGACCGAAGCCAGCCAAGCCTGCGCCCAAACTTCACGCCCGCGCATTTTTAATGAAATTTTAAGCCGCTCGCCCGCGTCCGTTAAAACAGGTGTCAGCGAAAGATTAGCCGGAACCGATTCCTGATAATCTTCCATTTGATAACCGTCCGGCGTCAGCCGCTGGCGGAAATAACCGAAACGATAAAAAAGCCCGATTGCGACGAGCGGAAGCTGCAAATCACTGGCGGATTTTAAATGATCGCCCGCCAAAATTCCCAGACCGCCCGAATAAAGCGGCAGGGAATTGTGAACACCGTATTCGGCGCAAAAATAGGCGACCGGATTTTCAGGCGTAATGCGTCCGAAAGATTTTTGTCCGGCATTGACGTATTCGTCGAACTGACGCTCGATGCGAGCAACGCGCGCCGTATAAAATGGGTCGCTGGCGCGCTGCCAGAGATGCAAATCGGAAATTTGCTGTAATAAAAGGCGCGGATTTTGTTCGACTTTTTCCCACAGATGCGAATCCAAACCCCTTAAAAGATACGCGCCTTCTCCTGACCAGCTCCACCAATAATTTTGCGAAATTTTTTCGAGCGCACGCAAACTTGCGGGCAATTTATGTGTATTAAAATCGTTTTGAATCATTGTTTAAATTAGTAATCCGACCAAAAGCGATGATAAAAAAAAGTAACTATCAACTATAAATTATCAACTATCAACTGGTTTTCAATAACAAACAGTTGATAGTTTAAAGTTGATAGTTGAGAGTTTTAATCATCTTTATTCGGTTGGATATTTAAAAAATTCCCATTTCTCGTTCCCGTTAAAATTTTTGATGTTTGATAAAAGTTTTGGCATCGCTGACGCCAAAAAATACGAAACGAATTTCTTCGAGCGTATCATATTGCAACAAAAAGTCTTGAACGGCTTCTGATGCTACTGCGGCGGCTTCGTGTTTAGGATAAGCATAAACTCCGGTTGAAATTGCCGGAAACGCAATCGTTTGTAAATTGTTTTCAACTGCCAGCCGCAGCGAATTTTGATAACAATCTGCCAGCAATTCCGCCTCGCGCCCGTTGTGACGCCCGTAAATCGGACCGACCGTGTGAATCACAAAACGCGCAGCGAGCCGTCCGCCGGTTGTAATCACGGCTTCGCCCGTCGGCAAACCATCGGGAAATTGTGCGCGGCGGATTTCCCGACACGCCTGTAAAATTTCATCACCGCCCGCGCGGTGAATCGCGCCGTCAACGCCTCCGCCGCCAAGCAGAGTCGAATTTGCAGCGTTGACAATCGCATCAACGTTTTGTTTTGTAATATCGCCGACGTGAACTGTAACTCGCCCGTTCAAAAAAGCAGTTTTTTCATTTTCCGAGTCCATTTTTAATTATTTTACGAGCGTTGTTATCATTGCTCCTACAGCGTGAAACAAAGATTATTTCACGCCGGGGCGCGAAGAGAAAACAAAAGCCGCAAAAATTTCCGGTCAATCTGTGCGCTGTTCGACCGCGATTTCGTCAAACATATCTTGTCGGCGCAGAGCTTCGGCAATTAATTTGGCTTTGTGTTCCGTGAGCGGTTTGTCGGGGCGATTACAGGTGATCTCAAAAATTTCGTCGTCAACCATTTTGACTTCGAGCCAGCCGAGCGCGATTCCGGCGGCGACCTCGATTTCGTTAAAATTATGAATTCGAAAGCTGCCGGTTTGCTCGACCCATTCTTCGATAAACGGGTCGCGCAGGGCGTGTTCGGCTTCGGCTTCGTCAAAATAGTTTCCTTCAACAATCAAACAATATTCGCGTGGCGTCGGCTCGTTCTTCATCTCGCACTAAATCTGTGTAGGTTCTTTCTCATTTGGAATTTTTGGAAAAGGAAATCTTCCGACGCAAAATTTACCACCAACTGCGAAAAACGCCAACAATTTTTGGTTAAGAAAGTGTGAAAATTTATGTTACGGCAAAAGCGGCGCGTCTGTGCCAGACAGAATACAAGCCAAAAAGAAGCCCGCCGGTAAACGCGGCAACTGCGCCCGCATAACCGAGCTTATGAATGTTACCAATTCCGACGTAAGCGAAAACTGCGTAACCGGCGACGCCCAAAATCGCCCAAAACAAGCCTTCAAAAACAAAATCATTGCGCCGCAGGGCACTGCATTTCTTTTCACGCCGTTTGAAAATCAATTTGAGCTTATCGTAATCCCAGCAGAGAAGATAAGTCGCGGCGAGTGCCATAAAAATCGTGATTACTCTCGTTCCCTGAAAATTCATTGAATTGGTTAAAACGGCGATGTTGATGATAATCGGAAAGAAAATCAAAGCGCCGAGCGTCGCCGTGCGGGGAATCAAAAGCAAAATCGCCGCCACGACCTGCGCCCAGCCGATAAATTCATACCAGCCGCCGGTTTTATAAAGCGCGTCGAAAAAGTAACCGACGGGCGTTTCAACGCCTAGCTGTGTAAACGGCAATCTGAGAACCTTTTTCATCCCTGAAGGAATAAACCCTACGGCAATCATCACCCGCGTAAAAATCGTGAATCGCTGCAGCCAAACGTTTTGGATTGCAGTTTCGTGAATTTTGTCGAGCGTTCCTTCGATTTCCATTATCTTGTTCTCCTGCCTAAAAGTAATTCGGCTATATGACTGCTGAGCCGAAAAGTTGTCTTCAACTTAATAACGCACAAAATAACGGATAAAAGGAATCGAAAGATGTTCTAGTATCTATTTGCTGTAACCCGCTGTTAGGTCACTTCATTTAGAAGATAAAAGGCTACTAATTTTAACTGTCCCTTATACCTTGTCAGGTATTTTCACCATTGGGTCACTTTCCATTTTCTTATCGTTTATTGGCTGACGCAAGCTGTCAAACAGAATAGGGAGGTGCTTTTGGAAGTATTTTGTGGCAAAAGGGAAGGGATCATCTACTTTGTATTTTGTTTCAGGACTTTCCACAAGCGACCAGCAAAGTTCCTGAAATTCCTCTTCTGGAATTTTTGCAATAAGTTCAATAGGTCTGGTTGATGACCTGGCGCTTCGAAAAGTGCGAATCAATTCATGGTGAAGAAGAGCCTGAACAATGAGAATTCGCCAGAGAACTGGTCGTTTCTGAGGATGAAACTGATCAAACACATCAACAAATATTCCATACTTCGTGCCATTACCAGCGAGGTCAGAATCAAGCACCTTTTCAAATTCTCCATAAGTAATCAAGCGAGAGACACTGTTAGCCCCGACTGTCATAAGTAATCCATCAATAGCTGCATCTAGCCGTCCGACGGGTATTCCCTGCCGCCAAAACTGAGCGGGATTTAAGATGCGCTTCTCCTGCCAATTACGCTCAAATGGGGAATAGGGCAAGGTAGGCTCTGTTTGTGCTAGCGAGAAGTCATCGGTGAAAGAAATGTAAATCCATTTAGCTAAGAGATACTGATCCTTAATTTGGTTATCTACCTCTAAGTCTACTAATGTGAGACGTTCCTGAAGAAGGCGAAACACCGCACAGGGCGCCAATAGATTGTAGAGTGTGGATGCCATATAATATTTGTTGTTAGAGAGCCAATTTTTATCTCCTTCAAGATCCCCATTTCGTGCTGTGCGTGCGAGGCTATAGATCCGATATAGCGCATTCTCTGATGTTTCAGAAAGGCGAAAGAGAATGGGTTCACATTCATTATAAAGGCGCTTACGGGCTTCGTATAGATAATCACGTCGAGCATTTTGTTCAGCCTGTTCGGTCTGGATGATACCCTTAAGGCGCTCCAATTCCTTATCGCTACTATCTTTTAAGTTCTGAAGCTTTAGCTGATTTCTTCTTGAAGCCTGATTGTTAAAATACGCGGTTATTAAACTGAATATGGCAGTTATTCCTGTACCTATAAGCGCAAGTATTGCTGTGTTTCGAGCTGCCTCCGCAGCAATTTGTGCCGACTCTATACTTTGTTGGAATAACATTAGATTCACTCCTCTCAGGCAATGACTTTTTTGTGTCTCGGGTTGACCATTACAAAATTAACAACTAAGGACTAAACCCTCAAATTAAACAACCGAGAAGTATTTGCACGTGCTACAATTTCTCAATGAAACGCAACCTATCTTTGGTAAGATTGAATGAATGTTAAAACTTAGCTTGCTATACGGATCCTTATAATGAATGGATAATCTTTCGGACCTAATTCTGTAAATATGCGTATGGCATTATCCGTTAATAAATCACCTTCCACCTTATTAGTTAATCTCATTCTGACATGCTCAGTAAACCAGCCCCCCGGGAATAAAGCATGCCGTAGATCTATATTGAACATGCTTCTTCCATCAGGCAGTTGAGTAATAGAACGAATTAATGACTTATGCAAAAAAACAAGTTGTGATTGAGCTACTAGAGCAAGAGCAAAAGACTCAGGAGTCAGGACGCGGCTTGTCGGATTGTGAATGCCCAGAGTCAACCTAGCTTGTGCTTCAGTATATAAATAATCATGTATACGCTTCTCGGATTTTACAGATATATCTATTACTGGATTGCTTAATAAAGCTATCCCATTTATAAATGCTTGAAGACCTAAATCAACAGACGATAGAGATTCCTTTGGGTTTTCAATGCACCACCGGATTCTAGCTTCAAGTTCCGATTTAAGTTTCGCAATCTTTCCTCCGTGAACAATATGAGGATAGTGCTTAAGATCAAAAGGGATGTCTTCTGCACTACGAGTGAGCAAAATTACTCGCTTATTCAAGGCGTGTGCATATCCTGTCTCGTAAAAGACGTTTGAATTACGTCCTGTCATTTCTGCAACAATTACATCAGCCTTAGCTATTTGATTATAAACGCGCCCTAAAATGTCCTCTACAAAGATTTGCTCATCCACCCTCTCGCAATATGCACCTGCATCTTTGCAAGCTTGTTTTATCCCAGCTTCGTAAATATCACCAAAATCTTCGCTAAATGGCATCAAAACAAAAACAAAAGCTTTAGGATTAGTCGCATTCATAAGTTTTCCCTCTTGATATCAATGTGAGGACACCTTTAAATTACACACGATTAACTCCATGTAAATCGTATAAATTTCTACTCTTGAAAGATTGATTTGTCAAGTAAGTTTGTTTTTAACAAGAACTTAATTATTTTTCAGTCCAAAACATTTCTGAATCGAAATAATCTTGTAAATCTTTAATCTTTCTGATTAAAATCATTTATGCGACAAAAAATAACTTTTCTTCTTTTATCGGTTTTTACGCTTTCCTTGATTTTCATAGTGGCTTGTACCGGTTCTTCGACCGGAAACCAGACCCAAACCAATTCGGCGACTGTAGCTAAGTCGCCGACGATGGTGTCGAATCAAATTGCTAATTCTCCGACGGCGGTCGGCAGCAATGCGAATAATATGGCGAACGCCGCGCACGCAAATCATTAAATTTTGCTGTGAAAAACAACCTAAAATAAAAACAATTCGTTCCCGCCGCTTGTCTGCGGGCAAAATTAATATTGAGGCGCACTTTTCCTGCGCCTCAATCTCGTTTATATTTGCGTACAAAATATTCAGAGGGAATTAATAAAATTATGATAAAACCCGTCGAATGGAGTGATGAAGGCGTGCGGATGCTCGACCAGCGTTTGCTGCCGAACGAGGAAAAATGGCTCGTTTTAAAAAGCTACAACGAAGTCGCCGACGCGATTCGTGATATGGTCGTGCGCGGCGCGCCAGCCATCGGGATTTCCGCCGCTTACGGCGTCGCGGTCGGCGCGCGCGAGTTTGTCGGAACTTCGATGCTCGATTTTGAAGACGATTTTGATTACATCTGCGAGACTCTCGCCGCGACGCGCCCGACCGCAGTTAATCTATTCTGGGCGATTGAGCGAATGCGGAATGTTTTCAAACAAGCAAAAAGCGAAGGCAAATCAATTTCGGAAATCAAACAAATTTTAATTGCCGACGCCAAAGCGATTCACGTAGAAGACATCGCGGCGCAAGCCGAAATCGCGCGTTTCGGCGGCGAGCTGCTCAACGACAATTCCACAGTTTTAACGCACTGCAATGCGGGCGCGCTGGCGACCGGCGGCGTTTGGGGAACTGCGCTCGGCGTCATTCGCGGCGCGGTTAACGCGGGAAAAGCCATCGCCGTCATCGCCGACGAAACCCGCCCGTATTTGCAGGGCGCGCGTCTGACGGCTTGGGAATTGATGAAAGATCATATTCCCGTGACTTTAATCACCGATAATATGGCGGGCTATATGATGCAGCAGGGCAAAGTGCAGGCGGTCGTCGTCGGTGCAGATCGAATTGCCGCCAACGGAGACGCCGCGAACAAAATCGGAACTTATATGGTCGCGGTTCTGGCGCGCCAGCACAATATTCCGTTTTACGTCGCCGCGCCGCTTTCGACCATTGATTTAAATACGCCGACGGGCGCGCAAATTCCGATTGAAGAGCGCAACGAAAGAGAAGTCACGCACATTCAAGAAAATCAGCTTGCGCCGACGGGCGTCGGCGTTTCAAACCCGGCGTTTGACGTGACGCCAGCCGAATTTATCGCCGGAATTATCACCGAAAAAGGAGTCGCTCGCGCCCCCTACGCGGAAAGTTTGCGAAAGCAGTTTGCAAACGAGTGAAACGGAAAAAATGAGGGAAATCGAAACCGAGCGCGTTCGATTGCGGCAATTTACGATGGACGATTTGGACGAGCTTGCGCGCGTTTTCGCCAGCGCGCAAGTTATGAGATTTCTCGGCTTAAATTGCGAGCCGATGACGCGCGAAGAAACTGAAACGGCGCTCGTCAGCATAATCAAACATTGGGAGCGCAACAATTTCGGGCGCTGGGCTGTGGTCTCAAAAGCGGACAACGAATTTATCGGCTGCGCCGGACTGCGTTCGTTTGAAGGCACGGCGGAATTGGTTTATCTGCTCGACGAGCCGTATTGGGGAAAAGGATTGGCGACGGAAATCGCCCGCGCGTGCTTGCGCTATGGTTTCGAGCAGCACAATTTTCCTTGCATTATTGCAATGACGCGCCACGGCAATGTGCGCTCGCAAAACGTCCTCCAAAAAATCGGAATGCGCTTTGAAAAGGAAGACACGGCATTCGGCGTCTTCGTTCTTTTATATTCGATTTCGCGCGAAGATTATTTCGCCTCAAATCAGAAAAGCGAATTGAATTCGGAACAAAAATAACATCTTAAATTAACTGCTTTTTTGCCTTTTGTTTGAATCAGTACGGAAAAATTATGAACAATAATTTTAAAGTTTATGCATTAAATCAAGTTGGGAAGAAATGTGTTGATTTCAGTTGAGTTGCACACAGTTCTTTCAGACGTGATATTAAATAAATGCCTAAACAGAGGACAACAAAAAACGCGCTCAAGCAATTTACAAAAATCTCACAATCCGTTTTGCTTCTCCTGATTTTGACAATCGCCGCAAGCGCGCAGCAATCTCAAAGCGAAGACGAAGACTATATCAAACCGGCGCGACCAACGATTGCAAATCCGGCGGAAATACAAAAACCGGGCGTGCTGCAAGTCGAATTCGGCTACGATTCCAATTTCCGCAGCTCGGAATTTCGCCGGCAGCAAACGGCTCCGCTCAACATTCGCTTTGCGGCAAGCTCCCGGCTTCTGCTCGAAGCCGAAGTAGATGCGGTTTTATCCCAAAAACAGGAAGAAAGCGGAAAAACTCAAACCGGAGTCGGCGATACGCGGCTCGGTTTCCAAATCGTCGCGCTTAAAGACACTGAACGACATCCTGCGCTCGCTTTCGCTTATTCGTTGAAAATACCGACCGCCAGTGAATCGAAAATGCTCGGCACCGGGCGATTCGACCATCGCTTGACGGTTCTTTTTAGCAAGAAATTAGGCGAAAACACCGATATAGACATCAACGCGGCTTATCTGAATGTCGGGCGCGAAGACAGCGAGCGTCGCGCCGACGGCGGATTGGCTGCTGTGACGGTTTCGCACGAATTTGAAAATAAATTCGGATTTGAAACCGAATTGGCTGGTTTAAGTCTGGACGACGAACAGCCAAAAGGCGTTTACGCGCTCGGCGCGCTCACTTATAAATTCAATAAACGCTTGCGGTTCGACACCGGAATGCGTTTTGGTCTAACGAATGATGCTCCGCGCGTAGGCTTCTTCGCCGGATTTACGGTCGGAGTTGCGAATCTATTTAAAAAGTAAGAGTTTCCGGCAAATTCATTTTTCGATAATTTGTTTAGGCTCTAGCTTCTGAAACGCTGCACGCAACGAATGAAATCTTGTTTTATTGATTGTTGTTTTGCGTCTTTTTGAATCAGTTTTCCCGAAACAAAAGTTCCGTAAATCTGCGAAGCGTCGGTTGAATAAACTAACGTTGAAGCTAAGTTTTCGGGTTTAACGTTTGCCAGTAACGGTTCATCGGCTTTGACGATGCAGGCATCGAACGGTGAGCCGATGGCGAAGAATTCGGTTTCAAAATTATTCATCGCCCTGCGTCCGGCGGCGGTCGCTTTGGTAATTGCATATAATCCGCTATCCGGCGTGTTTTCGCCGGTAAAAGTGTTGCGTTTGTGGCTGATTAGACGTTGCCCGTAATCCAGGATTCGCAATTCTTCAAAAAAATTTAAACCAATGTGGCTGTCCGTTCCGATGCTCCAGTTTCCGCCGCAGGATTGAAATCGGCGCAAAGGGAAAATGCCGTCGCCTAAATTGCCTTCGGTGCTCGGACAAAGCACTACGTTTGCGCCGGTTTTTGCCAGTCTCCCGGTTTCGTCTTCAGTTAAATGAGTCGCGTGGACGAGGTGAAATTTTTCGTTTAATTCAACGTTATCGAGCAGCCATTCGACGGGTCTTTTTCCGAGAAACGAAAGCGCGTCTTCGACTTCTTTTAACTGTTCGGAAACGTGAATATGAAACGGCACATTTTGCGGTGCTTCTTTGGCGGTTCTTAAAACGTCTTCTGCGTTGACGCCGCGTAGCGAATGAACTCCAACCCCAATGTTTGCGCCTTCATATTGTTTGCATACTTCCGAAGCGGCTTCGAAAAGTTTCAGATAGTCTTCAAAAGTTTCAGAGATAAATCTTTTTTGCCTGTCATTTGGGGGCAATCCGAAACCGCCTTTTTGATAAAAAATCGGGATTAAAGTGATTTTGATTCCGGCTTCTTTTGCGGCTTCGACCAGAGCTTCGCCCATTGCGGCTAAATTTTCGTAAGGCGCTCCGTTTTTATCGTGATGGACGTAATGAAATTCGGCGACGTTTGTATAACCGTGCCGGAGCAGCTCACTGTAAAGCATCGCGGCGATAATTTTCAACTGTTCGGGATTGATATTCAACGCCAGCTTGTACATTGCTTCGCGCCACGACCAGAAATCATCGGCTTCCGCGCCGACAGAATGGCGCTCCGCCAAACCAGCCATCGCGTATTGAAAAGCGTGTGAATGAGCATTCTGGAAACCGGGCAAGGCGTAGCCGTTAATGTAAATTGAATCAGGTTTTTGCTCTTGAGATATAGCCGCGATTTCGCCCGATTCATTTAAAGAAACCGTCGGGTTTTCCAGCCAGCCTTGATTTTGCAGCAATGCTTTGAAGCGATAGGATTTCATTTTGTTAAATGCGAGATTAGTTGTTCAAAAACGGGGCGCAACACTTTTCTAACTTTCTTCGCTCTGTTTTCGTCGAATGTCAGCTCATCGTCGTTCATATAATTGATTTTCGCCATTTCGAGCTGCAAAGCGTGGACGCCGATTTCGGGTTTTCCAAAATATCTCGTGATATGTCCGCCTTTAAACGGCGCGTTGTGGTTTACTCCGTATTTGCCTGCACGCAAATTGTTTAAAGCAATCTCAATTATTTCTTTATCGGCGGACTGCTCGTCATTGTCTCCTAAAATCAAATCGGGAAAAGGCTCTTTTCTAATTGTTGGAACGAACCGCCGGATCGAGTGCGCGTCCCACAATAAAGCTCTGCCGAATTCTTCGATTCTTTCTGCCAGAAGGCTTTCAATTTTTTGATAATAAGGGCGATAATAATTTGTCAGCCGCCTTTCGGTTTCTTCATTGTCGGGGACAAATCTTTTTTCAAGATAAATCTCATTTCCCAAAAAATCCGTCGAAGGAGTTAATCCGGTAATGATTCTGCCGTCGTCGTACAACGGTTTGCTTTCCGGGTCGCGGTTTAAATCAATCACCCAACGGCTGTATCGGGCGTGAATAACGGTGATTCCGAGTTCGGCTGCGAAATCATACAAATCGTGAACAAACCAATCGGTGTCATCCGGCTGCGCCGCCATTTCCCGGCAATACTGCGGTTTCAACTCTTCGGGAAACTCGACGCCCGAATGCGGAACGCTGAGAATTACGGGAGCTTTTTTCCCTTTCGGTTCGATCAGAAAATAAGGAGTATTCATTTCTTGTTGCTTGAGCTTTAACGGAAAAGCGTTTCCGCGCACGGAAATTTTATCATCAGCATTTCACCATAGATTCGCTTTATAAGTTGATGATAATAGGCAGAGAGGCTGTTTGACAATTTAAAAATAAAATTATGGCGGCTTGTTTTTGCCGGATATATTGCTTTGATAAGCCATCTTTTTTCTTTTTTTGGCTTCATCTGTATCTTTAATTAAAGCACAAGGCGCAAACTTTTTATTTATCGAAAATAACTATAAGCCTTATATTTTCTTATAGAAAAATAGTCGACAAATATTATTTTCTAAAAATATTCGCCTACGATTCTGCAAACGAGCCTGACTTTGTTTGCTTTAAAAACAAAGTTTCAATTAATATTTCTATCGCTCAAGAGGTTTGACCAATCTTGCTCGTTTGATTTTTATGCGGAGAATTTACCTACAAAAAGCTAAAACCGAGGTCGCCCGTTCAAATACTATCCGCAATATCAACCGGCAAATCGTTCTCAATTATGTGCGCGAGCGCGAGCCGATCTCGCGGGCGGAGATTGCCAAACAAACAGAATTGCAGCGCTCAACGGTTTCCGCGATTGTTGACTCGCTGGTAACTGAAGGCTTTATCAAGGAAATCGGCGTCGGCGAATCGAGCGGCGGGCGAAAACCGACTCTTTTGCAGCTCAGAAAAGATCAGCCGGTCGCCGTGGGCGTTGATATAACTCCGACTACGACGAGCGTCGCGCTGGCAAATCTAGCCGGAGAGATTCTCGAACAGCAATCTTTTCAAACCTCGCCGGACGGCGAAAAAACGTTCGAACAAATCATCAAGCGTCTTTTAAAAATTAAATCGAAGCTGAAAAGCGATTCGGTTGAAATCGGCGTCAGCGTTCCAGGCTTGGTTGACGCGGCAACCGGAATTGTTTCGTATGTTCCTTATTTTCAATGGAAACATTGGAACTTGAAGCAAAAAATCGAAAGAGCCGCGGAGCTGCCCGTTGTCATTGATAACGACGCCAACGCTATTGCTCTCGCCGAATTATGGTTCGGCGGGCTGGAGCATACGGTCAAAAACTTCGTCAGCGTTTTGGTGGCGGAAGGCATCGGGACGGGAATCATTTTTGATGGGCAAATTTATCGCGGCAACCAGGGCGCAGCCGGAGAGTTCGGGCATATGGTCGTCGGGAGTAAAAATAAAGTAGTTTGCTCGTGCGGCAGCACTCAATGCTGGGAAGCGTTTGCTTCGAACAAAGCCACGCTTGCGCGCTTCAACGATTTAACCGACCGCAAAGCGGAAAATGTCGAAGAAGTTTTTTCGCTCGCCCTCGAACAAAACGCGGAAGCGCTCCGAATTGTTAATGAAACGACTCGCTACTTGGCTCTCGGAATCGTCAATTTAATTGTCGGATTAAGCCCGGAGATAATTGTAATCAGCGGAAAGATTACTCGCATTTGGTCGCTGATTGAACGGCAATTGCTTGAAACCGTCGAAACAAATATTCGCCAAAAATTGCCCGAAATTCAGATCAAAGCGTCAACTCTCGGCGAACAGCCGACCTTGCAGGGAGCAATCAGTTTAAGTTTAATTCACAAATTTGCGTCGGCAACCTAGACTTTTTGTGAGAGAGGTGTTATGTTAGCGAAAAATTGCCGGTTTGTTGTTTAAAAACTTTGTTTGTCTATCCAACAAACTTTCATTTTTGCCCCATTTTTTATTAATTTTAGTGTTTTTTCACGTCGATTAATTAATCGTAAATTTAGCGATTGAAAGTAAATCGGCAAATTATTTACCGCAATAGAAATTTAAAATCAGTTTTCCCGAAAGGGCGCAAAAGGAGGAACTTTATGTTTGGCTTTGGAAAAAGAGTGCCGTTCTTCTTGATTGTTCTGGCAACTCTCTTATTTTCAACCGTTGAAATTTACGCGCAAACGGAAACGGCGCGCGTTCAAGGAACCGTGACCGATGCCGCCGGTGCGGCTGTGCCGGGCGCAACCGTTAAAGCGACGGCTCTGGCTACGAATCGCACGGTCGAATCTCAAACCAACGAAGACGGCTCATATTCGATCTTGACGCTCCAACCCGGTCAGTATCGGCTTGAAGTAACACAGGCAAATTTTAAAACCACACGGCAAGACATAACGCTCGAAGTTGCGCAAAACGCGAATCTCGATTTTGCGCTCGAACCGGGCGACGTTTCGGCGGTCGTCGAAATCACGACCGACGCCCCGATTGTTGACACCGGCAGCTCGGCTATCGGCGAAGTGATTCAGGGGCGCGAAGCCGTCGAATTGCCGCTCAACGGACGCAACGTTTTGGAATTGGCGCGCTTGACGCCGGGCGTCACGCAAGGCGTTCCGGGCGGTTTCGCTTCGGGCGCGGGCGGCAACGCCGAAACTTATCGTGGCGGCAACACCGGCGGCGCGGCTTTGTCAGTCAACGGTCAGCGCACGCAGGCGAACAACTTTTTGCTCGACGGCGTTGACAACAACGAATCGCTCGTCAACACCATCAACATTTTCCCGTCGGCGGAAGCAATTCAGGAATTTCGCGTTCAAACGAGTATGGCTCCGGCTGAATTCGGACGCGGCGGCGGTGCCATCATCAACTCGGTTATCAAATCGGGAAGAAACGATTTCTTCGGCAGCGCCTTCGGTTTCTTTAGAAACGACAACCTCGACGCCCGACCGACCTTTTACGACGCCCGTCCCCTTTCTCAAGGCGGCAACGGAAGAAGAATTCCCGAATTTCGACGCGGGCAATTCGGCGCGACCGTCGGAGGTCCGGTAATTCTTCCGGGCTTTGGCGAAGGCGGTCCGAAGATTTTTAACGGCAAAGACAGACTGTTTTTCTTTTTCGATTATGAAGGCTTGCGTCAATTCCTGCCGCTCAATGAAGAGACGGCGACCGTGCCCACCGCCGACTTTCGCAACGGAAACTTTTCCGCGTTATCAACACAGCTTAAAGACCCGCTGACCGGATTGAACGTCTGCAACGCTCCGGTAGCGACCTGTAACGGAACTCCGTACAACCGGCTCGATTTGCTGCCGGGAAATCGTTTGAATTCGGTTGCGTTAAATTATTTGCGAGCCTTTCCGCTCCCGAATCGCGCCGGGACGACGAACAATTACGTTACGACGAGAAATCAAACTCAACAGGGCGATACGTTCGATTTAAGACTTGACGGCACAATCAACGACCGAAATCAGATGTTCGGACGCGGCAGCTTAGGAAGTTTTGACCAAATTACTTCTTCGCGTTTGCCTGATCTTCCGGCGGGTTTCGGTTCGGGAACAAATCCGATTCGGACGCGCGCTCTCGTCGTCGGATTGAACAGTTCTTTGACGAATACTCTGTTTAACGAGCTGCGTGTTCAAGCCAACCGCATTAAATACGGCTATACGCCGCCGTTCTTTGAGACAGCGGTTTCATCCGCTCTCGGTATTCCGAACGCCAACCGCGATGCCAGCTTAGGCGGCGGCGCGCTGATCGGCGGATATAACGGTCAACTCGAATACACCGGCGACTTCGGTCCCTACCTCGTTCCGCAAAACACTTATCAACTCGTTGACAGCGTGAGCTTCACGACCGGCGATCACACGATTAAATTCGGAGGCACTATTTTGCGGCGCGACGTTTCGCTGTATCGCCCGAATCGCGGCAAAGGCTATTTCTTCCTGATCGGAAACGGCGACCCGTCACAGTGCGGCAACGCGGCATCCACCGGGTTTGAGCAATCTGATTTATTGATCGGCTTTGTTTGCAACTATCAAATCGGACCGCCGTTCGGCACGGTCGGCACGCGCAATTGGGAAAACGCGGTATTTGCACAGGACGATTGGAGAATCACGCAGAAACTGACTTTAAATTATGGTTTGCGTTACGACTATTACACCAATCCGACTGAAATGTACGGTCGGCAGGCAAATTTTGACGTAACGACCGGGCGCTTGAATGTTGCCAAAGACAGCAGTGATTCACTGACCCGGACGGACAAAAACAATTTCGGTCCGCGCGTCGGTTTAGCTTATGATTTGCGCGGCGACGGGCGTTCGGTAATTCGCGGCGGTTACGGTCTTTTCTACTTTTTGGATCGCGGCGGCATTGACAATCAATTGGCGCAAAACCCGCCTTACAGCGGATTTTCTCAATTCAATTACACAGACGGAGTTCGCATCACGCTATCGGGACGCGCGCCGAACGGAAGTCTCGATTCGCGTCTGGCAACCGGAGCTTTACCGCTCGGCAGCGTTGACAGCGTAAATTTAAACAATCCGCAAAACGTCGCCGTTTTGGCGGTTCTGCCGGACAATAAAACATCAAACGTGCAGCAGTTTAACGTTCAACTCCAACAGCAATTGACCAACGAGACCGCCGTCAGCGTCGGTTATGTCGGAACTCGTGGGCGCAATCTGGTGCTTTATTACAACTTGAACGGACGCATTATTGAACCGAGCGCGTCAATTTCTTGCCCGCGTAGCGGTGGCGCGGCTCCTGGAACAAACTGTTTTGCCAACGGCGGGAACGCCAACGTCCGCGATGATAACGGCAGATCGCAGTACGATTCTCTGCAAATTCAGCTTGAGCGCCGTTTCTCGCAAGGCTGGCAATATCGCGCAGCATACACTTTCTCGAAAACTAAAGACAATGGCGAAGGAGCGTTCGATGCGCTCGGTTCCACCGCTGAAAACAACCTCAATCTTGTAGAGCCGTTTACGACTTCGCGGATTGATTTCCCGCACGTCTTTTCGTTCGAATCGGTTTTCGATATTCCGTTTGGTCGCGGACGACGATTCGCTTCAAACATTCCGCGCGTTCTGGACGCAATTGTGGGCGGTTGGCAGCTTAACGGCATTTTCCGCGCGCAAAGTGGTCAGCCGTTCGATGTCAGACGCAACGGCGTTCGCGTGGATTTGGTCGGCGATCCGTATACGGACAACGACACTCCATATCTCAATTTTGCGGCGTTTAAAGATGCACCTGCCGGACGTTTCGGCAACTTGGAGCGCAACAGCCTTCGTTCGCCTTCGACCAGACAGTTGAATTTGGGCTTAACGAAAAATTTTGGCAACGAGCGCGTCAAAGCGCAGTTCCGAACCGAATTTTTCAACCTATTCAACACGCCGCAATTCGGCGTTCCGAACACAAATTTGAACGACGTGCCGCCGGCAACGCCGAACGGCAACTTAAACTATTTCGGTGCAATTCGTTCAACACAGGCGTTTTCCAATCGTCAAATCCAACTCGGTTTGCGCTTGGAGTTTTAATTTAAAATCGAAGCCGTCAAATTTCGATAAGCAACGGCGGCTTTAGTTTAAGGGCGGAAAGTGAAAATTGAATTTATGAATGACCGTGAACATTTTTCGTATTTTCAATTCGCGCTTTCCGCTCTTTTCATTTTCCTTGCCGTTTCGTTCGCTTCGGCGCAAGAGCCGAAAACCTCCAAAATCGAGCCGCCCTCGTGGTGGGCTGGACACACAATCAATCCGGTTCGGCTTTTAATCCGGGGCGAAAATCTCAAAAACGCAGCGGTTAAATCGGCAGATAAATCTTTAAAAGCATCAAACGTTCGCATTAATGAACGCGGCGATTATTTGTTTGTTGATCTAACAGTTGATAAAAACTTAAAACCCGGCAAATACCCGCTTGCAATCGAATCGCCGAACGGCAAATCTGTTTTTGATTTTGAAATAAATTCCCCGCTCGATTCAAAAATTAACTTTCAAGGCATAACGAACGACGACATTATTTATTTGATAATGCCCGACCGTTTTGCCAACGGCGACACTTCAAACGACGCGCCTGCGGACGCCCCGGCTTCGGCAAACGGCAGACAAAATCCGCGAGCGTGGCACGGCGGCGATTTTCGCGGCATTAAAAACAATCTCCCGTATTTAAAAGAACTTGGCGTCACCGCGATTTGGCTGACGCCCTGGTACGACAATCCAAACCGGGCAAACGAATGCGACAAACCCTGGTGCCCGTACACGAATTATCACGGTTATCACGCCGTTGATTATTACGCGGTTGAAGACCGTTTCGGGACGATGGCAGATTTGCGCGATTTAATCGAAACCGCGCATCGAAACGGAATCAAGGTTATTCAAGATCAGGTGGCAAATCACGTCGCTGCACAGCACGTCTGGATGAAAAATCCGCCGCTGCCAAATTGGTTTAGTCCGTTTGAGCAAAATTCATTTAACAACTCTGTTTTGCTTTCTCCGAACGGTTCCATCACTGAAAGAAACAATCTGCTCAACGGCTGGTTTAACGAGCTGCTGCCGGATTTAAATCAAAACGAGCCGGAAGTTGCGCGTTACGAAATCCAAAACGCGCTCTGGTGGATCGGAGCGACGGGAATTGACGGGATTCGGCAGGACACAATCCAGTATATGCCGCGCCCGTTTATCCGCGATTGGTCGGCGGCGATAAACAAACAGTACCCGAAGTTTTGGATGGTCGGCGAAGTAATGGTCAATGATTCCGCCCAAACAGCCTTTTTTCAAGGCGGCAAAACCGGCTGGGACGGCATTGATACGAATCTGCCGTCGGTTTTCGATTTTAATTTATGGCGCGCCTCGCTCGATGCTTTCACCGGAAAAAAACCGATGAGCGCGCTCCGCGACGTTTTGAAATACGACGGGCTTTATCCGAACGTAAACAGCGTCACGACAATTTCAGGCAATCACGACACAGACCGTTTTATGTCGCTCGAAGGCGCGAGCGTAGAGGGCGCGATGATGCATCTCGCGTTTTTGCTCTCGACGCGCGGGATTCCGCAAATTTATTACGGCGAAGAAATCGGAATGCGCGGCGGTCATGATCCCGACAACCGGCGCGATTTTCCCGGCGGATTTCCCGGCGACGCGCGCAGCGCGTTTATGCGCGCAAGCAGAACGGCGGAAGAACAGAAAATGTTTGACCACGTGCAAAAATGGCTCGAAATCAGACGAAAAAGCACAGCGTTGAAACTCGGCAAGACAATTGATTTGCAGTATAACGACGACATTTATTCTTTTGCCCGACAGAGTAATCAAGAAATCGTTGTCGCAGGATTTAACCGTTCAAATGAAGATAAATATATCGAATTTGATGAAAGCACAATCGGCGTAAATAATGTAATTTACAGCCCAAACGGAAGCGGAATCGTTGTTAACATCAGCAATCAAAGCGCAACAAACGGAAAAGCAAAACTTCCGCTGCCGCCGAAAACAGCTATCATTTATAAAGTTATTAAAAAGCAATAAATTGTTAATCTCAAATTATGAATTTTCCGAGAGCAAGCGGCATTTTACTTCACCCGACATCATTGCCGGGCGGTTTCGGTATCGGCGATTTCGGCGACGAAGCATATCAATTTGTTGATTTTCTCGAAAAAAGCGGGCAGACGTATTGGCAGGTTTTGCCGCTCGGTCCGACCGGATACGGCGACTCGCCGTATCAATGTTTTTCGGCTTTTGCCGGAAACACTCTGCTGATTTCGCCCGAAAAGATTGTTGCGGACGGTTTTCTCAGTGTCGAAGATTTACAAAACGCGCCGAATTTTCCCGCCGGCAAAGTTGATTTCGGCGCGGCGCTCGATTACAAAAATGCTCTGTTAAAAAAGGCGTTTGAGAATTTTCGGAAAACCGATGATCGGGAAATCGCGGAGTTGTTTCATCAATTCTGCGATTTTAACGGCTTCTGGCTCGAAGATTACGCCTTGTTCCGCGCGATTAAATTGTCGCAAGAGCAAAAATCCTGGCAAGAATGGGACGAAGATTTGAAATTGCGCCGTCCGCAAGCTCTCGAAACTGCTCGGCGCGAGTTTGACGATGACGTTTTCGCCCAAAAATTTTATCAGTTTCTGTTTTTCAAACAATGGGACGCTTTGAAAACTTACGCCAACGAAAAAGGCATTAAAATCGTCGGCGACGTGCCAATTTTCGTCGCGCTCGATTCGGCTGACGTGTGGTGTAACCCGCAGGAATTTAAATTAAAAGCGGATGGTTCGCCGCAAGTCGTCGCTGGTGTTCCGCCTGATTATTTTTCGGCGACCGGACAGCTCTGGGGAAATCCGATTTACAACTGGGATGCGATGCGGCGAGACAATTTTCGCTGGTGGATTTCGCGCGTCCGGTTTACTTTGCAAACGGTTGACATCGTGCGCGTTGACCATTTTCGCGGTTTTGCGGCGGCGTGGGAAGTTCCGGGCGGCGACGCGACCGCAGTCAACGGGCAATGGGTTAATGTTCCGGGCAAGGAATTGTTCGACGCGCTCGAAAACGCCATCGGCGATTTGCCGTTTTGGGCGGAAGATTTGGGCGTGATTACGCCGGATGTCGAAGAATTGCGCGACGGTTTCGGTTTTCCGGGAATGCGGATTTTGCAGTTTGCTTTCGGCGGCGACGCGAAAAATCACGATTTGCCGCACAACTATATTAAAAATTCAATCGTTTACACCGGGACTCACGACAACGATACAACCGTTGGCTGGTTTCATTCGCACGCGGGCGCAGGCTCGACGCGCGACGCCGGGCAAATCGGCAAAGAACACGATTTTTGTCTTCGATATTTAAATTCGGACGGCAAAGAAATTCACTGGGATTTTATCCGCGCGGTCTGGGCTTCGGTCGCAAACACGGCTGTTGTGCCGATGCAGGATTTGCTCGGTTTGGGAACCGAAGCGCGGATGAATTTGCCCGCTTCGAGTTCCGGCAATTGGTTCTGGCGTTGTCGGGAAGGCGATTTCAGCGAAAAGATTTCTCAGCGATTGCGCGAGTTGACTGAAATTTATGGGCGTATTTGATATGAAAGCAGATTTTTCAACGCAGAGACGCAGAGACGCAGAGGTTTTTATGAAAGAGAGAGGGTTTTTATCTTTCTTTTTCTCTGCGTCTCTGCGTCTCTGCGTTTCAATTTTATTTCTGGCGGTTGCGATTTTCGCGCAATCTCCAAAAGTTGAAAAAGTCGAGCCGTCGAATTGGTGGGCGAATCATTCGATTAATCCGGTGCGGCTGCTGATTCGCGGCGAAAATTTGACGGGCGCGCGGGTTGTTTCAAATTCGAGAGATTTGCGCGTCGGAAATTTTAGAACCAGCGCAAACGGGCATTATCTTTTTGCTGACGTGACGATTGACCGTAACGCCCGCGTCGGAAAACACGATTTGCGCATTGTCACTACAAACGGAAACACTGATTTTCAGTTTGAAATTTCCCAAAAAATGCCGCGCGAAAATCGTTTTCGCGGTTTTACGCCGGACGATGTGATCTATTTTTTGATTCCAGACCGTTTTGCCGACGGCGATCAATCAAACAACAACCCGGCGAAATCGCCCGGTCTGCTCGACCGTTCTAAGGGGAGACATTATCACGGCGGCGATTTGCAGGGCATTATCAATCAACTCGATTACATTAAATCTTTGGGCGTGACGGCGATTTGGACGACGCCGGTTTACGATAACAACGACCGTTTCGACACCAAAGAAGTTTACGAAAACGTGCCGGAAACGACAGGCTATCACGGTTACGGCGCGATTGATTTTTACGGAGTTGAAGAGCGTTTAGGCGATATGGCGAAGCTGCGCGAGTTCGTCCGCATCGCGCAATCGAAAGGTTTTAAAGTCATCCAAGACCAAATCGCTAATCACACCGGACCGTATCACCTCTGGGCAAACGATCCGCCGACGCCGACCTGGTGGAACGGAACGGTCGAAAATCATCTGTCGAACAATTGGCAAAAATGGACGACGATGAACCCGCGCGCTACATTTCAAACCCAAAAGCGCAATCTCGACGGCTGGTTTATAGACATTCTGCCCGACTTTAATCAAAACGACCCGGAAGTCGAAAAATATCTGATTCAAAACACGCTCTGGTGGGTTGAAATGGCGGGTTTCGACTCGATTCGAATGGATACTTTGCCGCACGTTCCTCGCTCATTCTGGTCAAAATGGATGGCGGCGATCAAACGCGAATATCCGAATCTGAACGTGATGGGCGAGCTTTACGACGGCGATCCGGCGCTGCTTTCGTATTTCCAAAAAGGCAAACGCGGACACGACGGAATTGATACCGGAATTGACACGCTCTACGATTTCGCGCTTTTTTATGCGATTCGCAACGCTTTCGGGCAAGGCAAAAATATCCGTGAAGTCTCGCAAATATTTTCAAAAGACTGGCTTTACCCGAACCCGGATGTTTTGGTGACATTTTTGGGCGTTCACGATATGCCGCGTTTTATGAACGAGCCGGGCGCGACCGTCGAAGGTTTGAAACTGGCGCAAACGCTGATTATGACCTCGCGCGGCACGCCTTTGCTGTATTACGGCGACGAATTGGCGATGCCGGGCGGAAATGATCCCGACAATCGGCGAGATTTTCCCGGCGGTTTCGCGGGCGATCCGCGCAACGCTTTTTCGCCGCAGGGCAGAACGATTCAGGAAAACGAAGTCTGGAATCATCTGGCGAGATTGGGCGCTTTGCGGCGCGAACTGGAACCGCTCAGAAAAGGCAAAACGCTCGATTTATATGACGCCGAACAGCAAATGGCTTACGCGCGCGCGACGGAAAAAGAAGCCGTGATTGTCGTTTTTAATAACGATTCCAAAAAGGCTGAGGTGCAGTTTGATTTAACGGATGTAAAACCGATTCCGGTAAACGCGATTTTGATTGATCGGCTCGGCAGGGTTGCGGATTTCAGAATCGAAAACCGCACAATGAAAATTAATATGCCCGCGCGGACGGCGAGCATTTTTACGGTGAAACGATGAAACCGCTTTCTTTGATCGCTCTGTTTATTGCGGCTTCGATGTTGATTATGGGCATTACGGCGCGCGGGCAAGGCTCCGAGAGGGTTTTGTCAAACGCTTTAATTGTTGCCGCTTCGTTTATTATCGGCATGGTCGTGATGGTCTGGATCACCGCGTTTCTAAAAAACAGGAAGTGATTTCAAGTTGGTTTATGTCAGTCAAGAATCAATTTCTTCGCGCCCTTTGCGTTTAAGTTTTTTCAGAATTAAATCGCAAAGAGCGCAAAGGTTTCGCAAAGGGCGCGAAGAAGAATTCAATTTTTAGGTTCTACTCCTGATTTGCAGGAATTTCTGAAAAGCTATGGAAAATAAACCGCGACTTAGTTTTTGGCAAATCTGGAACATGAGTTTCGGATTTTTGGGAATTCAATTCGGTTGGGGCTTGCAGATGGCGAATATGTCGCCGATTTACAAATATCTCGGCGCGGACGAAGCCTCGCTGCCGTATTTGTGGCTCGCCGGACCGCTGACCGGATTGCTCGTCCAGCCGATTGTCGGTGCGATGTCTGACAGAACCTGGACGCGGCTCGGTCGGCGACGACCATATTTTCTGGTCGGCGCGATTTTGGCGAGCATTTGTTTGATTCTGATGCCCAATTCGTCGGCGGTTTGGATGGCTGCCGGGCTGCTCTGGATTATGGATGCTTCGATCAATATCACGATGGAGCCGTTTCGCGCTTTTGTCGCCGACAAATTGCCGGAAGAACAGCGCACTTTGGGTTTTGTGATGCAGTCGTTTTTTATAGGTTTCGGCTCGACCTTAGCAAACGCTTTGCCCTGGCTTTTGGGAACTTTGGGCGTTGTCGGAACTTTGGCGAGCGGGATTCCTTATTCGACTTACATTGCTTTTATCGTGGGTGCGGTTTTCTTTCTGGTTGCGGTTTTGTGGACGGTTTTTTCAACGGGCGAATATCCGCCGGAAAATATGGAAGAATTTCGCCGCAAACAGCAGGAAGGCGGAATCGTCGGCAATATTTTTAAAGAAATCGGCGAAGCTCTGCGCGAAATGCCCACGACGATGAAACAGCTCGCCGTCGTGCAGTTTTTTACGTGGTTTGCATTGCCGTTTATGTGGCAATTTTACGGCATCACGGTCGCGCGCCACGTTTTCGGCGCGCCGGACGAAAAATCGCCGCTCTTCGCGCAAGGGACGGAATGGGGAGGGTTGTGTTTCGCGGTTTACAATTTCGTCTGTTTTCTCGTCGCGTTCGCCATTCCGCCGCTCGCTAAAGCGACGAGCCGCAAAGGCGTTCACATTATCTGCCTGACTCTCGGCGGACTCGGTTTGCTTTCGACTTATTTTGCGGCAAGCCCTTATTTTCTGTTTATCGGAATGATCGGCGTCGGCATCGCCTGGGCTTCGATTCTCTCGATGCCGTATGTGATTTTAGCGGGCGCGATTCCCGCCCAGCGCATCGGCGTTTATATGGGCGTTTTCAATCTTTTCATCGTCATTCCGCAGATCATTCAGTCGTTTCTCACGCCGCAAATTTACAAATCGCTGCTCGGCGACAACCCGCTCAACGCGGTGATGCTCGGCGGTTTAAGCATGATCGTCGCGGCGGCAAGCGTGTTGATTGTTAAAGACATCGGTCAGGAAAAACTAGAAGGCGAGACAATTACAGTCGGCGCGGCGCACTAAAGAACAAATTAATCGTTTAAGCGCCTGCCGCGCAAACTCGCCGCTAAACGATTGGAGATTTTCACTTAGATCAAAACTGTACTTAACTATGACAATTAAAAATCGCATTATTGCCTGGCTTTCGTTATTTGCAATCGGAGCGGCGGCATTCGCGATAATCGCCGTTCCGGTATTTTTGATTAAGCCTTTTTCGCCGCAAACCGAGCGAGATTTGGCGATTTCGTTCGCGCTCAAAAGCTGGTCGCCGATTGCGACAATTGTTTTGGCAATTTTGGCGCTGTTCGTTGCCGCTTATATTTGGCGAAATTCGCGGCGCTGGTACGGCAAAGCGTTTTTGATTGTGCCGCTTTTCGTTTTGGCTATTTCGGTTTGGTTCGCGCGCCAAAACCATTTTGAATGGATGTTTAATCCGCTCGCAAATTCGAGTTATGCCAAAACGAGTGAAGCCGATTTTGTCTCCGATGACGAGATGGTTCTGGCGATTGAATTAAACGGCGAAGCCGCAGCTTATCCGGTTCGGCAGATGGCTTATCATCATCTCGTTCACGATACGGTGGGCGGCGTTCCGATTGTGGCGACGTATTGAACGCTCTGTCACACCGGTCTGGTGTGGGACGCGCGAGTGAACGGGCGGCAACTGAATTTTCGGCTTGCCGGAATTAACAATCAGAATTTTATTATGCGCGATGAGGAAACCGGCTCCTGGTGGCAACAGGTTTCGGGCGCTTGCATTCAGGGCGAATTAAGGGGAACGAAGCTCGCGCCGGTTTTCCACGACGAGCTGACTTTCGGATTGTGGAAACGCGAAAAACCAAACGGGCGCGTTTTGCGTCCCGACGAAAAAATCCTGGCGGCGGGAAAATATGAATCGGACTGGGAAAGCCAAATCGGCAAAATGCCGGTCAACGTTTCGCAGCAGTTGGACAAAACGCTCGAACCGCGTGCTCTTGTTGTCGGAATCAAAGTGAATGGGGAAGCAAAGGCTTATCCGATGTCGGCATTGGAAAAACAAAGTCCGATTATTGACCTGCTGGGCGGCAAACAAATCGTCGTTGTCCTCGGCGCTGACAAAAAATCGGTGCGGGCGTTCGACACCGAGATTGAAGGGCGCAAGCTGGAGTTTTTTATCAAACCGGATGCGCCGGATTTTCAGTTGACGGACGCGGAAACCGCCAGCGTTTGGGATTTTTCCGGTAAAGCTACGAGCGGAGAGCTAGCCGGAAAACAGTTGCAGAAAATCGCTTCACTCAAAGATTACTGGTTCGATTGGAAAATCTACAATCCGAACACAACGATTTACGACTTGGGCAATCGGTAATTTGATTTTTTATGAGCTACAAAATTTTGCGCGATTTAATGACCAAAGGCGTCATCACGACGCTTTTGATTTCGACAATGCCGCACATCGTCGCGGCGCAGCACGCAAACACGCGCGATTTTTCCAAAGAAACGGCGCGTTCAAGTCAGGATTGGGTAAAAGACGCGGTAATTTATGAAATCTTTCCGCGTCAGTACTCCGCGAAAGGCGATTTTAATTCGATTACTGCTGATTTAGATCGTTTGAAAGAAACCGGCGTGACTGTTTTGTGGCTGATGCCGATTCATCCGATTGGACGGGAAAAATCGAAAGGCACAATCGGCTCGCCTTACGCCGTGCGCGATTATTACGCGATCAATCCCGATTACGGCACAAGCGCGGATTTCAAACGTCTTGTCGCGGAAGCTCACAAACGCGGAATGAAAGTGATTATTGACATCGTGGCGAATCACACGGCTTGGGATTCGGTGATGATGAAAACACGCGCTTTTTACACGCAGGACAAAGCCGGAAACATTATTCCGCCGATTCCCGATTGGGCTGATGTGGCGGATTTGAATTACGACAACCCTGAACTCAGAAATTATATGATTGATGTTTTGAAATTCTGGGTGCGCGAATACGATCTGGACGGTTATCGTTTAGACGTTGCGGGATTTGTGCCAACCGATTTCTGGGAAAAAGCGCGCGAAGAAGTTGATAAAATCAAATCGAACACAATCTGGCTCGGCGAATGGGAATCGCCGGATTTGCTTGTCAAAGCGTTCGACCTCGATTATTCGTGGGCGATGCACACTGCTTTGACCGAAGTTTTTCAGGGCGTAAAACCTGCAACGAGAATCCGCGAAACCTGGGAAGCTGACAAAGCGAAAATGCCGAAAGGCGCTTTGCGAATGCGTTTTTCCGACAATCACGACGAGCGCCGCGCAATTGCGCGTTTCGGCGAACGCGGCGCGCTCGCCGCTCAAGCTCTCGTTTTTACGCTCGACGGCGTGCCCATGCTTTACAACGGAATGGAAGTCGGCGACACGGCTGAATCGGGTTATCCGGCGCTGTTTGAAAAAGTCCCGATTTTCTGGCAAAACGAAGTCCGCCGACCCGAATTTCCGCGTTTTTACAAAGGAATGACCGCGCTCAGAAAATCATCGTCCGCCTTACGTCGCGGCGATTTGATGTGGCTCAGAAATTCCGACGAAAACCGCATTCTGACTTTTTCGCGCCGCACCGGAAACGAAGAAATTCTGGTTGCAATCAACACAACAGGGCAGCCGTTTGTCGGAACAATCGAAGCGAGCGGAAATTTTGAAGATGTGACGCCAAACGTCGGCGCGCCGCTTCTTCCGGGACAAAGCGCGTTGGAAACGACGAAAAAAGCAAACGTCGCGCTTCCGGCAATCGCGCTCGATTCGTGGGGCTATAGGATTTTTAGAAGGCGGAATTGATTAGGTTTGAAATAAAAAACATTTTTCGTTTAGCGGCGGGCTTGCCCGCCGATCCGCAACGGATGAGACTCTTTAAATCAAAAGAGAAAAACACTTTTCATTATGTAACGACCGTTACCTTTCGGCGACTGCCGATTTTTCGCCGCGATGAGCCGTGTCAAATCTTTGTTGATGTTTTGGACGAAATCAAAAAGGCGAACCCATTTAAGCTGGTCGGTTATGTAATTATGCCCGATCATGTTCATTTGATTTTGAATCCGTTTGAATGCGAAATCAGTGTAGTAATGAGAAAAATCAAAGGCAAATCGGCACGCTTAATTCTCGATTGGCTGAAAGTGAATAATTATGCAGAATCACTTTCAAAATTAGTTATCCAAAGCAGTAAGCAAACACATGCCGTATGGCAGAAAGAATTTTCGGCAATTGATTTATGGAGTCCGAAGTTTATCAATCAAAAATTAAATTACGTTCATTTAAATCCGGTACGTGCAGGTTTATGCGACCATCCGGCTAAATGGAAGTGGTCGAGCTGCCGCGCTTATTTGCCGCACGCTACAGGCGAAGTTCCGATAGAAATTGACTGGCGCGGATATTACGAAGAAGGCGGGCAAGCCCGCCGCTAAACGAGTGATTTTTTATTTATAAACAAAGT
>DASVQU010000004.1:0-5461 GCA_036388995.1 Pyrinomonadaceae bacterium | reverse complement strand
GCACACGAAATTCAAGGCTGAAGCTTATGTTTTAACGAAAGAAGAAGGCGGACGCCACACTCCGTTTTTCACCGGATACCGTCCGCAGTTTTATTTCAGAACAACGGACGTTACAGGTGTTGCACATTTACCGGCGGGAGTAGAAATGGTGATGCCGGGAGATAACATTCAAATGGAGATTGAATTGATTGCTCCGATTGCAATGGAAAAAGGCTTGCGCTTCGCTATTCGTGAAGGCGGAAGAACAGTCGGTGCAGGTACTGTCACCGAAATCGTTGAATAGTTAAGTAAAGATATAACGGGTAATTAGTAATCGGTTTTTACTTATCGCTAATTACTCGTTATCATTTATAGAGAAATGCCGAGAGATAATGTTACGCTGCAATGCACGGTTTGTAAGCATCGCAATTATGTGACGACGAAAAACAAAAAGACTACTCCTGATCGTTTGGAGTTTAATAAGTTTTGTAATAACTGTCGCAAACATACATCGCATAAAGAAAACAAGTAAGAGAGACAAAATTTCTCTTTCGCCAGAGGGGTATGGTGTCAATGGTTAGCATCGCGGTCTCCAAAACCGAAGGTTCGGGTTCGAGTCCTGATACCCCTGCCATTTTTATTTAAGTAGAGGAGTTACTTCAGTGGCGGAAGCTGTTGACACAATTAAATCGGACGAAAAAGGCGGCGTCGGGCAATTTGTTCAGGAAACTCGCGAAGAGCTGAACCGTGTCTCGTATCCTTCGCGCGAAGACGTGCAGGGGACGACGCTGATCGTCATTATTAACGTCATTTTCTTCGCAATCTTTTTGTTTTTAGTTGACTGGGCTTGGGTTTATTTTCTACAGGGAATCGAATGGCTGGTTAACAAAGCAGCGGGCGTTTAGAGGTCTTTGAACAATGAAACAGTGGTTTTTTCTCCACACTTATTCGGGACACGAAAATAAAGTTCTTGAAAGTTTGAATGCTCGTATCCGGGATATGGAGCTTCGCGAACAGATTACGAACGTCCTGGTGCCGATGGAAACAGTTGTCGAAATGCGCGGAAGCAAGCGCATTGAATCACGCCGGATGTTTTATCCCGGTTACGTACTAGTCGAGATCGAATGCGACGAGCGCGGGCGAATTCCCGATAACGTTTTCCACGTTGTTAAATCAACGCCGAAAGTCACGGGCTTTATCGGCGGACACAATCCGACACCGCTGACGCAGGAAGAGGTTGATCAGATTGTTCACAATGTCGAAGTCGCGGCTGAAAAACCGAAACCGAAATTTACTTATGCAATCGGCGAGGTGGTCCGAATTAAATCGGGACCTTTCGCCAGCTTTACCGGAAAAGTCGAAGAAGTAAACGAAGAAAAATCAACGCTGAAAGTGACAGTGACGATTTTCGGACGCTCGACTCCGGTAGAATTGAATTTCCTCGACGTTGAAAAAGTAACGTTCGCGGAAGAAGAATAAAAGTTTTAATTAAAAAAATACTGAGGACATTTTTGGCTGACTTTTTTCGAGGTCAGCCAAAATCGTGAATCGAAATTGTATGGCTAAGAAAATTACAGGTTATATCAAATTGCAGGTTCCGGCGGGCAAAGCCAATCCGGCTCCTCCCATCGGTCCGGCGCTCGGTCAGCACGGCGTGAACATTATGGAGTTTTGCAAACAGTTCAACGCCAAAACCGCGCAGATGGACCCGGATATGAAGATTCCGGTCGTGATTACGGTTTATGGTGATCGTTCATTTACGTTTGAAACAAAAACTCCGCCGGCGGCTGATCTTTTGCGAAAAGCGTCCGGTATTCCGAAAGGCTCCGGCAAGCCGAATCGCGAAAAATCGGGAACGATTAGCCGCGCTCAAATTGAAGAAATCGCCAGAACAAAGATGCCGGATTTGAATACGACAAATTTGGAATCGGCGGTCAAAACAATCGAAGGCACGGCGAAAAGTATGGGCTTAACGATTGAATAATAAATTTTAAAGAAAGGGAGAATTCTCCGGAATTCGTTAAAACCTAAAATTATGAGAAAACACGGAAAAAAATTTAGAGCGGCTCTGGAAAAAGTCGAGCCGCATAAACGCCACACAATGGAAGAAGGCATTGCGAAAGTCAAAGAAATCGCGTTTGCCAAATTCGATGAAACCGTCGAATTGACGATGTGGCTCGGCGTTGATCCGCGCAAAGCCGATCAGATGGTTCGCGGAACGGTTGTTTTGCCGCACGGACTTGGCGGCAAAGCGAAAAAAATCGTTGTCATCACGCAGGGCGACAAAGTCCGCGAAGCGCAGGAAGCCGGAGCCGATGAAGTCGGCGGCGAGGAAATCGTCAACCGCATCAAAGGCGGCTGGGTTGATTTCGACGCCGTAATTGCGACGCCGGATATGATGCGTCTCGTCGGCGCTTTGGGTAAAGTTCTCGGACCGCGCGGCTTGATGCCGAATCCGAAAACCGGAACTGTGACAAACGACGTTCGCACCGCAATCGAAGAAACAAAGGCTGGTAAAGTGGAATACCGCGTTGATAAAACCGGCGTAATTCACGTTCCGGTCGGCAAAGTTTCGTTTGAAAGCGACAAATTAAAAGACAATGCGCGCATTTTGATTGACGCCGTTATCAAAGCCAAGCCGTCAACGGCAAAAGGTCGCTACGTCAAAAAAGTTAATTTAGCCGCCACGATGAGTCCGGGCGTTTTGCTCGACGAACTCGCCTACGGCAGATAAAAAGTGAGGAGCGATTAAGAAGAAATGAAAACAAGAAAACAAAAACAAGAAGACCTGAACGCCCTCACGGAGCAATTTCAAAACTCAAACGCGGCGTTGGTTATCGGATTTAACAAATTGACGGTCGCCAAAGACCAGGAATTGCGCAATCAATTGCGTGATGCGGGCGCGAAATACAAGGTCGTCAAAAATAAACTGGCAATCAAAGCCATCGAAGGCACGCCTTTTGAAGGCGCTACCGAATATTTTAAAGGCGTCTCGGCAATCGCTTTTTCCGAAGGCGATCCGGTTCAATTGTCGAAAACTTTGTCGAAAATCGTCAAAGACAACGGCGACATTTTCAATTTCAAAGTCGGCATTGTCGAAGGCAAAGTCGTTGATCTTAAGCAAGTGGAATCGCTTGCGAATTTGCCTTCAAAAGAAGAGTTGATCGCCAAAATTATGTTTTTGATCAACGCTCAGGCGCAGCGTTTGGCAACGGTCATTAACGCCGTTCCGCGCAACTTGGCAGTTGTCGTCAATCAAGTTGCCGAACAAAAACAAGGCGAATAATAAATTTTTGATTTTCGATTGCCGATTATTGCTTTTGGCAATCGAAAATTTCTTTAGGTCGGGCGCTCAAGATGGAAAACGAGCGAAGCGACGAGTCAGGTCGCTTTCGGTTTCGGATGTTTCGAGTATTTGAGATGCAAGCAAAGAAACGAAATGTCCCATTGAGTTAGTACGGCTGCAAACAGAAAAACAGCAACCAAAAAACAAACTTAGAAACCGTAAAATTAAGGAGATTTAGAAAAATGGCAGTATCCAGAGAAGAAATTATTGATGCTTTAAAATCTATGACATTGCTTGACGCCGCCCAACTCGTCAAAGACATCGAAGAAACTTTCGGCGTTTCGGCAGCGGCAGCAGCGGTCGCGGCGGCTCCGGCAGCAGGCGGCGGCGATGGCGCCGGTGCGGCTCCGGCAGCGGAAGAACAAACCGAATTTGATGTTATTTTGACCGCTGCGGGAGCAGCCAAAATCAACGTCATTAAAGTCGTCCGCGAGATCACCGCTTTGGGGCTGAAAGAAGCCAAAGATTTGGTTGACGGCGCACCGAAGCCGGTCAAAGAAGGCGTCTCGAAAGACGAAGCCGAAGCGATCAAAACCAAATTGACCGAAGCGGGCGCAACGGTTGACGTTAAATAACAATTACGAATTTCAAATTACGAATTACGAATGAAGGAATTTATCATTTAAGATTTATTCCACAATTCGTAATTCGTAATTGTTAATTCGTAATTGATTTCGGGCAACTCGTTTTTAAGTTAATTTCATCATAAAGGCTTGACCTGAAAGGTTGAGTAATAATTATTTATATTGGCTTGACAGGTGGAAAAACCGTCAAGAAAGACGATTTTAGTAAACGATTTTAAACTGCAGTTAAAAGCGGTTCGGGCGATCTGTCGCCCTAACCGCATTTCTGTCTTTTAGTTGGAAATTTACGGTTGCAGCGCATCGTAGCAAAAATCGAAGGCTCTCGCAACCAAAAAGAGATCACAGGGAAAATCACGCAAACAATTATGATTAACAATCCCCTTCAAACAAAAGTCGTCGGGCTGGGACGACGAACCAGTCAGGCACCGCAGCGTGTTGATTTTTCGCGGATCAGCACAGCCGTGCGAATTCCGAATTTAATCGAAGTTCAGAAAAAATCTTACGAGCGCTTTCTGCAAATGGATTTACTGCCCGAAGAGCGCGAACCCATTGGCTTGCAAGCCGTTTTCTCGTCCGTTTTCCCGGTTTCCGATTTCCGCGAAACGGCGAAGCTTGATTTTGTCGAGTATCAAATCGGTAACTGGCAGTGCAAATGCGGAAATCTCGAAGGTTTGGGTTATTTGCGCGCCAACTGTAAAGAGTGCGGCACAAAAATCAAAGTTGACCCGCTCAATCCGGGCGAAACAATGTGCGGAAATTGCGGCACATTTAACAACGTCCGCCCGCGTTTGTGCGACAACTGCGGCGAACCCGTAGGTTTGAAACACAAACACGAGCAGCAGGAATGCCAGGAACGCGGAATGACTTACGGCGTTCCGCTGAAAGTAAAAATTCGCCTGACCGTTTTCGACATTGACGCCGAAACGCAGGCGCGCACGATCCGCGACATCAAAGAAGAAGAAGTGTTTTTCGGCGAGATTCCGCTGATGACCGAAAACGGAACTTTTGTTATCAACGGCACGGAGCGCGTGATTGTTTCGCAGCTTCACCGCTCGCCCGGCGTCTTTTTCAAAGCCGAGCGCGGAACGTTTATCGCCAAAGTTATTCCGTATCGCGGCTCATGGGTTGAGTTTGAATACGACGCCAAAAATATTTTGAACGCGCGTCTCGGCAAGAAAAAGATGCTGGCGACGACGCTTCTCCGCGCGCTTGGGCTTTGGCTCAGCCCGAAATTCGATTTGAGCGGTTTGACCTCAGATTCGCTGATTGAAGAAGTCGTTAAAAACGCGAGTTTTTCAAACGCCGAGATTCTACGGCTGTTTCACACCGCCGACGAAGTTCGGGTTGACAGAGGCAAACTGATGGTTCAGTTGCCGGAATCGGGCGACACGAACCTCGTCGGAATGCGCGCTGATGAAGACATTGCTGGCAAAGAGGATGTTCTGGTAAAAGCCGGAAAGAAAATCACGCAGTCAGCCGTCCGCGAGTTGCGGAAAATGGGCACGGCTGAAGTCGAAGTCGGTCCGGCTGAATTTGAAAACGCTTTCGCGCT
>DASVQU010000003.1:0-11649 GCA_036388995.1 Pyrinomonadaceae bacterium | reverse complement strand
GGAAGAAAAAGCATTGAAGAGACGACGCAATTAATATTTGCTAATCAGGAAAAAGAATTTCCGAAAATTATGTTATCTCTGATTGAAGGAGACAAAACTCTTTCTCAAGCACAAAAACAGGAGATGAAAAAATCAGCAGGTGAAACGGCTGCGCGGGTAAATCAACACAATCGTGAATTTTTGCAGAAATTAAATTTGCCGCAAATGATTGAAGACATCAGCTATCCGCTTTATGACAAATATTTCACTGAAAACGAGCTGCGGGATTTGATTGCCTTTTACAAATCACCGACCGGACAGAAAACAATTTCCGTGATGCCGTCCATTATGACGGATGTGATGACGGACTTTCAAAAAGCATTTCTTCCGAAAATGCAGGAATTTATCAAACAAACGACAGAAGCCGAATTAGCCGAGTTGAAAAAGCAAAAGAAACCGCGAGGGCGTTAGTTGGAATTTACTGCGCAAGATTAGGTTGACGCGGGCGGAATACTGATTTTATCTAAAAAAATAAGCGGGTTTTAAACCCGCTTATTTTTTTGTTTTTATATCGCTTATTCGCCTGTTGCTTTTTTGGCTCGTTTCGGCGCGGCGGTTTCTCCGGTTGAAACTTCGGCTTTTTTCGCTCTCGGAGCGGCTTTCTTTTTGGTCTCTGCTGTTGAAACTCCGCTGTTGGCGTTGTTGTCGCTGCCGCGGAGCAAAGCGTCCCACCGATAAGTATTCACCGGCGCGGTCGTTTCGTTCATACGGCGCAGAATGTAATCGGTCATTTCGTTGACAATCCAGTTGTGATTGTATTCGCCGACCGAAGCAAGCTCGGCGTCAGGCGCCGGGTTCATAAAATCAATCGCATACGGAATGCCGTCTTTAATCGCAAACTCGACCGTGTTTAAATCGTAGCCCAAAGCGCGGCAAATCGTTTGCACATCGCGTTCGACGCGGGCGTATAATTCGGGCGACAGATAATTTTCTATTTGCACGTATTGCATTCCCGACAAATACGGTTTCGACGGGTCGTAAGGCATAATCAAAACTTTTTCCTGCCCAACGCAGTAGCAGCGAACGAATTGTTCAAATTCGATTCCCTCCTGTAAAACCATACAGAGCGTGCCGCTTTCGTTGTATTCTTTCCACAATTCGCGCAAAGAATTCACTTTCGAGACATTCTTCCAGCCGCCTCCGTCGTGCGGTTTTAAAAACGCCGGAAAGCCCGTGTACTGGACAATTCCTTCCCAATCAATCGGATATTCGAGATTCCTCAATGAATCCGGCACAATGCCTTCGATGTAAGCTCGCTGCGGGAGCAAAATGGTTTTCGGAATCGCTACGCCCAATTTAGCCGCCAGGCTGTAATTAAAAAACTTATCGTCAGCCGACCACCAAAACGGGTTGTTGATGATAATCGTGCCTTCGAGCGCGGCTTTTTTCAAAAAAGCGCGATAATAAGGAACTTCGTGCGAAATTCGGTCAATGATTAAATCGTAGCGTTTGCCTTCATCGTGGTTGATGCCGCCGATTTTGACCATTTCGGCGACTACCTCGCCGTTGCTGCGTTCATTGATTGTTTTAATAAAATTTGCCGGAAAAGTTACTTCGCGTCCGACCAATAAGCCGATTCTTTTCATAAAATTTAATTCCTCTCAATAATTTGATTTTGATAACTTGCACTGTCGCCGATTTGGAGAACAGGTGAAAACAAGAAATTTATTTGACCGTAAAGCAGATGTCAAACCGACAATATTTTTTCGGCGCTTGTAAAAGCTAATTTTCGGTTTCTTTCCACAACGGCAAAGGCATCTTTAAGATTCTTTTGCGGCATCAATTTAAGCGTAACTGCGGAAAAATGTTCGTTGTGCTAAAATCAGCGATTGAAATTTGATACTCTTCCTTTCCGCTCGTCCAAGCTGTAAGTTAATTTTATTAGGAGACTTTTTTTAGTGTTGCTTCGCAAGTTTTTAAGTTCGTTTCTTGTTTTGTCCGGTTTTGCCGCAATCGGCTTTGTCGCCGATGCTTCGGCTCAAAATCAACCCCAAAATCAGGATAAACAAGAGAAAAAAGAGAAACAGGAAAAACCGAAACCGGTTTCCTTCGACATCAAAAATCCGACCGCCGAGCAAGTCGCCGAATTAGCGATTTACGCTTACGGCGGATTCGGCGGTCGCAACACGCTCGCGCAGATTCGCAAAACCGAAGTCGAAACCGGGCAAATCCGCCGCTTCGGCGAAGACGGCAAAGCGGACGAATCGAATTACGAGCGCCGCATTATGCGCGGCGCGACGCTCGACAAAGACCGCGTGCGCATTAATCAAAAAACGCCGCAAGCCGAATACGCTTTGATCTATGATACGGCAAAAACTTTCGGCTTAATCAACAACACGACTTTTACACCGCGCACCGAAGCCGACCGCGCTTTTCAGGCGCAGATGTTTCACAGCATTGACGCTCTTTTGCGCTATAAAGAAAACGGCTCGACGCTCAATCTCGCCGGAAAAGATAAAAATCTGAACGTTGAGTATTTTATTTTGGACGTGACCGGCAAACAGGGACACGTTACTCGTTTTAACATCAGCGCCAAAACCTTTCGCGTGCAATCGCTCGAATACACAATGGCTTTGAGCGAAGCAGCGTCGCCGACGAAATTCGTCCGCCGTTTTTACGATTATCGCTTTGCGCAGGGAACGCTCGTTCCGTATCGCTCGGTGCTTTATGCCGACGGCAAACAGCTCGAAGAAACAAACGTGCTGACAGTCACTTACGGAACTAAAATTGACGAGGCGCAATTCCAATCGGTATAAAAATAAAACATTCAGGCATTTTGAAGCGGGCTTTGCAGCCCGCTTTTTTGTTTAAAAGATATTTTGAAACCGGATTCTCTTTCGCGCGTGAAACTGCGGCAGAGATCAGCAGTTCTTAAATTTTTAACTGGAGAAAACTAAAATGAATAAAATGCCCCGCTTCGTTGTATTTGCGCTTTCGCTTTGCGCCTTGATTTGTTTCAACGCAATTGCCGTCACCGCGCAGGAAAATAATCAAAAAGCCGAAACCGGCAAAGAAAGCTACGAAATTGTTTTGCAGCTTTTAAAATCTAATGCTCCCGGCGAAACCGGAAACACTTCTCTGCCAGGCAGTTTGCAGCCGATTGCGAAAAAATTACGAACGGATTTCAGCGCGAATGATTACGGTTTGGTGATGACGCTCTTAAATCGCGTTTCCGCGCAGGGGAATTTGGAAATTAAAGCCGTTAATCCGTTTAGCGCGCAGCAAACCGACATCAAATCGCTCGGTTTTTATGATTTGACTTTAAACGGAATCAAACCGAATCAAACCGGCGCGGTTCAAGTTGACCTTTTGCGCTTCGGCATCCGCATTCCGGTTACGACGTTTGTTGCCAACAACGGAAACAGCACTCCGGTCACAAATTACGAAAATCTCGGAATTACGGCTCGCCCGCTGAGCATTGATTTAAACGAGCCGACCGTTATCGGCACACTGACGACATCGCGCCCGAATGAGTTTCTTGTGCTGGTGATGACCGTCAAACCGGAAAACCGCCCGCTTGCCAAAAAAAATTGAGCAGTAAAATTGAGCAGTAAAACTAAGCAGTAAAACTAAGTTGAATTTGTTATTTTGGAAGAACAGCCGAAGCGCGCATAATGCTGGGTTTCGGCTGTGAATTTTGACAATCGGATTTGTGGAACTTTTGCTTTGTTTAAGCGTGTTTCAGTCAGTAACCGAAATTTTCGGGATATTTGAAACGCTAAAATTAAAGTTTTCGCTTCCGATTGATTTTATTGACGCGAAAAGCGGCGAGCTGTAAACCTCGGATGGAATCAGTCACATCAACCGGCGAAATAAAACAAACGGCGCGTGCGGTTGAATCTCTGTCCGACCACGAGCTGTTGGAAGCCACCAGAGCGGGCGACGAAGCCGCATTTGCCGAGATTATCAATCGTTATCGCAATCCGATTACAAATTTTATTTACCGGATGCTCAACGATTACGAGGAAGCGGTTGATCTGGCGCAGGAAACTTTCGTTCGCGTTTACCGCGCCGCCGAACGTTATCACGCGGGCTACGCTTTTTCGACTTATATTTATCGAATCGCGTCGAATCTCGCCATCAGCGAGCTGAGAAAACGAAAGCGCCGCCGCCTGATTTCCCTGACTGGTTTATTTCAACCGCACACGGAAGAAGGCGAAAATACAGAGTTTCAGCCAACGGACGAAAAACCTTTGCAGGACGCCGCGCTCGCCGACGAGCAAATCAAAGAAATTGTGGCGAAAGCGATTGCCACGCTGCCGGAAAATTACCGCGCGCCTTTGATTTTGCGCGACGTTGAAGGCAAAAGTTATGAAGAAATCGCTCGAATTTTAGACGCTAACGAAGGAACGATAAAATCGCGCATCTCACGCGGAAGAAATTTATTGCGCGACAAATTGAAGAATTATTTTTAAAGATGAATTGTCAATCATTCAAAAACCAAATTGACGAAGCGGCATTCACAGCCGAATTAAATCGTCACCTCGAAGCCTGTTCCGGCTGTAAAACGTTCAGAGAAGAACGCGAATGCCTGAGCCGTCTCTTAACCGGACTCGAACACATCAACGCGCCGACAAATTTTGAATTCGGCGTGCGCGCGAAGCTCAATTCGCTGCCCGCGACAAACGGCAATCGCGTTTGGATTCGCAGATTTGCTTTCGCTTCGCCCGCAGTGGCGGCTGTCGCTGTTTCGGCGTTTGTTTTTACTAATTACAACGTTTTTTCGCCGAACATTGAGCAGACGCCCGTCGCAGTTCAATCTAATAATCCTGCGCCAATCGCAAGTCCTTTGCCGGTTGTTTCGCCGAGTCCGCAAATTTTGGCGGCGAACAACTCAAATTTATCAACGGGAACGCCCATTATGCCAAAGCAAACTTTGCCCGCTCCAAGCCCCGGCAAACAAGTTGCAACCGGCAATGCTTCAATAAAACAACACAAATCTCCTGTGCTAAAAACAGACAAAGAAGCAATTACCGGCAAAGATGTTCACGAGCCGAAACGGTCGGGTGAAATGGCTCTCAGACCGGCTGCGACTCCGCTGATTCAAGAAGACTTTAAACGTAAAGTAGCCGCCAGCCAAGTATTATCTATCTTCGGGATTGAGAAAATGTCGGATGACGGAACAGTACAATCGGTTAGTTCAAATAGCGTGGCAACAGAAAAAGGCATTCTCCCCGGCGACAGAATCGAAACGGTAAACGGACAGAAGTTCGCCGGAGCCGACCTGGATAATTCTTTTCGACAAATGGTGATTGGGATTTTAAGAAATGGAAAGAAAAGCGTTATTACGTTGGATCTCCCCCAACCGAAATAAAGCTTACGTTGGAATTTCAAATAAAAAAGCCACCTTGTGAGGTGGCTTTTTTATTTTGTTATTGATTAACTATCCCTGCTTCGGGCGGGAGATAGCTGCGCGGATCAATCGGTTGGTCTTCGAGTCGCACTTCATAGTGAAGGTGCGGTCCGGTCGAACGTCCGGTCGAACCGACGCGACCGATTTCCTGACCGCGCGTGACGGGTTGACCGATTTCGACGCCGATTTGCGAAAGGTGTCCGTAACGTGTCGTAAGGTTGTTGCCGTGGCTGATTTCGATCATATTGCCGTAACCGCCTTGCCAGCCCGTTTTAACGACGACGCCTTCCGCAGGAGAAACGACGATTTCGCCTCTATCGCCGTCAATATCCAATCCCGAATGGTGTTCGACTCCGCCTCCGCCGAACGGGTTTGAGCGCAATCCGAATTCGTTATTGATTTTCCCGACTAAAGGATAAATTGAAGGAATGCTGGCGCGGTCGCGCAGGGTTTCTTCGAGAGCGCGGATTTTTGCGTAAAGCACGTCGCTCGTAGGTTCATTAAAGGTGTAAATCTCGGCTTCTTCCGGTCCGCCTTCACCGGCGTGGGCTAAAGCTGATGGCACAAACTGAATTTTTTGCTGATGTTGAGCCAACTCTGAATCATTGGTTTGACGAATTAAATTATAAAAGCTGTATGAAATAAAACCGAATGAGACAATTGCGATGCCGGCGACTGATTGCAGCCAGAGTTTGGAAATTTCGATACGACGTATCTGAATACGATGTTGATTAGAACGTGTAACTACAAAAGTGTAGAACGGGTCGTTCTTTTTAATCATCAAATTAGCTCCTTATTTTAGCGAGTTATGCGCGAGTCATACGATCTCGCGTAGTGAACCGCGTTCGATAGATAGCCAATCGAAGAAAGGCGACTTAAACGCGAATCAGATTTTTTGTTTTATTAAAACAAAAAGCCCCGATGACAGTTTTCTGGGTAAAACTTCTAACTCAGACAAATTATTTATTATTGTCAGTTTGATAGGGCAGTTTTTACTCTAATACAAAAAGATGCCTTTTGGCAAGGCTTTACAGGAAAGCGAAATGAAACTCCGAATTTTACCGCCCATTTTCGGCTTGCACACGCGGGCGCAAGACCTTTCCGATTATACGCGCGATTAACGAATTTGGAAAGAAATTTCCCGCTTGAGCGGCGAAATAGTTCGACCAGCCGGAAATTATGTGGCTTTGTCCGGCTCGCACGCCGCGCAAAGCCGTTTCAACAACGGCTTCGGGCGTTTCCAAAGCGCGCAAAGGCATTTTCTCGCCGACTCCGGCTTCGTTAAAGAAATTTGTCCGCGTTCCGCCCGGACAAAGCGCGATGATTTTGACGCCGATGCTGCGATTTTCTTCCCACAACGCTTCGCTAAAGCTCGTGACAAACGATTTTGTCGCGGCGTAAGTCGCCATAAACGGTATAGGTTGAAAGCTCGCCGTTGAAGAAACGTTGACGATAACGCCGCTTCGTCTTTCGCGCATCGGTTTTAAATAGCGGTGCGTCAGAGCGACGAGCGAACGGACGTTTAAATCAATCATCGCCAGCTCTCTGTCCAAATCCGCGTCGGCAAATTCGCCGAAATTACCGAAACCGGCATTATTAATAAGCCATTCGATTTGTAGACCGAGACGTTCGGTTTGCTCGAAAAGTCTGGCGTCCGATTCCCTTTCGGTCAAATCGAGCGGAAAAAACTGGGCTTCGATATTGTGTTTCGCTTTTAATTCTTCACAAAGAGCCGCTAATTTTTCGCCCGAACGCGCGACTAGAAAAAGATTATGTTTTTCCTCTGCCAACCTGCGAGCGAAGGCTTCGCCGATTCCGCCCGAAGCGCCGGTGATAAGCGTTGTTTTCATAACAGCAACTTATCAGAAATCGTCGAAATCGGAAATTACGCTTTCGCCTTTTCTCGCGTACAAAAACGCGCCGACCGAAGCGGTGATGATTGTTATAGTGCCGAAGAAACGCAGCAAATTGGCGATTAAATTTGTATGGCGCAGCAATCCGGTTTCGGTTAAAAGGTAATTCCAATCGTGAAATCCGCCTTCGCTTCCCGTCACGCCGCTTAACAGCGGCAACTGCATCACGACCGCATCTGCGGCATAAACCGAAACATCAGTGATGCTTTGCCCGACCCAAAACAAAACAATTGCGGCGGAAAAAGGCTTTTCGTGCCAAACGAAATAACCGAAAAACACGAGCGGCACGACGACTTGAAACAAAGAGCCGCCCGCAATTCCCATAAATTCGCCGAAAAAGCGAAAGAAAACGTGTCCGGCTTCGTGAATCGGCGTGTGAACCAAATGCAGAAAAACGGCGTCAATCGGCGAATAAGCGCACCACAGAAAATAAATTGTAAAAATTACGGTGAGAAGGAGTTTGAAGTAATCTCTTTGCATTAAACCTGAGACTTGTGAAAAGAATTGGGCTGGAGTCGGCGAAGAAAACACCGCAACTTAAGATTATCAAACACAACAAAAGTCTGAAAGATTATTTTTTAAATCCGCGCCGAATCGTTGTCTTTCTGCCGCTTCTATACCAGATGAAAAACAAACCGGAAGCTAATCCAACACCCGACCAAGTCAGCCAATTCATTGCGGCGAGAGCTATTGATTCGCGGAAAACCCACCAATTTATGTCTTGAAAACGAGTGTGAGTGCAGCGCGCATCGCGAACGCCGGAAAAACCGGCATTGTTAAAAATCTGAATGGCGCGCCTTTCGTGAAAGAAGCTCGTAACGAGAGCGATTGTTTTAAAATTTTCGCGCTCGCAGATTTCTTTCACCCGTTCGGCTTGCTCGGCGGTCGTCATTCCGCCCATTTCGAGGATAATGTCCGCCTCATTAACTTTGGCGTTGACCAAGAAAATGCGTCCGGCTTCGGCTTCCGCTGGCGGGTGTTTTCCCAAACCGCCGGAGACAATGATCTTGCGTGCAACGCCGGAATGATAAAGCTCAGCCGCTCTCGCCAAACGGTCATTCAAAACGGGCGACGGCTGACCGTTTTCCCAGACGGCGGCTCCCAAGACAACCAGACAATCGCTTTGCGCCGCTTCGGTTGTTGTATTACCTAGCCGAATTGTCGTGAATTGATAAGCGGCGTAAATCGCAAATGCCAGAAAAATTGTGAGGAAAACAGTCAGAGACTTAAATAATATTTTTCTAAACATCGCTTTCGATTTTGAGAGGAACTATTTTTTCGTTAATTTATTTTTGACCAGAAAAGCCTTAACGCTTTGGTTAAATTCCGCCGGTTTTTCCATCATCAAAAAATGGCTGACGCCGTCCCACATCTGAAATTCGAGATTCGGCGCAAGACCGCGTAAAAACTGTTCGGTATCCGCAGCCCAAAACGGTGATTTAGCCAGAATAGCCAGAACCGGGACGTTGATTTTGTCCGGCGTATAAATCTTTTCGTCATACATTCCGTCCATTGCGCTAAGGGCGACATAGTCCGGCGTCGCGAGCATCGCCGTGCGAATCTCGGTTTTGAGCTTGTCTTCTTTAATGGGCTGGAGCATTCCGTCAATAAAGCCTTGCGCGACCTGTTTATAATTTGCCCGCATCGGCGCAAAGAATTTTTCAATTTCAGCTTTCGGCGCAAACGGGCGCAAAGCACCGTCAACAACGACCAAACCGGCGGTTTTTTCCGGGTAAAGCCGATAAAACTGGCGAACTACGGGCGTTCCCATGCTGTGACCGACGAGAACGGCTTTTTCGACTTTCGCGTTTTTGAGAACCGCTTCGATTGATTTGGCGAAATATTCCATCGTGTAATCGGCTTTCGGTTTATCGCTTTTTCCGTGTCCGATTAAATCAACCGCAATCACGCGCATTTCGGGAAAAGCCGTCATTGATTCGCGCCAAAAATCGTTGTTGCAAGTCCAGCAGTGAACAAAAACCAGCGCCGATTTTTGTTTTGCATCGCCGATGTCGTAATAGTGAATTTTATTTTCCCCGAATTTCGTCCAATTGCTTTTCGGCGCGTTGTTTGAAGCAAAAACAGTTGCCGAAGAAACTAAAAGCAAAGCTAAAAAGAGTAAATTTTTCATTTGTGTCTCCCGTTAAATTCTTCTTTTGAAATTGCGTAAAAGAGGCATTCAATTCCATAGTGCGTTTCGGTATTCTCGTAACGCATTCCGCATTTTTCCATAATCCGCCACGAACCGACGTTTTCAGGCTGGGCGATGGCGACGATTCTTTCGAGTCCGGCTTGGTTAAAACCATAATCGAGCCACCCGAGAGCCGTTTCAAGACCAATTCCCATGCCCCAGAATTCTTTTATCATTCCGTAACCGACTTCGATTTCGCCGGTGTCTTCCAGCGGCATCAAACCGCCCCAGCCGATCATTTCGCCGGTTTCTTTCCAAATCATTGCCGTTGATCCGAAACCGAATTTATCGTAGCAATCAATATAAAATTGCAGACGCGTTGCAATTGCTTCGGGATTTTGCATCCGAGTCCCGCCGAGATATTTATTAACCTCAGAATCCGAACGCAGTTCAATTAATTTGTCCAAATCATCCATCGTGAATTTCCGATGAAGTAATCTTTCCGTTTCGAGCATATTCTTTCCTTGTAATTGCGTAGCGAGCCAGCTTCAAACCGTATGAATTAAAATATTTTTCATCTTCAAAATGCATTCCGAGCTTTTCCATCACGCGGCGCGAAGCCAGATTTTCCGGCATCGTCAAAGCGACTGCGCTTTCAGCGGCGCGCTTTTCAAATGTGTATTTTAAGGCAAAAGCAGCAGCTTCCGTTCCGAAACCTTTGCCCCAAAAAGCGGGCGCAACTGCGAAACCGATTTCAGGTTCTTTCGTTTCCCACAAAATCCAGGTTCCGCTCCAACCGACGACTGCACCGGTTTCTTTTAAAACAACAGCCCAAAACCCGAAATTATCCGTTTCCCAATGACGCGAAACCATTCGTATCCACGAAACCGTTTCGCGGCGTGTTTCGACGGGCTTAATAAAACGCATAAAACGCGAGTCGGAGCGAAACGCGGCAATCGCATCTATGTCGGCGTCTTCAAACGGACGCAAAATTAAGCGGTTTGTCTCGAACAAAATTAAATTGAACCGCCGAGACGCAGAGACGCCGAGTTAAGAAAAGAAGAATAAAACACTTTGATTTTCTCTTGGCGTCTTCTACGTCTCGGCGTTTAAATCAAATGCACGAGCAATCCGTCGCGCAGTTTCGGCTCGAACCAAGTTGATTTTGGCGGCATAATCTCGCCCGCGTCGGAAATCTGAAGCAAATCTTCAATCGCCGTCGGAAACAGCGAAAACGCGGCTTGCGCGTGTTTTTCGTTGACCAGTTTTTCCAGGCATTTGGTTCCGCGCGCGCCGCCGACAAACTGAATTCGTTCGTCGGTTCTGGCGTCTTTGATTCCCAAAATCGGCGCAAGCAAAAAATCCTGAAGAAGCGAAACGTCGAGCGCGTCAACCGGGTTCGGCTTGCGAAGAAACTGAACGTTGAAAATTAATTTGTACCATTTTCCCGAAAGATACAAACAAAATTCTCCGCGTCGTTCGGGAACGTGAATTGAGGTTTCTGCAATGATGAAACTTTGACGAACGCGTGCTAAAAATTCTTCGTCGCTTAGACCGTTCAAATCTTTGACGGCGCGATTGTAAGGCAGAATTTTCAATTCTTGAGCGGGAAACATTGCAGCCGCAAAGAAATTGTAATCGCCGTTTGCAGTTGCAGTTTGTTCTTTGAGAATTTGCTGCGCGCGGCTGGCGCTGGCGACGCGATGATGCCCATCGGCGATGTAAAGCGCGGGAATTTCGGCAAACGCGGCGACCAAATCAGCGGTTTGCTCGACGCGCCAAATGATGTGCTCGACTCCGTCTTGAGCCGTAAATTCATAAAGCGGCGCGGTCGTCGTCGCGCGCGAAACAAGCCGGTTAATCTGTTCGGTTCCGCGATAGCAAAGAAAAACTAAGCCCGTTTGCGCCCGCGTTTCAACGATGTGCCGGGTTCGGTCGTCTTCTTTGTCGGGGCGCGTTTTTTCGTGCTTTTTAATCAAATCGCGGTCGTATTCGTCAAGCGAACAGCAAGCCGCAACGCCGGTTTGCGAGTGTCCGCCGACCGTGAGCCGGTAAATGTACAAACACGGCTTCGCTTCTTCAATCAAAATGGCTCGATTGATAAATTGATCGAGATTTTCTTTCGCTTGTTGGTAAACTTCCGGCGCGTAAACCTCAATCGTTTCCGGCAAATCAATTTCGGCACGCGTAACGCGCAAAAAACTGTGCGGCGA
>DASVQU010000002.1:0-12734 GCA_036388995.1 Pyrinomonadaceae bacterium | reverse complement strand
AAGCCCGGATTCCGCCGACCGAGCGATGCCCCTTTAAACCGCTCAGCTTTTCACGTTCCGCTTCGGCGCAAAATTTTTCTTCCAATTCTTCAGACGGAAGACGAAAAGTGACGTTCATCAAACTGCGCGCTTCGCGTTCGGCGTGCGGGCGATAAAAACCGTCGCTTTGGTCGAGCGCATCGTACAATAGCCTGGCTTTGGCTTCGTTTTCACGCTGCATCGCCCGAACGCCGCCTTTCGCTTTGAGCCAATCGCAAACCAAATCGAGCAGATAAACTCCCCAGGTGTTCGGCGTGTTCGGCATCGAGCCGTCTTTGACAAAAACACGGTAATCGAGCAGCGACGGCAGATTTTCGGGAATTTTTCCGAGCAAATCATCGCGCAAAACGACGAGCGTTACGCCGGAAGGTCCTAGATTTTTCTGCGCTCCGGCGTAAATCAAAGCGTATTTTTCCGCGTCAATCGTGCGGGACATAATGTTTGACGAAGCGTCACAAACGACCGGAATTCCGCCCGCGTCCAAATCGTAATGAAACTCTATGCCGTCAATTGTTTCGTTCGAGGTGTAATGAACATAAGCCGCATCCGGCGTGAAATTTAATTCCTCTTGCGTCGGAACTGAACGGAAGCCCGATTCTTCGCCGGAAAAAACGATGTTCACGTTTCCGATTTTCCTAGCTTCCGCAACCGCTTTTTTACCCCAAACTCCGGTCACAATGTAATCAGCCGTCTGATTCGGCGGCAGAAAATTCATCGGAATCATCGAAAACTGCAAAGACGCGCCGCCCTGCAAAAACAAAACGTGGTAGTTTTCCGGCAAATCGAGCAGCTCTTTTATTTTTTGACGGGCGTTTTCCAGAATCGTTTCAAACTGTTTCGAGCGGTGGCTGATTTCCATCACCGACATTCCGCTCTCCGCGTGCGATAAAAGCTCACTTTTTGCACGTTCCAAAACTTCGGTTGGAAGCGTCGCCGGACCGGCGCTAAAGTTATAAATTCTTTCGGTCATCTCTCTAATAAAATTAAAAACTAAAGAAAAATGCAGACTAACGAGGTTCGATGTTTGAAGTCAAATCGCTTCTGCGAAGATTAGCGAAAACTTGTTCGCAAACTGCTTTTAGAGTCTTTTTGCAGAGAAAAATTAACACTTCAACTGTTAATCTTTTTGATATAAAATCACCGTAACTTAAGAATAAATCAAAATTTGAGAAAAGATATGCACGGACAACCGGACTCTCATTACCAGAATGAATTATTAGCGGCTTTAACCGGTGAAGAATTACAACGCATCGCTCCGCATTTGAAGAAAGTTGAGCTGCGGCAGGGCGAAGTGCTGCACGAAGCGGATTCGCCTCCTAATTACGTTTTCTTTCTTGAAGAAGGTGCTGCCGCTTTGTCCGTGACCAGTCCTGAAGGCATTGATTTAAGTTTGAGCATTGTCGGAAATGAAAGCACAGTCGGAGAAAGAGCTATCTTTAGAGAAGGCTCTTTTATTATTCAATGCCAGATGCTCACTCACGGCAGCGGGTATAAAATTCAGCCCGATATTTTTAAGGATGAATTTGAACGCGGCGGCACATTGCACGATTTTGTTATCGGTCGGCTGGAAACCAGATTGACGGAAACTGCTCAAACTGCATTGTGCAGCCACGCGCACTCGATAGAACAACGTCTGAGCCGTTGGTTGTTGAATTTGGCAGACCGTCTTAAGAGCGAACAACTGCCCTTGACGCAGGATTCGATTGCCAATATGTTGGGAGTTCATCGCCCCGGCGTGACGCTGGCAGCCATCTCTTTGCAGGATGCCGGTTATATTAGCTACACGCGCGGGTTAATTACAATTGAGAATCGTAAAGGATTGGAGAACTTAACTTGTGAATGTTACGAGGTTATTAAACAGGCTGTGCAGTTAAATACAAAAGTCAATTCGGTCGTCAGGAAGATTAAGTTTTCGTGAGACCAGATAATAAATCAAGAAATTCCTCGCCCGTGCCGAGGTAAACAATGTAATCAATGTCTCCGACTTGAGCAATTGTTCCTTCAAGCTCTTCGTCATACTTCGCCGCGATGACTATAACCGGAACATTTATTTTTGCATTTTGACGGAGCGTGCGCCCAAAGCTCAATGTTTCTTCTTCCGATTTTCCGAGGAGATTAACCAAAATTAAATCCGATTTCACCAAACCGTCATCAACTCTTTGGAGAGCATCGTTTTGATCAACCGCCAGGATAACTTTATATCCTTTTTTTATTAGCAGTTCTTTGAATATGGGACGAGTATCGTCGTCATTTTCAAGTAGAAAAATTGTTGGTTCAGTCATTCTGCAATCTGCCTGGTAAAGCTAAAACTCATTTATCATTAGTTTAAAAGCTGGTTAAATAATATTCTGTACCCAATCGAACATTCATTAGATTCTGCTTCTTTTATACTTTTTGCGATTTATTCTGAATGTGAATATCAATATTGACATCAAGTCTGTTTTATATTTTAGTAAGCACATTATTTATGACGGGTCTCTTTTGAAGGAGAGTTGCTAAATGGATTTCGTAACGCAAAAGCAAATCGGAAACCTGATTCTTTCCGCGTTGCCGGAAGAAGAGTACAACAGATTATTGCCTGATCTTGAGCCGATAAAAATGGAACTCGGCGAGCATATTGATCGCCCGTACGAAGTAATCGAATACGTTCATTTTCCACAAAACAGCATTGTTTCATCCGTTACTTATCTGGATGACGGAACGAGCGTCGAAGCCGGAGTTATCGGGCGAGAAGGAACGACCGGAATTGCCATCGCGCTTTCAAATACAAAATCACCGCTTGAGGTCAGCGTTCAAATACCGGGAGATTGTTTGCGAATCAAAGCCGACAGATTCAAACAGGCTCTGGAAGACAATCCTGTTCTAAAAAGATTAGTGCACCGGCATATCTTTGCTTATATCGCGCAGGTATCTCATGTTAACGCCTGCAATGCTCATCACGTTCTCGAAAAACGTCTGGCGAGATGGCTGCTGATGTGTCGCGATAGAGTAAACAGCGATACTCTTTCATTAACGCAAGATTTTATGGCGCAAATGTTAGGCGTCCATCGTCCCGGCGTAACATTAGTCGCCCTTAATCTGAAAGAAGCCGGAATTATTAATTATCGCCGCGGCGAAATTACCATTTGTGACAGAGCGAGATTGGAAAAAGCGTCTTGCAAGTGTTACGAAGCAATCAAAAAGGGTTATGACGATTATCTCAAACCTGATAATCAAAACAATCTTTGAAAACTTAATTCACTTTTAACCCGAGCTTGAGAAAACGAAAAGGCGTTTCCCGTTGAAACGCCTTCTTTCCCCGCCTTGCCTTCCCCGTGTCCGAGCTATTCAGTTGTTCTATAAAAGTGACTGTACGCGAGCTGACTTGAGTTATTCTTAAGTCCGCGTTTTTCGCTCGCAGAGCCTTTTGTCAGGCTGGATAATAAATCAAACAATTCTTCTCCGTATTCAAGATAAACGACGTAATCGTTTTCTCCGATCTGAATGTTTTTGCCGCGCAAATTATCGTGATGCTCTCCGGCAATCGTAACAAGAGGCACATCTAATTTTGCGCTCCGACGAATGCGGCGACCGGTTTTCAACATCTTTGCGGTTGATTTTCCGACCAGATCAACTAAAACCAAATCAACTGCGAGGCGTCCATAGCTTACTCTATCAAGCGCATCCGCTTCATCAGTTGCGAGCAGTGCCTTGTAACCATTTTTTTTTAATATCTCTTTAAAAAGAAGGCGTGTGTCTTCATCGTCTTCAATCAGAAAAATAACCGGTTCTCTCATTTATCCAACCTCAAAATAACTCATCCCCTTGAAGTGTAATAACAATAATATCCGGTTGTTATTGTTGATTCTGTACGATTGAGAACATCATGGATTGTAATTAGTGATTCTCAACCTCTTATGGTAAAATTCATCTTGTTTACTTACTTCAGTAAGTTTTTACATCCTCATCAGGTCCAGCCCGGAAGACTTTTCCTTTTGATGTTTGTTCGGATTTTTAACCGTTAACGACAGAAAGGTGAAAGTCTCATGATGAGCACTTCCGAGAATCGCAATTTTCAACAAACCAGAAAATTAAATAGCGAGAATTCACAAATTAATAACGTTATTCTTTCCAGATTGCCTGAAAACGAATACAAAGAGCTTTTGCCCGACCTTCAATTTGTAGAAATGAAGAGTCACGCCATTATTCATCGTCCGCACGAGCGTGCCGAATACGTTTATTTTCCTGAAAATAGTCTTGTTTCAACCGTCACCATATTCGAGGACGGAGCCAGCGTTGAAACCGGTTGTATCGGGAAACAGGGAACGACGGGGGCTACAATAGCTTTGTCAAAGAAACAATCGCCGAGAGAGTCAATTGTGCAAATACCCGGCGAGGCTTGGCGAATTAAAGCGGACAGATTTCAAGCCGCTTTAAAACGCGAAGGTTTACTGGCGCAATTGGTATCGGAATTTATCTTTGCTTTTCTAATGGAGGGTGCACAATGCGCCGCCTGCAACTCGCATCACGACATCATCGCGCGATTGGCAAAATGGCTGCTGATAAGCAGTTACAAAACAGGACGCACTGAATTTCATTTAACGCAGGATTTTATCGCACAGATGCTCGGAGTTCACCGCCCCGGCGTGACATTAGTGGCAATCAATCTAAAAGAAGCGGGACTCATCAGTTATCGCCGAGGATTAGTCACCATAATTGATAAAGAGGGTTTGGAAGATGTCACGTGCGAGTGTTACGAAGCAATCAAAAGCCAATATGAAAGCTACGCAGCAGTTTGATTATTTAATCTGTTTTTGCGCGGAACATTAATTTTGCGACATTTAACCCGCGCTGATTGTTGATTCCTTTTGCTCGACCAATCGAAAGACCGTTTCAGTCAGAATATTAAGATCATTCGGTTTGACCAGAAAGGCTTGCGCTCCCGATTCAAGTATCGCAACACGATCTTTCTCTCGCGCCGAAGCGGTGAAGAAAACTACAGGCACATTTTTATTAAACGTTCTGATTGCGCGGCAAACGTCCATGCCGTCAATCTCCGGCATCAGGTAATCCAAAACCACCGCGTCGAAGTCTTCATAACGGATAAGCCTGATAGCTTCCTGCCCGTCCTGGCAGGTAACAACTTTATAACCATCGCCTTCAAACATTAAACGCACAAGCTCGCACGTATCAATATTGTCATCAACACAGAGGACAGTATGAGTGTTCTTTTTCATAATTCAGGTCTAAATTTTCCCTCAGTTCGAGCAAGGAAGCCGTCTCTAATGAGAATAAAGTTATCGAAAACTCTTTCTGACAACAGCCTTAATTGCTTGTCTTATTTTTTTTGGAGTGATTCAGAAAAACAATTCTGATATGAATGTTTCAACAATAACACAAACTCTACAGCATTTCTGTATGTTTTACTACATTGACTAAAAAAGATTTTTATAACCAATTAATCGAATCAGCATTCAGAGTTTCACGTAGTTTCGTCATTCCCATTCGCATTCGCGTTTTAACCGTTCCAAGCGGAACATTTGCGCGCTCGGCAATCTCCGTTTGCGAATAGCCGTCGAAATATGCCATCAGCAATAAACTGCGCTGATTTTCTGGCAATCCGCTCAAAGCCGTTCGCACCACCATTTGACGCTTGCGAAGAATTAAGTTTTGCTCGATCTTTGAATCAATATAAAGCGGTTTATTCGCGCCCGCTCGCTCTGCTGCAAGTGTTCGTGTTTTTAGAAATCGTAATCGGTCAATGGCTCTACAGCGCGTAATTGTCAGAAGCCAGGTAAAAACCTTGCCCCGTTCCCCGTCAAAGCTCTTTGCCTGCTGCCAAACCTGAACAAAAACCTCTTGTAATATATCTTCGGCTTCCGCGCGGTTGTTTAGAATGCGAACTAATAGTCCGAAAAGAATTGTTCGATAGCGGTCATAAAACAAGGCTAAAGCAGCTTCATCGTTATTTGATATGCGGCGAATCAAATCAGCATCGCCGGTCTGCTCGGTATCCAAAAATACAGGATTAATTCTCGCCGCCATATGCGCCTTATTTCAATCGTGATTTACGATTCAAAGGATAACACCAACCCGAAGGCGAAATTTATTGAAATATGATATTTTAATGCCGAAATTCTGCAATTATTTGTGATTTATGCTGAAATTCAGCAAATTGATTTGATATGGATTCATTCGACAAAAAAATCCTTGCTATTGTTCAGCAAAACAACCAGCTCTCAACGGAAAGGATTGCCGAGCAGGTAAATCTGTCTCCTTCCGCCGTTCAGCGCCGATTAAAGCGACTGCGCAAAGATGGAATCATCGAAGCTGACGTAGCCATTATCTCGCCGCAGGCAAGCGGTAGATTGTTGACAATTATCGTCGAAGTGACGCTTGAACAGGAACGTTTAATATCTTCGGTTCTGGATGAGTTTAAGAAACTTGTGCTAAATACGCCGGAAGTTATGCAGTGCTATCACGTAACGGGAAACGCCGATTTTATTCTGATTATTGACGCGAAGGATATGCAGGATTATGAGGCTTTAACGCGCCGGCTCTTTATTGACAATCGAAGTGTCAGGCGTTTTCAGACGAGCGTTGTTGTCAGTAGAGTTAAATCAAGATCAACAGTACCGTTTCTTGAAGAAACAGATGAATAAATAAAAAAGGCGGTCGCAAAACCGCCTTTTTAGAATTGAAACTTTAAAAGCTTTTAGCGTCTGCCCTTCAAAAGAAAGCCGAGAACAATTCCGGCTGCTGCTGAAATCAAAAGCGCCTGACCCGGTTTGCGGCGGGCGAAATCCTTGGCTTCTTCGGTAATTTGATTCAAATCTTTGTTCTGCAAATCTTTGAATTTATCTCCCGCTTGTCCCAAATATTCCTGCGCGTAACCTTTCGCTTTGTTCAAAGCGTCGGTCGCCTGCTGCCCGTAAACCTGCGCCTGCGCGCGCCAATCTTCCGTCGGGGTTTGCGTTGTCGCGGCGTCTTCGCCGTTCGGCGGCGTCGAGCGCACGAGCGCGCGGTTGTCTGATAATTCATCGTATTCTGACATTTCTAAATTCTCCTATCTCAAATAAATATTTCAGTCACGATTGCTGATTTTCTCGCCTGTCCGATGCTTTAATGACTGCAAAAGGTTGATACGAAATTAAAATAAACTATGTTCAATTACGAATTTCAAATTACGAATTACGAATTAAAAAAAAATTCCTTCATTCGTAATTCGTAATTTGAAATTCGTAATTGGAAGTTGTTTTTTCTTGACATAAAATTTATTTTCGGGCAAAGTAAGTAAGTGCTTACTTTGCTTTTAGAGGAGAAGATTTGAACCCTGATTCGTGTTTATTAAAAAACGCTTCCGGCAGAATGGCTGCCGACGACCGGCGTTTGCAAATCCTGCAAGTTGCGATGGAATTATTCTCACAGCGCGGATTCGGCGGGACGACTACGCGCGAAATCGCGCTTGCCGCAGGTGTGTCTGAAGCGATTATTTTCCGTCATTTCACAACCAAACAAGAGCTTTACAAAGCGATTCTCGATCATCAGATTTGCCACGGCGGAGGCGGCGATAAGATGTCGGAGATTGCCGAAATTTTTGAGAGGAAAGACGATTACCAGATTTTTTATCAGCTCGGTCTCGGCGCGATGAAACATCATCAGGAAGATGTGGATTTTATGCGTCTGCTCTTTTTTTCGGCGCTTGAAGGTCACGAATTGGCGCAGATGTTTTTTGAGGGTTTTGTCGCTGAAATGTACGACCGACTCGGCGGTTATATCGAACAGCGGCAGCAGGACGGCGCTTTTCGACTTGATGTTCAGCCGCGCGTCGTCGTTCGCGCGTTTGTCGGAATGCTGATTCATCATTCGCTCAATAATATTTTGTGGGATAAGAAACGGCGGCTTTTAGATATTTCCGACGAAGAAGCCGCGCGCCAGTTTACCGAGATTTTACTTGGCGGCATCAAAATCAAGGATCAGGGATGAAGGCGGAACAATGAAGTTTTCATTTTATAAAATAACGCTATTTATTTTTACATTAGTTTTCGCCGCTGCACTTGCAGCTTGCAGCGGTTCGCGGGCGGAATCGAATAAAAACGCGAACGCCGCGCAGCCGACTGTTGTCAATGTCGCGGCTGCTCCGGCGGTTTTGCGCGAGCTGCCGCAGTTTTTTGAAGCGACCGGAAATCTGGCAAGCGATCAGCAAACGGACGTTGCGCCGACAGTTGGCGGAAAAGTTGTGTCGGTTAATTTCGATGTCGGCGGCTACGTCAATCGCGGCGATGTGTTAGTCAAGCTCGACGACCGCGACGCGCGGATTCGGCTTGAACAAGCCCAGGCGCAATACGCTCAGGCTCAATCGCAAGTAAATTCGGCTCGCGCGGGAGTCGAACAGGCTCAGGCAAACGTCCGACAAGTTCGTGCCCAATTAGGGCTTGGCGAGAACCAAACTTTTAACGTCAACAATGTCGCCGAAGTCGGCGCGGCGCGCGCGGCGCTCGAATTGGCGGAAAAACAACTCGTTCGTTTTGAACGCCTGATTGAAACCGGCGACGTTTCGCGCTCACAATACGACCAGCAAAAAGCGCAACGCGACACGGCTCGCTCGCAATACGAAGCGGCTTTGAACGGCGCAAACCAGCGTTTCGCCGCGATTCGCACCGCACAGGCGCAAGTCGAAACGGCGCAAGCGCAAGTCACTGCCGCACAGCGTGCGGCGGATGCCGCCCAAACGCAAATCGCTTCGGCGCAAAAAGCGATTACCGACACGACAATTTATTCGCCGATCAGCGGAACAATTCAGGAGCGCAACGCCGACGCGGGCGAATTTATCGGCACGACCGGCAAAATTGCGACGATTGTGCGGACAAATCCGCTCCGAATGCGAATTGACGTTCCGGAACAATCAATCGGGCAAGCGCGCGTCGGGCAATCAATTTCGTTGACGACGAGCGCTTACCCGGATCGGCAGTTTGCGGGAACGATTGTCAGAATTGTTCCGGGCTTGAATCCGACTTCGCGGACGATGACTGCCGAGGCGGAAGTCAATAACATTGACGGGCTGTTGAAACCCGGACAGTTTGCGAGCGTAAAAATCCTGTTGCCCGAATCTCGGCGCGCCGTGATGGTTCCGACTTCAGCCGTGCGTCAGGAAGGCACGACCGCCCGCGTTTACGTCGTCAAAGACGGACGCGCGCAGGAAAGAATCGTCACGCTGGGCGAAGTCGAAAACGAAATGGTCGAAGTCAAAAACGGTGTCGCCCCGGACGAAAGAGTTGCAACCGGTAATCTGGAACAAATCTACGATGGAGTTCAAGTCAATCAATAGTTTTGTTCGTTGTTCGTCGTTCGTTGTTCGTTGCAAAAAGCAATTTACAACGAACAATGAACAACGAACAACGAACCAATTTTTATGCAGTGGTTAGCAGAAGTTTGTGTTAAGCGTCCGGTTTTCGCCACGATGTTGATTATGTCGCTCGTGACGGTCGGGACGTTTTCGTTTTTCTCTCTCGGCGTTGATCTTTTTCCGAAGATTGATTTTCCGACGATTACCGTGACGGTCATCAATCCGGGCGCGTCGCCGCAGGAAATCGAAACCGAGATTACCGAAAAAGTCGAAGAAGCTGTCAACACGGTCAGCGGTATTGACGAATTGCGCTCGACTTCGATTGAAGGCATTTCACAGGTTTTCGTTCAGTTTGTGTTGGAAAAAGACGTAAACGTCGCCGCGCAGGAAATCGAAAATCGCGTTCAGACAGTAATTCCCAACTTGCCGGAAACCGCCGAGCAGCCGACTGTGCAAAAGCTCGACACGGATGCCGCGCCTGTTTTGAGAATCGTCGTTTCCGCCCCGACTTCTTTGAGAGATGTCACGCAAGTCGCCGAAAATAAAATTAAAGAGCGCATCGAATCAATCAACGGTGTCGGACAAATAACGATTATCGGCGGACGCGACCGCCAAATTAACGTTTGGGTTGACCCGGACAAAATGCGCTCATACAACGTCACGCCGGCGGAAATTACCACTGCTTTGCGGATTCAAAACGCAGAGTTTCCGAGCGGAAGATTGGACGAAGGCGCGACCGAAACAAGCGTCCGCACGCTTGGTAAAATCAAAAAACCGGAAGAATTTGCCAACGTCGTCGTCGCCACGCGCGGCGCTTATCAAGTCAAAGTAAAAGATTTGGGCTATGTCGAAGACGGCGCCGAAGAAGTCCGAACGGAAGCGCGCTTGAACGGTCAGCCCGCAGTGACGCTGATTGTCTCGAAACAATCTGGACAAAACACAGTCGCCGTCGCGCACGCGGTTAAAGAAAGATTAAATGAAATTCAGCCGACGCTGCCGCAAAACTATCAAATGCGCGTCGTCGGCGACAACTCGATTTTTATTGAAAACTCGCTGCACGCCATCGAAGAACACTTGATCGTGGGCGGTATTTTAGCGTCAATTGTCGTGTTCCTGTTTTTGTGGAGCTTTCGCACAACGATTATCGCCGCGCTGGCAATTCCGACTTCGATTATCTCGACGTTTGCGTTGATGTACGCGATGGGCTACACGCTTAACTCAATTACGATGCTTTCATTGACCTTGATGGTCGGAATCGTAATTGACGACGCGATTGTGGTTTTGGAAAACATCTACCGCTTTGTCGAAGAAAAAGGAATGTCGCCGTTTCAGGCGGCAATTGAAGGAACCAGAGAAATCGGTCTTGCGGTTCTGGCGACGACGCTTTCGCTGATGGCGGTTTTCGTTCCCATCGGATTTATGAGCGGCATTGTCGGGCGCTTTATGTCGTCGTTCGGTTTAACGGCGGCGTTTGCCGTCGGCGTTTCGCTGATTGTTTCATTCACTTTGACGCCGATGCTTGCGGCGCGTTTGATTAAACCGCATAAGAAAAAAGAAGAAGAAACGGAGATTCCCCCAAGCGAAGAGATTCAGGGCGACGAAATGATTGAAAACCGCAAGCCTGTTCGCAGGAAAGACAGCAAAGAAGCGGGTTTTTATCGTTATATTGACAACACTTACACCTGGCTTTTGAGATTTTCGATGAATCATCGCTGGCTGATTGTCGGGTTGTGCGTGCTGGTTTTTCTGAGCATTATTCCGCTGTTTATGTTCGTCGGCAAAAACTTTTTGCCGGTTGACGATCAATCGCAGTTTGAGCTTTCGATTCGCGCGCCCGAAGGCTACAGCTTATCGGCGACAGGAGCGTTGTTTGAACGCATTGCCGCAGACCTTCGCAAAATCGAAGGCGTCACCGACACTTTAACGACTGTCGGCGGCGGGCAGCAGCAAATCGTCAACAGCGGCACGATTTACGTCAAGCTCTCCGATGTCGGCGAACGCGATCTTTCGCAGGAAGAATTGATGGTCAAAGCGCGCGAGTTGATGACGAATTACCCGCCGGAACTCCGAACCAGCGTCCAGCAGGTTCAGGCGTTTTCGGGCGGCGGTTTCCGCAACGCAAATGTGCAGTTTTTGATTGCCGGACCGGATTTGAAACAGCTTGAAATCTATTCGGCGAAATTGCTCGAAAAAATGAAAACGATTCCAGACGCGGTGGATGTTGACTCGACTTTGATTAGCGGGAAACCGGAGCTTCAATTAACGGTTGACCGCGACACGGCGGCTGATCTGGGCGTCCGCGTCGGCGATGTTTCGCAGGCTCTGAACACGCTTGTCGCCGGACAGGAAGCGACGAATTTTAACGAGGGAACGGATCAATACGAGGTGCGCGTTCGCGCTCTTAATAATTACCGCGCCGATGTCGAAGGTTTGAAACGAATGATCTTGCCTTCGACCAAAGTCGGCTGGGTGACGCTCGACCGCGTTGTCAAAGTGTCGGAAGGAACGGGACCGAGCGCGGTTGACCGACTCAATCGCCAGCGGCAGGTCACGCTTCTGGCAAATACGAAACCGGGCGGTTCGGCGGCAAATATTCAAACGGCAATTAATCAGGCTGTTAAAGAATTGAGTCTGCCCCCTGGTTACACGACCGGCTACGTCGGACAATCGAAGGAAATGAGCAAAGCGGGATTTTATTTTCTCGTCGCCATCGTCCTGTCGTTCGTCTTTATGTACATCGTGCTAGCGGCGCAGTTTGAGTCGTTTATTCACCCCGTCACGATTTTGCTGACGCTGCCGCTTTCGATTCCGTTCGGAATTTTGAGCTTGCTGATTGCCGGGCAGACCGTCAATATCTTTTCCGGTTTAGGCTTGCTGCTCTTGTTCGGCGTGGTTAAGAAGAACGCGATTTTGCAGATTGACCACACAAACGGCTTGCGGCAAAAAGGAATGGAACGCTATGACGCGATTATTCAGGCAAATCGCGACCGTTTGCGTCCGATTTTGATGACGACGATTGCGCTCGTCGCCGGAATGATTCCGCTTGTCGTTTCGACCGGCGCGGGCGCGGGAACAAACCGTTCAATCGGCGTTCTCGTCGTCGGCGGTCAATCGCTCTGTTTGCTTTTAACATTGCTGGCTGTTCCGGTTTTTTATTCGATTTTCGACGATCTCGCAACCAGCCCGGTTTACGGTCGTGTTTCCCGGTTTTTCGGCGGAATGTTCGGCGGTTTGCGGCGGCGTGTTGCCGGTGCCACGAGCGCGTTTTTCAGTACGAAATAAATCGTTTTTAAAACCGATTTTGACCGTTTAGAGGCGGTCTTCGACCGCCATTGTCATTTAACACGGCGGTCGAAGACCGCCTCTAAAC
>DASVQU010000001.1:0-65199 GCA_036388995.1 Pyrinomonadaceae bacterium | reverse complement strand
GGCTGGAATTTTGAGGATTGGAAAATGTATTTTGTGCCGCTGCTCGCTTTGCCGCAAATAACGCATTACGTTTTGGACGGCTTCATCTGGCGGCGCAAGTCGAATCAAAACCTGCGTATTATTGAGCGATGAAAAATCTCGTTTCGACAATTTTAATTTTAGCCGCGTTTGCTCTGGCGTGCGGCGGCTCGGATTCCGGCGATTCGAGCAGCGGCGGCATTTTTTCGTTTGGCGACGAAACGGGCGAAGCAAATCAGCTCGCCGGAAAAGCCAACGAAAATTTAATTAAAATCGGCAAAATTCACAAAGCCAACGCCAAAAAACTCGACGATTTGCAGGACGCGATGCGCGAGCGCGACACGGCGCGGACACAGCAAATATTGGAAGAACTGATAAATGCGATTGAAGAAGGCTTGAGTCTGGGCGAATTGGCTTACACCAGAGTCAGCGAAGCCGCCGGAAAAAAAACTAATGAAATTTTCTCGGAATATCTGCGTTTGAAAAAAGAAGCCTTGAGAAAGCAAATTGACGCCTACGAATTTCGGCTCAAAGTCGCCAAAGATTTGCGCGACAAATTCGGAAGCAACAAGCCGGAAGAAATCGAGCGCGCCAAATCCGATTTCGCCGTGAATCAGGAAAATTTCCAAAAACTCTGGGACGCCGCTGAAGATTTAAACGAACGCGCCAATCGTCTCGCCCGCGAGAATCCTTCTAAAATTAAACTTAAATAGCGATAAAAAAAAGAAACCACAGAGGACACAAAGGACACAGAGGTTTTTATTGTTTTATCCTCTATGTCCTTTGTGTCCTCTGTGGTGAATTTATTTGTTAATTATCGAGATTGTATTCGCGCAGGCGGCGGTAAAGCGTCGAGGGAGAAATGCCGAGCAATTCGGCGGTTTTACCTCGGTGCCAGTTGGTTTGTTCGAGAGCGTGGATGATTTGCTGGCGTTCGACTTCGTGCAGGGCGAGCGGCGAGCCGTTTCCGTTTGTTGCGGCGACTGAGACGTGGCTGTTTCCGTTGATTGCACCGTTGCCGTTGACTGCACCGTTGCCGTTTGCGCCGACAAAATGCGGCGTGCCGTTTCCGTTGGAAAAGACCGGAACTTGAACGCTTTTGTCGGTTCCGGCAACTTCCGGCGGCAATTCTCTGATGGTAATTACGCCCGTGTCACACAGCAGAACTGCGCGCTCCAGGCAATTTTTCAATTGTCGGACGTTGCCGCGCCATTTGTAAGCGCGCAGGGCTTCGAGAGCATCTTTCGACAATTTCGGAGCGTTCGCGCCCGCGAGCTGTTTGAGCAGATGTCTGGCGAGCGGTTCGATGTCGTCGCGGCGTTCGCGCAAGGGTTGCAGATGAATGCCGAAAGTGTTGACGCGGTAAAGCAAATCCATACGGAAAGCGCCTTCATTGACCGCTTCTTCGGGAATGCGATTCGTCGCGGCGACGAGCCGGACGTTGACTTCGACTTTGCGAGTCCCGCCGACGCGGAAAAACGAGCGGGTTTCGAGCGCGCGGAGCAATTTCGATTGCAGCGCCATCGGCATCTCCATTATTTCGTCCAAAAACAGAGTGCCGCCGTCGGCTAATTCAAAAAGACCGAGCTTGCGGTTTTTAGCGCCTGAAAACGCGCCTGATTCGTAACCGAAAAGCTCAGATTCAAGAAGCGAATCGGGCAGCGCGGCGCAGTTTAAATCAACGAAAGAATTGCTCGCGCGTTTCGACATTCGGTGAATTGCCTGCGCGATCAGCTCTTTGCCCGTTCCCGATTCGCCAGTAACCAAAACCGAAGCGTCCGACGGAGCGACGCGCTCGACGAGCCGCAGAGTTTCCTTCATCGCTTTTGATTCGGCAATGATGTCGGTTTGCGGAATGCTGCATCGTTCGATTGTGGCGCGCAGGCGTTGATTGTCAGTGCGAAGATTGCGTTTTTCCGACGCTTTTTTGACGAGCGCGGAAAGCTCGACGATTCGGTAAGGCTTGGTCAAATAATCGTAAGCGCCGAGCTTCATCGCCTCGATTGCCGAATCAACCGTCGCCTGCCCGGTCAGCATAATCGTTTCGGGCGGATTCGGGCGGCGGTCGCGGATGCGGCGCAGCAGATCGATGCCGTTCAAGCGCGGCATCGAAATGTCGCAGAGCAGAACGTCGTATTCTTTTTTCTCAAGCAAAGACCAGGCTTCTTCGCCGTCTGAGGCGACTTCGGTGTCGTAACCTAAACGGCGCAATTCTTTTTGAATCACCAAACGCAAATTGGTTTCGTCATCAACTACAAGCAAACGAGTCATTGTAATTTGCAGATTTCAGATTTCGGATTATAAGGCGAAGATGGGGGTTTTAAAATTTCTAATCCGAAAACCGAATCATTTTTCAGGGGCATTATCAAATTTAATTGGAAGCGAAATGGTAAATGTCGAACCGATTCCGACGGTGGAGCGGACGTTGAGACTTCCGCCGTGCTCGGTAACTATACCATAACAGACAGCCAAACCTAAACCAGTTCCTTTGCCGACTTCTTTGGTCGTAAAGAATGGCTCGAAAATTTTAGCGATATTTTCCGGCGGAATGCCGATTCCGGTGTCCTCGATTTCGAGAAAAACCCTTTGACGACGGGCATAAGCGCGAAACGTCAAACGTCCTCCGTCGGGCATCGCGTCAATCGCGTTCGTCGCCAGCGCGATAATGGCTTGTTGAATTTGTCCTTCGTCGGCGGAAACTTTGGGCAAATCGGAATTGATTTCAACCGCAATTTCGACGTTTCTGCCGCGTTTCTGATGTCCGAGAAGGTTCGTCGAAGAGCGAACGATTTGGGCAACATCGGCGAGCATTTGTCTGCCGGTGCGAACGCGCGAAAAATCGAGCAGACCGTTGGTGATTGATTTGCAGCGAAAAGCCTCGCTGCGGATTAAGTTTAGATAATCGCGCAAATCGTCGGCGTCTTCGCCTGTTCCGTAAGCGCCTTCGTCGGTTCGCGCTTCGAGAGCTTCGGCGCAGGCGGCAATCGTTGCCAGCGGATTGTTGATTTCGTGAACCACGCCTGCGGCGAGACGCCCGACGGCGGCTAATTTTTCTGCGCGCGCGACGGCGTGCGTCGCTTCGACGCGAGCCGTAATGTCTTCGCCGACGCTGATTACGTGCGAGACTTCGCCCGTCGCGGAATCGCGCATCGGTACTTTGCTGACGAGCCAATGTTTCGCTGCACCATTTTCATCGGTCGTTTTTTGTTCGACGCGCTCGATTTTTCCCGTCACAAAAGCGCGTTCAAACTCGCGTTCGAGCGTTTCGCGCGGCTGGCGCGGGAGAACGTCGAAAACGTTGCGCCCGATTGCCGATTCGCGCGGAATCCCCTGTTTTCCAAGCTCGCGATGCTTGTTCCAGGCGACAACCCGATAATCTTTGTCAATCGCGTAAAGCGAAACCGGAAGCGCATCGAGAATCGCTTCGGTAAAGCGTTTTTGCTCTTCCTGAGCGAAATAAACCGAAGCATTGAGCGCGGCGTCGTAAAGCGACGTGATGTGAACCGACATCGCCGCTAATTCGGCGGCGGCATCAATAATGCGGCGGTTTTCCTCGGTGCAATCGTTGATGTTATCGAAACCGACGACGAGCGCGCCTTTCGTCCGGTCGCCGATAATCAAAGGCGCGAGATATTCGCATTGGTGAAATTCATCTTTAAGAAGAAAATCGCGCTGCTCGGTGAGCAGAGCCGATTCGACTGCTTCGGTTTGCAGCCATTTTTTGAGTCGTTCCGGGTAAATCTCCGAAGCGCCTTCCGCCGAGCCTTCGCGGTTGAAAGACGAAACGGTGGCGGAATTTCCGGTAATTAAAGCGGCGGCAGCGCAGGCGGCGGCTTCCGTGACTTCGTAAGTCGCGGCGGCGGTTTGCGTCAAAGCCTGTTCGGGTTCGAGCGTCACGAGCAAATTGCGACCAAGCTCGGACAAAAAAGATGAAACGCGGTTTTCTCCGACAAAAGCGCGGCGTTCGCGCCCCGCTTGAAGCTGTTTGCGGACGCGCCACAAAAATTCTTTTTCCGAAATCGAAACGCGCAAAAAATCGTCGGCTTCGCAATCGAAAGCCGTTTCTTCCAATTCGTCTTCGATTTTGGTGGAAAAAACTAAAATCGGCAGATGCTCACGCCCTTTTTTCGCGCGCAAAAGCTCGCACAAACCGACGGGTGAAACTTCGGAAAACGAAGATTCGAGCAAAACGAGTTCCGGTGAGTGCAAATCGAATTGATCGAGCGCCGAAACCGCGTCCGAGGCGAGGAAAATCTTGAAATTGTCGTTTTCGAGAAACGAACAAAATGATTTATCCGCTTGTTCGGAAATGATGAGAATCGGCGAAGTTTCGCCCGCCGTCGGGGCTGCATTTCCGGCTATGGATTTTTCAGTACGGGTTGCCAACATTAATTTGTCGGTTTGAAAGGTTTGCAAGATGATAAAAACTGTCGTGAGAAGCGGGGTAAGGGATGCGCAACATTTCTGCTGCGCATTGAAAGCTAAAATCCAAAAAGTTTTAATAGCTTTGTCTTTCCACAAAATTTACGCGATTGTAAAAATAAATTTCTTGCCTTGCTGTTCGAAGCAGTACATAATTTAAAAAATCAACCGAAATCGTTAGAAGGAGAACATGGGAAATGGGACTTTTTGATTCAATTGGAAAAATGTTCGGCTACGGCTCTTCGCAAGCGCAGGAGCAAACCGAAAACTCAGAGCAGAAATTTGCACGTTTGAAAGGAAAATATCTTTCGGCGCTGAATATGGCGGATTCAATGGGCGGGCGAGTTGAGGGACTTTATGTCGAAGGCGACCGTCTTATCGCGCGAATCACGGCTTCGGATCAATCGTCGGCTGACCAAATCGTCGGCGCGTTTAATTCGATTGATTCGAGTTATGGCGATTTGGATTTACAAGTCAACGCGCAGCAACAACAATACGAACAAGCCGCCGCTAATCAGCAACAGCAAACTTACACCGTCCAATCCGGTGACAGCTTATGGAAAATCGCCAAAAACCATTACGGCGACGGCTCGCATTATATGCAAATCTTTTACGCAAATCGGGACAAAATCAAAGACCCCGATATGATTCAAGTCGGACAGGAATTGGTTATTCCGCCTGACAATCAGCAAGGCGCTTAAGCAAAAGTGAGCAGTAAGCGGTGAGCAGTGAGCAGTAAAAACATCTGCTCACTGCTCACCGCTTACTGCTCACTTTCTTTGGACTTCAATCAGCGGAGAAGATTTTTTCTCGCTCGTCGCATAAAGGGTTTTTCCGTCCAAACCGTAGCAAATCGCTTCACCTTGTTCGCGCTCGCCTAAATCAATCGCAGCGCCTGTTTGTTTCCAGATTTCGTCAAAGTTTTTTGCTTTCGCGGGCAGGACAAATTCGTAAGCGGCGAAATAATCGCTTAAAACAATTCGTTTGCCATCGGGCGAAACCGAGCCGCCGGTTAAAAATCCGGGCGTGATGCTCGGCACATTGACGCTGCCGAGATGTTGGAGAGTATTTGATTTATTAATTTGAAATCCGGCGGCGAGCTTATAAACGTCCGCGCTGCCAATTAAAGATTTGCTGACGATGTATAAATCGCCGTTTGCCGGATTGACGAGCAGCGTTTCGGCGTCGCGGCTCGCGTCCGGATATTTGACGCGAATCGCTTGGGCGCCCTCGATTTTACGCGCATTTTTCTTTGTTGATTTTGCGTCATCCGGTTTTATTTCCGGCTCGCGTACGCGATAAATGACGATTTCGGAACGCTTGCGCCCGTTGTCGCCGATGTCGCCGATGAAAAGATAATTTTCGCCGGTTTTCCGGTCGGTGTAAGCGGCGATGTCTTCCCAATCGTAGTTTTTCGCGCCCGCGACTCGAAAGATTCCGCGACGTTTTCCGCTCCTGTCAAAAGCGTAAAGAAAACCGTCGTCGCCCGAATCGTTATGCGTCCAGAAAGTGTCTTTGTTACGGCGCGACACAGCTAAACCGCTGCTTTCCGTGACGAAAGCGTCTTGAATCGTCGCTATTCGCTGCGCTTTTCCGTATTCGCCGGAAATGGGCTGGACAACGGTATCTTTCGCGGTTTGACCGTTGCTTTTCGCGCTGAAAAAGCTACAGGCTGTGCTAAATGAAGCACAGCCAAGAATTAAGATAAAAAATATATAAGCTCTCGGTTTCATCCGAAAATTAAAACGAATTTTCACAGTCTTCGGATGCAGCTTTTTTAGCTGATGATGGTCGAAGCGTCTTGAATTTCGAGTAAATCCAGCGTATCGAGCGCGCTAACTTTGTTTTGCCGTGCACGTTTGTGTGCGGCTTTTGTCGAGTACATATTATGGTCGGCGGCGATCAAAACCTGATCGAGCGTTTCGCCGTCGCGCGGAAAACACGCCGCGCCGATTGAAATTCCGACTCGCGCCGAGCCTTTGTTGCCGACGGGAAGAGAAAAATCCAGAACAGCCTGTTCAATACGGCGGCACAGCTCTTCAATCGGAAAACCGGGCGTTTCCGGCACGACTGCGACGAATTCGTCGCCGGCGTAACGAGCCAGAAAATCATATTCGCGGAGCTGCGCGCGCATTACTTTCGAGATTTCCTTGAGCATCATATCGCCCGCTTTATGACCGAACGTGTCGTTGACGGCTTTAAATTCGTCCAAATCGAGCATCACGACTTGAAACGGGCGATTGTCTCTGCGCGAGCGCGCTGATTCTTTTTCAAAATGAAGCTGCAAGCAGCGGGCGTTCGGCAATCCGGTCATCGGATCTGTCAGCGCGCGCGATTCGGTTTCGGCGTGTTGAATCGTCCGCCAGATCGCGTTTGCGGCAATGTGCGAAACGGTTTCGAGCAGCCGCAAATGCTCTTCTTCGTAACCGAGCAGATTTTCCGAATAAACCGCGATTGCGCCGATGAGCTTGTCGCCGGATTTGAGCGGCAGCGCTGCCATAGTCGTATAATTTTGCGCGATTTCGAGATATTCGGCGCTAAAATCGAGCGCAGGGCTGACCGAGCAAACCGATTTTTGATTTTTTAAAACAAATCCGGTGACGCCTTCGCCGAGCTTAACGGTTCGGTTGCGCAGCAGCGCAGCGTTTTTGCCGACGGAATGCGCCGCAAAAGCCGTTTCGCCGCGTTCATTGTAGAGATAAACCACGCAGGTTTCGAGCGGGACAAGCTGCTGGACTTTCTCGACAAAAAACGTGACGGTTTCCTCCAAATTCAGCGACGAGCTTGAAGCGCACGCCAGATCGTAAAGCGCGAAAACTTCGAGATTCGCGCGTTTGATTTCCTCAAAATAATTGATTGTGAGAGACGAATCTCCCAGCGTGCGAAGCTCGCTTTTCGCGTCTTTTACAGGCGATTCTGATTCGTGAGCGACTCCGGCGGTTTCGATTTCGATTTCAAAATGCTTGACGTTTCGCAAAAAAACATCAACCAGACGCGGGTCGAACTGCGCTCCCGCTCCGGCAAGCAAAGCGCGGCGTGCTTCGTCGCGGTCAAGCGCAGGACGATAGGAACGCGGCTCGCGCATCGAATCGTAAGAGTCGGCAATCGCCAGAACGCGCGCGGTAATCGGGATTTCTTCGCCGCATAAACCTTCCGGGTAGCCTGCGCCGTCCCAACGCTCGTGATGATGCAAAACGGTCGGCACGACCGGATACGGAAAAGCGACTTTTTTCAGAATATCGGCGCCGACGGCGGCGTGTACTTTCACTTTGTCCATTTCCGGGCGCGAAAGGCGTCCGGGTTTGTTCAAAATATGATCGGGAACCGCGAGCTTGCCGATGTCGTGCAAAAGCGCGGCGGCTTCGAGAGCTTTCAGATCGTTTGAAGGCAATCTCAACGCATTTGCCAGCCCGATTGAGTAGATTTGAACGCGCCGCGTGTGACCGGGCGAAGTCTGTTCGCGCGCATCAACCGCGGCGGCGAGCGTTTGCACGGCGGAAAGCTGAACGCGATTGATTTCGGCGATTTCCCGATTTTTCTCGTTCATTCGCCGGAAATGTAATTTGTAAGCGATGTAGGGCAAAGCGACGAGCGGCAAACTGATTACGCCGTGCGCTGCGCCCCAATGCACTTCGGAATATTGCACGATTCCGGCTGCCAGCGCGCCGACAAAACAACTCCACGAACAGGACAAAATGTCTCGCGTCCAGATTTTGGCAAAGGATTGATTGGTTTTCAGCGCCTGAAACCAACCGGAAAGCAGGCTCATCAGCAGGAATTGAACAAAAGCCGCAATCACCAGCACGAGTGCGAAACCTTCGATTTCAAGCAGGCTGTTGGCGAGCGGCTGCTGCGGAATTCCGGCGTAATGTTTGAGCGCGAAATAAAAAGCCTGCCCCGCGCCGAACGCGCCGATAATCGAAATTGCGGCGCAGGTTAGTTTTTCTTCAACTTTGTTTTCGGCTCTCAACCCTCCGGCAAAAGCCGCAACTCCAGCGGCAACAATGCCCGCCGGAACTCCCAGATAAATTAGAGCGAGAAAAACGAGCGCGTCGGCAGCCGTGATAGTGGTTTGCGTGTCGGGAACTTTAATCGGAAACAAACCGGCGATAAACGACAGACAAATCAAGCCCGTCAAGACGCCGATTTCCGCCGCCGTTAAATAAAAACAATTTAATAAAGCCCAAATCGAGACAATCGCCGCCGTTGCTGAAAGCAAAAGCCGGAAAAAATTTGTCGCGCGATTGTCGTCTGGATTAAAAACTTTCACCTGAGATTTACTCCTTGATCCGCCGGGCGTGGGGGCGTCGGCTTGCTTTTCTCTTACAAATTTCGTTCCTTGTCCGTAAGCCCTTATAAAATCAAGGGCGTGAATTTCAGCTATAAGTTTTGACGATTAAAAAGCGATAAAATCGTTCAAAATGGCGTGTCAGTTTGGAAGAATCCCGGTTGCCGAAATTCCGTCCGGCGATGTAACTTTTAATTTTCCGTTATGGATTTAGCCGCCGAAGAAACCGACCAATCGCCGCGCGGCTATTTTGAGCTGCTGCGCGAGAACCCGAATTTTCGCAGGCTCTGGCTCGGACAAGTCGTCTCGCAGCTCGGCGATTGGTTTAACACGATTGCGCTTTACGCCATCGCTCTTAAATTGACCGGATCGGGACAAGCCGTGGCATTGATTTTGGTCACGAGATTTCTTTCGACCGTTTTTTCCAGCCCGCTTGCAGGCGTGATCGCCGACCGTTTTGACCGTAAAAAGGTGATGATTGCCGCTGATCTCGGGCGCGCCGTGGTCGTTCTGGGATTTTTGTTCATTCGCCGACCGGAAGACGCGTGGCTAATTTATTTTCTTACCGTTTTACAGCTTGTTTTGTCAACATTTTTTGAACCGGCGCGGTCGGCTTCGATTCCGTCGGTCGTTGAGCCGAAAGATTTGCTGACCGCAAACGGAATTACCGCCGTCACCTGGTCGGCGATGCTGACGACCGGCGCGGCAATCGGAGGTTTTGCGACCGCCGCGCTCGGAACGGATGCTGCATTTGTTCTTGATTCGGCGACTTATTTGCTGTCCGCCTTCTTGTTTTTAGGTTTAAATTTGCCGCCGCGTCCGCCGCGCGAAAAACAAAAATTAACCGTCTTGCGCGCCACCGGGATTGAAGACGTTTTCGAAGGTTTAAAATACGTCTGGCGCAGACCGCGCGTTTTAGCCGTGATGCTGGCGAAACCGGCGCAGTGCATCGCGGGCGGAACGCTGACATTGCTGGCAATTTACGGAGAGAAAGTTTTTCCAATCGCGGGCAGCGGCGAAATCGGAATCGGCGTGCTTTACGCGGTGCGCGGCATCGGCACGGCGTTCGCGCCGATTGTCGTCCAGAGATTCGTGCGCGGCTCTCGCAGGAGCCTGGAAAATTCGCTCGGCGCGGCGTTTTTCTTTATCGGTACTTTTTTTGCACTGTTTGGGACGACCGAAAATTATCCGCTCGCAATTTGTTTGCTGCTCGCCGCTTACGCGGGCGGAAGCTTGATCTGGATTAATTCGACCGCTTTGATGCAAAAATATGTGGACGACGAATTTCGCGGTCGGGTTTTCGCCGCCGAGCTTTGTCTTTTAACTTTAATGTTGGCAGGCTCAAACTATGCGGTCGGCGTTTTACTCGACGATTTCAATTTCTCGCTTCGTCAGGTCACAATCGGAATCGGTCTGATAGCGACAATTCCGGGCGTCATTTGGTTTGTGACCGGAAAATTCTGGCAAACCGACGACTGATTTTTATGAAAAATCGAATCAACGCCTTTTTTACGGCGGAGGAAATCAGGCTCGAAGATTTCGATAATGAGATTTGGCGGCAAGTCGAGTCGGTCGAAATAAATCGCTATTGGTCAGGCGAACACGCGCCCACCGAACGATGCGCGAGCGCAAGAATTTTGTGGAGCGAAAACCGGCTTTTTGTGCGTTTTGATTGCACACAAGACGAGCCGTTTATCATTAACCGAAATCCGAATCTTGAAGCGGAAGCCAACGAGCTTTGGGAGCGCGATGTCTGCGAGATTTTCATTGCGCCGGATCTGAATGCGCCTGAAAAATATTATGAATTTGAAATCGCGCCGACGGGCGAATGGCTCGATTTTGCGATTCATCAATTGCCCGAAAAACGCGAAACCGACAAAACTTATAACGCCGGAATGAAAACGGCGGCGCGTATTGGAGAAAATTCTTTTACCGTCGTTTTCACCGTCGAATTTGAGCGCGCTTTCGGCAGAAAGCCCAAAGCGGGCGAAACTTGGCGAACAAATTTATTTCGCTGTGTCGGCAGCGGCGAAACGCGCGGTTATCTCGCTTGGCAGCCTACTTTCACCGAAACACCGGGTTTTCACGTTCCGGCGGTTTTCGGATTTCTTGCCTTCAAATAAAAATAAAATAGTGAAATTTCGGCTTTACACGACTTTCCAATTTACGAGTCGCGGAAATTCAAATTTGCCTTTTGACAGCACCTGCCCTAAATCCACCGCTTCAATTTTGCGTCCCGATTTTTGCGCCGTATCTTGCGCCTGCCGGAACAGCGAAGTAACTTCCGGTGCAATGCGCACGCCTTTCGATGCGCTTTTGGGAATGCTCTCAAGGCTTTCTCCAATAAATTCCCGTGCTTTCGTCGGCTCAACTTGGGCGCGCAACATTACATCGTTAAAAACATCGGGACTTTCAACGGCAAGGGCATTTAACAAATGCCCCAACGAAAGATAACTCTGCTGACGATTGCGCGTTTCGTCTAACGCTTGTTCAAAAACGCGCCATCCGCTTTCGGCAAATTTTTCCTGGTATCCCCCTCTATGCTCTAAACCAATCTTTGATAAAATTCCCGCTAGCATAATGATCTATCCTCTCATCTATTGTTCAAACCAACGATTTAATCATTAAAAAACCGTCGCCGCCGTTAGCGTAATACTGGTTCATTCGCTGCGCGACCGTGTAACCGGCGCGGGCGTAAAGCTGCTGCGCGCCGAAATTATTTGTACGAACTTCGAGCCGCATTGTTCTGACGTTGCGCAGGCGAAAAGCGTTTTCGGCGTGTTCGAGCAGCAGAAACGCGAGTCCGCGCCGCCGGTGTTCGGGCGCGACTCCGATGGTTGTGATGTGTCCGGTTCCGTCCGGCTCGTGCATTGCAATGATGAAGGCGATCATCTGCCCGTTTTTGGGCAAAACAACGCAATAAGCGAGCGAATTGGGTTCTTTGAGCAGAAATTCGAGCGTGCCGCGCGTGTAAGAATCGCCGTTGATAAAACAGCGGCGGTCGAGCGCGTCCAACTCGTCGAGATGTTTTATCGTCAGCGCGCGAATATGGTAATCGCCGGAAAATTTTGCTAAAGAATCGGGCGGCAGCGGCGCAAGGAAAGGAAATTCCTGTTCGGGCGATGTGCGCTCGAACATAAACGTCTGCCAGAATCCGCGTAATCTGTCCAAAACTGCCATATTCGATTTTGGATTTTAGATTTTAGATTTTAGATTTGCAATCGTTTAACGTCAGATTATCAACATACAATCGCCGTAGCTGTAAAAACGATATTTTTCGGCGACCGCGTGTTTGTAAGCCGACATCGTTAAATCGTGCCCGGCGAAGGTCGAAACCAAAACTAAAAGCGACGATTGCGGCAAGTGAAAATTAGTTAAAAGCGCATTCACGGCGCGAAATTTGTAACCGGGCGTAATTGTCAGATTTGCCGCGCGCCATCCCGCCGAAATTTCTCCGTTTTCATCTGCCGCGGATTCGAGCGCCCGCGTCGTCGTTGTGCCGATTGCTACAACGCGACGGTTTTCGGCTCTGGCGCGGTTGACGATCTCGGCTGTTTCTTCCGAAATAATCGAAGTTTCCGGCGCAACTCGATGTTCGGATAAATTTTCGACTCGAACCGGCTCGAAAGTTCCGTAGCCAACATGCAAAGTGATTTCCGCAGTTTCAACGCCGCAGCGCCCGATTTCCGCTAAAATTTCCGGCGTGAAATGAAGCCCGGCGGTCGGCGCTGCAATCGCTCCGCGCTCACGGGCAAAAACGGTTTGATAGCGTTCAAGGTCTGTTTGATCGGGCTTTTCCTCGCGGTGGATGTAAGGCGGCAAAGGCGTTTGACCGACGGCTTCCAGAATTTCGTAGAAATCTCTTTCGCTTTGAAAGTTGACGACGATTCGACCGTCCGTGGTTTTATCCAAAACTCTTGCCTGCAATTCTCCTTCGCCGAAAACGAGATTTGTTCCGGCTTTCATCCGACGCGCGGGACGAGCCAGCGCTTCCCAGACGTTTTTTTCGATTTCACGAACCAGAAAAATTTCGATTTTGCCCGTAAAATTTTCCCGGTTTCCGATTAAACGGGCGGGAAAAACTTTGGTGTTGTTCAAGACCAGCACATCGCCTTTTTGCAAAAACGCGGGAAAGTTTTTGAATTGTTCGTCCCGCCAATTACCGGCGGCGCGATTAACGACCAGCATTCTCGAAGCCGAGCGTTCGGCGAGCGGTTCCTGGGCGATTAATTCTTCGGGCAGTTCGTAATCGAACTCGGAGATCAACATTTTTTCGATGTTAATATGCCGCGCCGCTTTCTTCAAAACAAACCGCATTTTGCGGATCGGCAAATCACGAAAAGAAATTTTTAAAATTCTCAAGTGTACGCAAGCGAACAAAGTCGCTTGTCAAAGTCAACTAACCTAACAGTAGAGCTGATTTGACCTGTTCCCCCAGTAGGCAAGGTGATTATGGCGCATACCATCCTCTTGGTAGAAGATTATGACGACGCACGCGAGTTTATGCATTTTATGCTCGAATTTTACGGGTATGAAGTCATCGAAGCGACTGACGGGCGCGAAGCGGTCGAATGCACTAAAAACGAACATCCCGACTTGATTTTAATGGACATCAGCTTGCCTGAAATGGACGGCATTGCCGCAACCAAACAAATCAGACAACTCAAAGAAGGCGCGAATGTCCCGGTCCTGGCGATTACGGCTCACACCAATTGCCTACAACAAGCTCTCAAAGCGGGATGCAACGAGGTTCTTTTTAAACCCGTCGAGCCTGAATATTTAAAAAAAGTTATAGCCAGTTATCTTTAAAAAAAGTGTCCTTTACCTTTAAAAAGAAAATCGAGCCTGATTTATTCAATCAGGCTCGATTTTCTTTTTTCTGCGATTGATTTTACCGATTCAAAGCCGGAATCGGAAGATCGCCCGTAGTGCCGAATTGCAGCGGGAACAAATCGCCGTTTGAGCGAAGCAAATACCAGAACGAATTTGACGGGCGATAAACGGCGATTTCGGCTCGTCCGTCTCCGTCATAATCCGCCGGAACGGGTTTGTCTTCGGCGGTTCCAAAACGCTGCGGGACGAATTGGTTGTTGCTGCTGTTGATTCGATACCAGGTGCCGTTTGACGGGCGATAAACCGAAATGTCGGTTCTCTTATCTCCATCAAAATCCGCCGCCGCCGGAACGTCGCCCGGTACTCCGAAATTGATTCCGAAGAACGAATTATCCGAGCTGCGCAAAATGTACCAATCGCCGGTTGTCGGACGAAAAACAGCGAGATCTGCTCGTCCATCACCGTCAAAATCGCCCATAACCGGAACGTCACCGCTCGCGCCCCAATGAACGGCTACGAATTGATTGTTGCTGCTGTTGATTCTAAACCAATCTCCGGTTGACGGGCGGAAAACCGAAATGTCGGCGAGTCCGTCGCCGTCATAATCCGCCGCCATTGGAATGTCGCCCGAAGAACCGAACTGAACGGCGACAAATTGGTTTGTCAAGCTGTTTATGCGATACCAAAATCCAAAACGAAAAACCGCGATGTCCGTTCTGCCGTCACCATCGTAATCGGCGGGAGCGACTAAATCTCCGGCTTGTCCGAAAGTGGTGGAACGGAGCGTTCCGTTTGATGACTGCGAGATGTGCCAGGTGCCGGTCGAAGGACGGAAAACTGAGATGTCTGCGCGTCCGTCGCCGTCGAAATCGAACGGAGTTTTGTTAAAATTGGTCGGAGACGGTTGGTTTATTGTTACGGTCTGACCGGCAACGGTAATAGTTCCGACGCGAGCGGCTCCTGTGTTGGCGGCGGCTGTGAAATTAACCGTTCCATTTCCGGTTCCCGTGCCTCCCGAAGTAATTGTAATCCACGGAGAATTGCTGGCGGCAGTCCAGGTGCATCCAGCAGATGTAGTTACAGTTATGCTGCCGGTACTACTTGCGGCGTTGACGTTTAAATTCGTCGGCGAAACTGTATAAGTGCAGCCCGATTGCTGGTTAACGGTAAAGGTCTGTCCGCCCGCCGTAATCGTGCCGGTTCGCGGAGGACCCCCATTTGGCTGCACCGTAAAAGCGACGGTTCCGCTTCCCGTTCCGCTTCCGCTGTTGTTGGTGATTGTTATCCATGGATCATTGCTCGCCGCCGTCCACGTACAACCGGCGGCAGTCGTAATATTAAAGCTGCCGTTGCCGCCCCCAACAGCAATGGTGGCGTTTGTCGGATTCAATGTAAAAGCGCAGCCGCCCGCTTGATTAACCGTAAATGTCTGCCCGCCGACCATGACTGTTCCCGTTCGCGCGGGTCCGGTGTTTTCCTGAACGGTAAAAGCAACCGTTCCATTGCCGGTGCCGTTGCCGTTTGTGATTGAAATCCAGGGAGTGGTGGTTGTGGCAGTCCAACCGCATTCGGCGGTCGTAGTGACGTTAAACGTAACGCTGACGCTGGTGCTCGGAACATTCGCACTTGTCGGATTTATTGTGTAAGAACAATTAAAGACGACGAAAGTAATTTGGTTTGAAATGCCGCCGCCGGGCGTCGGATTAAAAACCGTCACCAGAAACTGCCCCGTCATTTGAACGTCGGCAGCCGAAATTTGCGCTCTTAATTCAGTCGGAGAGACAAAAGTCGTCGGTCTGTTTTCTCCAGCCCATTGCACAATCGAGCCGTTCACAAAACCGCTGCCGGTGACAACAATCTCGAAAGCATTGCTGCCCGCCGCGATTCGAGCCGGAGAGATTGATGTGATGACGGGTTCGGGAACGTTTAATTCATAAGCTCCAATATCAACGGAATTTCCGACGGATCTGGAAAAAAGCGCGTCTCTCTGATCCGTCAGCAGCGGAACGGGAGGATTGCTGAGAGGGCAAATGGCATTGATGACGCAATCGTTCCCCGAATCAACCGCCGGGCTGGCGGGGAGCAAAGCCATCGTGTCGGTCGGTCCGCCGTTGTTTCGGAGCGGGTCGAGCAAAGGATTGACAGGCGCTCCGCTCGTTCCGACTATATCGCCGCCTATGCCGTTGAAAAATCCGACGGAAAAATCGGATCTTCCGATTAAATTATTGCCGAGCGAAATAAAATTTGAAACTCCTTCAACGTCCGGGTCTCGCCGCGCAGTATTACCTGCGATAATCGTGTTTCGGACAAACGCCGTTTTGCGGTTTGTCACGCCGCCGCCAGTGTCAGCGTCATTATTGCTGATTGTGACGTTATTTAACGTTAAAACATTATTGTTGTCGCCATCGTTGCTGTTAAATATGCCGCCGCCGCTGCCGTTTGCCGAATTGTTCGCAATTGTCGAGTTGGCTATGTTAACCGAGCCGTAAGAGTTGTAAATCGCTCCGCCTGAACTAAGGGCGATATTGTCATTTAATGTAGAGCGCAGAATGTTTAAAGCGTTTCCCGCGTTAAAAATGGCGCCGCCGTTATTTCCTCGATTGTTTCTGAGCGTGACTTCCGTGAGATTAAGCGTAACGGCTCCGAAACTGTTGATACCGCCGCCGGAATTTGCGGAGCCGTTAGCCATCGTCAAACCGGAAATGCCGACGGTTATTGTTTCAGTAGAATTATAAGCCGGACCGACGATATTAAATATATTAAAAACCGGTGCCGCCTGACCCGTGGTGCGCTGAACGGTCAAGTTTCTCGCGCCGGAACCTCTAATCTCAACGCTTTGATTTATCAAAAGCACGCCGCTGGTTAAATTAATAACCGATGCATCGAGAAGCGAAAAATTAATCATATCGGCTCCCGCCGTGACGTTTGATTGTGCGACGGCGGCTCGCAAAGTGCATTGCTGACCGAGCGTTGCCAGATCAACGTCGCAAATGTTATCAGCCGTGTTTGCGTCCGGCGCGTCATCGGTTCTATTGACGGTAAAAGTTTGCTGCGGAGAGGCGGTTTCGGCGCTGGGAACAAAAGCGTCGTTTTCCGAATGAGCCGCCGTTTTCGCCGCTCCGAAAACAACGGCAAAAATGATAACGGTCAAAGTCAGCAGCGAAAAATTGAATCTCTTACGATTTACGGTAAAAATAACGGGCATAGAGGTACTTCCTTTTCTCTTTAAACTAAGAAATAAAGCCGTCGGCGGTATTCGGCAAAATGCATAACGAGACGAGAACAAATTGTCCAAATTCAAATTTCAATTGTGATTACATTGATGAACCGAGCGACTTGTAGAAAGTGGAGTATAAATCATTTCCAAATAAAATCAAGCCCTTTATTAAAAAGGCTTTGCCAGCGCAAACAAATTGGGAATGCCGCTCCGGCAAAATCGGTTGATACTTTCTGCGTCTTTTTTCCGCGTTAAATGCTAGAGAAGATTTTTACAGCGAAAAGAGGCGAAAGAAATGAACAAGGATAAATCTCTGAAACGCTTTGCGCAAAAAATAAAGCGCCGACGCACTGCGGTTGTCCGCCGCGTCAAAAATTGTGTTAGATTTTCAGCTCGCACCGAATTTAAGAAAACAGAAATTAAATGTTTGGCGTAAAGCAAATTTTCGCTTTAAATCATTCAAATCAGGAGGCAAAATAATGAGCATTCAACTTCGCCCGGCAGCGCCAGCCGACGCCGTGCAAATAGCGCCGATTATCAAAGCCGCATTTGACGGCATCGCCGACCGGCACAATTTCCCTCACGATTTCCCCAATCTCGACCACGCGACATCCGTCGCCAATTGGTGCTGCGGCGATCCGACCGTTTGGGGCATCGTCGCCGAACAAAACGGCAAAATCATCGGTTCAAATTTTCTCCACGAAGGAAACGAAATTGCCGGCGTTGGTCCGATTACGGTTGACCCGAACGTCCAGGCATCCGGCGTCGGACGACAATTAATGGAAGCCATCATCGAACGCGGACTGCGAGCGCCGGGAATTAGATTGGTGCAGGACGCTTTTAACACGGTTTCGATGTCGCTTTACGCGGCGCTCGGTTTTGATATTAAAGAACCGCTCGTTTTGATTGCGGGCAAAATCGAGGGCGAAGCCGCAGCGGGTTATGAAGTCCGGCGGATGGAAGAATCGGATTTCGCCGATTGCGACCGTTTGCATCGCCAAATTCACGGATTTTCCCGACTTCACGACATCGGGCAAAACTCGCAAATATTTCAAAGCTTTGTTGCCCTGCGCGAAAACCGAATTGTCGCCTACGCTTCGGCTCCAAACTTTTGGCAGGCGAATCACGCCGTCGCGGAAACCGAAGCCGATCTGCACGCCGTTCTGCTCGGCGCGGCGAATTTAACCGATCAACCGCTTTCTCTGTTGCTGCCAACGCGCCAGGCGGCGCTTTTCCGCTGGTGTTTGAGCAAGAAAATGCGAGTCGTCAAACCGATGTCTTTGATGGCAATGGGCGCTTACGAAGAGCCGCGCGGTGCTTTCCTGCCTTCGGTTTTGTACTGAAATGAAATTTGCCGGGACAGTTTTTTATATTGCGGGCGTTTACGGCTTAATCGCACTCGCCCCGCAATATTTTTGGGAAGAGAAAAACGGGCGCGATTTTCCGCCCGCCATCACGCATCCCGAATATTATTACGGTTTTATCGGCGTCGCGCTGGCTTTTCAAGTTTTATTTTTGATCATCGCTCGTAATCCCGTACGCTATCGCGCCGCAATGATTCCCGCGATGATTGAAAAATTCAGCTTTGGAATCGCCGCTGTAATTTTGTTTCTGCAAAATCGCCTCGCTGTTCCGCTTTTTGGCGCTGCGATAATTGATTTGATTTTGGGCGCGCTTTTTATAATCGCTTTTTTAAAAACCGAAGATAAAGGACGGAGCTATTGAGAACGTAAAATAAGTTCCTGAATGATGTTCTTTAGCTTAATTCTTTTTAAACTGCGCGAGAAAAGCATAGCGGCGCGCAATTGAAGTAACTTTTAATTTTCCTAAGCCCTGTTGTTCGAGATTTTCCAAATGCGGCATTAAATCGCCCCAGAATTGGACGTGAAACTGTTTGAGCCAGGTTTTCAAAATCCCCTGAAACCAGACGGGCAAATCTTTTTGATCCCAAAAATCCACAATATAAATCGAGCGCCCGGCTTTGAGATTATCGAGCGCGGCTTTGAGAGCTTCGCGCCACGTCGGAATCATTGTGATTGAATAGGAAAAGAAAATCGCATCGAAAGGCTCGTCGAGGTTAAAAGTTTTGCGGTAATCCAAATCTTCCGCCAGCTCGCGCCGCAAGGTGATGTTTTCGGTTAAATCTTTGGCGTCAATTTTCGCCTGCGCCGTGTCGAGCATAACTTGCGCCGCATCCAAACCATAAAAACGCATTGCCGGATATTTTTCCGCCAGAACGATCAAATTTCTACCCGTTCCGCAGCCGACTTCCAAAACGGCGTCGCTCGCCCGCACGTCCATTTCTTCAAGCAAACGGTCGCGCCCCAAAAGATAAAATTTTCTGGTCAAATCATAAATGTGCCGCTGGTAACGGTACATTCTATCCATTGCAACTTTTGCGTCTGCCACAGCTAAAGCAAAATTCACCACAGAGGACACAGAGGACACAGAGTTTTTATTGTTTTTTACTCCGTGTCCTTTGTGTCCTCTGTGGTTCAATTCTTCAAAGTATAAAGATGGAATCCGCCGTAGATTGCGGCTCGGTCTTGTTTGAATAATTCTTGCGAAAATTCTTTTTCGTAATTGAATTTCCCTCGCAAATCCGACGGCAAAGCGGTTTCGAGTGGAGAATCCGCGCTCGCAGTTCTAAAAATAATCCGCGTGTTTTCGCCGCCGCGCCCGGCAATCGCCGTCCACAAATCGGTCAAAGTCTCTGCATTCATCCAATCCTGCGCGTCCAGAAAGACGAAACGATTGAAAGCGCCGACGGGCTGCTCTTTGATAAAATCAATTATCGAAGCTATTTCGGCGCGCAGCCGATGCGAATTTTCTTTTAAAAGCGAATAATTTTCTTCTTTCAAATAATCGGGAATCGCCACCCGGTTTTCAGTATCATAACGGCGCGTAAACGCCTGCCACGCGAAATAATTGTCCTGAATCGGAAAACCGGCGCACAGCCTTCGGACGCGCTCGCGCATTAAATCAATAATTCCGTTTTCGGCGTCGCGTTTTAATTCTTCAAACTGCTGCGGCGGAATTCCGAGACCGAAAACCGTAATCGGCGTTTTGCTCAAAACTTTAATTAAAAAATTGTCGAAAAACGGCGCGACCGATTTCTCGAAAAATTGTTCCTGTTCCGCGAGCGTCGTCGCTTTCGTCAAATCGTTCGGGTTGCAGCCGATTGTTTTGGCAAAGCGGTGAAAAAACCTGAGAAAATAACCGTTGCGGGCGTAATTGTAAAAACCTTTGGCGAAATAATTGATTCGATTATCCCAAAAACCGCGCGTGTCTTCATCGAGTTTCGGCGCAAGATATTTGTGATAATTGGCAACGTTGCTTTTGACGTTGGCGCGTCCGAAAAAATCAAAAAACGATTCGTGATCGGGCAAGTAGCGAAGCGCTGCAATTTTTAATCTAGTCAGATAAAGATGATTCGGATTTAAATCAACCGCCGTCACGGATTCCGGCTCGGCGGTCAAATAATTCAAAGCGTTGCAGCCGCCCGAAGCGATTGATAAAACGCGCGAATCGCCGCCCAATCTTAAAGCCTGCAAATCAACGCGCGGGTCTTCCCAAATCTGGTTGTAAACCAAACCGTCGAAATAAACCGCGAAAAGCTTCTGTAAAATCCCCTGCCGGCTCGAAACCGGTTTGTTCTGCACCGCGTCGAGCAATAAATCCTGACTCATTCTTGGTAGTAATAAGTAATAAGTAATAAGTAATAAGTAATCAGCATTTAAACTAATTACTAATTACTAATTACTAATTACTCATTTGTTAGAACTTGTACTACGTCGAGACTCGACGCGCGCCACGCCGGATAGAGCGCGCCGACGAGGCTGCCGACGATTGCCAGAGCGATTGCCGTCAGCATCCAGCCGGTGTTGTATTCAAATGCCAGATTAAAAACGTTTTGAATCAAAAACGCGGCGGCAAAGGCGACCGCAAATCCGGTGATCGCCCCTAAAATGCCGATCAGCAAAGCCTCGAATTCGATAGTCCCGACGATAAACATCTGCGATGCGCCGAGAGATTTTAGAATCCCGATTTCGCGTCGCCGCTCCGTAACGGTCGTGTACATCGAAAGCAGCACGAAAATAAACGAGACGAATGCGCCCAAACCGACAAGCGTTCGCAAAAAGTTTTTAAGTGCCGGAAAGCGCTGTTCGGCGTCAACAATCAAATCCTGCGTCAAATTTATTTTATTTCCCGGCAATTCTTCGTTGATTCTGGCGGCGACGGTTTCTGCTGAAATGCCTTCTTTGATTTTGACCAAAATATAAGAGCATTTTCCCGGCGCCTGCAAAATGTCCTGCAAAGCCGTGAGCGACATTTTCGTTCGCGCGCCCGACGGCGGCGCGAAAACGCCGACGACTTTGTAAGGCTTGTTGCCGAATAAGTTGATTGTACCGCCGACATCAACGTTCAAATCGCCGGCTTCGCGCTCGTCCAAAATTACTTCGTCATTGGCGACGGCGGCGCTCCCGCGCACGATTCGCATTTCGTTCATTCGCGCATAACCGTCCCAATCAACGCCGTCAATTTGTCTGAGACCAAAGCTGCCTGTTCCGGCGACGAAATAACGAATAATCGGAACGGCAGATTCCACTCCTTCAATTTCTACCAGCCGTTCGACATATTTCGTGTTGACGGAAGCGTTTGAGCTTGAGGTTTCAAATGATCCGGGGCGAGTGAAAACAATTTCCGCTTTCCAATTCGATGCGCGCTTCGCCATATCGTTCGACATTCCGCGCGCCAATCCGGTGAACAAAATTACCAGCACGACGCCAAGCGCGACGCCGACGACGGCGATAAATGTTCTAAACGGACGAGTCCGCAAGTTTGCCAGCACCAGCTCATTCATTGCTTCTAAATTTTATCTTATTTCCGTCAAAAGCTCGCGCGCGAAATTGATTTCTTTCGGTTCGGTTTCGTAAACGTAAAGCTCGCGGCGGCGGCAAAAATCTTCGTACAATTTATCGTACAAAGCGAAAAGGCGGTCGGTCGAGGCTTCCCAAGTGTGATTGCGCGCGGTTTCCAAAGCGTTTTGAACTTTTTGCCGGCGGCGCGCCTCATCAGCGAAAACGTTTTGAACGGCGGCGGCAAATTCCTTTGCTTCGGGCGCAACGAGCCAGGCGTTTTCGTTTGAAGCGTAGGAAAGCAAACCGCCCGAATTCGGCGCAGCGACGGGCGCGCCGGAAGCCATCGCTTCGAGCGGCGCGATTCCGAAAGGCTCGTGCGGGTTCGGATGTACAAACGCATCTGCATTCGCGTATAAATTTGCGAGCTTTTGTTTGTCGGTCAAATGTCCTAAAAACTTAGCTCTGCCGGGCGCGATTCTCTCAAATTCCTTTTTCAGTTCTTCGGCTTGCGGTCCGTCTCCGGCGAACAAAAAACGATAATCTCGCGTTTTGTCGCCGCTCAAAATCCGCATCACTTCCGGCAGCATAGTCACGTTTTTTTCCGGCGAAATGCGACCGGCGTACAAAAGAACGGTTGCGGATTCGGGAAATCCTGAAAGCTCAATCAGCTCGCGGCGATTTTCGGCAGTTTTACGCTCCAAGTTGTAGAGCATGCTGTCAACGCCGCGCGGATTTGAAAAAACTCGTTCTGCAATCGGCGTTCGGGCGGCGCGAAAATAACGCCAGCAGAAATTGAAAAACCATTCCGAGCGGTGCTGGTTTGTTTCCGGCAAAACCGCGTCCAACAATTCCTGCGCCGTGTAGGGCGAGTTTCCGATGTGAAAATCGAACATCGGAAAGTTGTAATTTCCCATTACGCGCCGCGCAAACCAATTTGCCAGCTTGCCTTTTGATAAAAACGAGCGGATGTTGTCGTCCATCCGCTCGCACGAAAAATGCACGAGCATCGGGCGACCGAGCTTTTTAAAATGCCCCATTCGGATGATTCCGGCGAGCAGAGAAAGCGAATATTTTTCGGCAATCTCGATCATATCCGGCATTTCGTCCAGAAGAATGCGGCGAATCGGCATATCGCCTTTGAGATAAGTTCTCCAAGGCAGCAGAATGCGATACCGTTTGTCGAAAACCGGCGATTGCGGGGCTTGGACGTAATAAATTTTGGCGTATGGATTGACTTCTTCTATCGCGTCGGTCTCGCCCGGAACAATCAGACGCACGTATCTTTTGTGCCGTTCCGCCGCTTCGAGCAGGCGATTGTACGAATTGCTGATGCCACCGGAATTTTTGTGGTAATAATTCGTGATGTGAACTGATTTTAAAGGCTTATCCGTCACTTTTTATGAAACGTCTTCGGATGATTTTGTCGTGCTTCTCAGATAAAGCGCGGCGGGAATTAGGCACAGCAGAAGCAAAATCATTCCGTCAATTCCCCAAAACGAGAAAATCGTCCATTTGCCTTTGTTGTAAGTCCATAAAGGCTTGCTGATTACAGCCCAGCCGAGAATCTGCGCGAAAACGCCGAAACCGAGAACGCTGCAAGCGGCTGCCAAATAAGCCCCGCGCCGAAGCATTTTGGCGATTTCCATCGGGATAAAACCGACGAAAATAAAAATTAATCTCGGCAGCCTGCTCAAATCGCTCCAAATTGATTTGCTTTCTTCTTCGCCGACTATCATCACATCGCGCCGCATTGCAAACAAACCGAACAGCGCCGAAATAATAGAAATACTGATTGAACGTAAAATTGCTTCGTCGGTGTGGTCGCCGGTTTGAGTAAAATGAGCAAAACCGTATTGCACTGCAAACTCAAAAATGTGGCTGATTGCCGGAATCAAAAGCATTACGGCGAGCAGAGCTTTCCAAGCCGGTTCGACGCGGCGGAATTTTTGAATCAAAGCGCTGCTCAAACCCGCAAAGAAAAAGCGGAAAACGAATTGCGCAAAGGCGGCGGCGAGCGCGATTTTGATGCTTTCTCTGCCGATTAAATAGGTGATGAAAAAGATGGGAGCGCGCATCGTTCCGCTCAGAACTGCGCCTTTATAATTCCATTGACGAAAAAGCTGCGCCGGATCGCGTCCGACGCTCGCAAATGCCTCGCTGATTGTGTTTGTTTGCACGATAGGCGGGTTTGTATCGAACGTTATTTCTTTCATGATAAAGAGGCGACGCGAGTTTTCGGAGTCGCCGTTTTCGGGCGATAATTCCGGCACTCGTCGTAAGCCTGATAAACCTTTTCAAAAACCGAATCCCACGAGCGCGTCAGAGCAAATTCGCGCGCCGCGCGGCTCATTTCCCGCTGCAATTCCGGTTTGTTCATTAACTGCAAAGCAAAGCGGGCGTAATCATTTAAATTATCGGCGACATAACCCGTTTCGCCGTGCCGGACGATGTATTTCGGTCCGCCGACGTTTGCGACAATCGCCGGAACGCCCGACGCAAACGCTTCCTGCACGACGTTTCCGAAAGCATCGGTTTCCGACGGAAAAACGAAAGCGTCCATATTTGCGTAAGCCTCGGCGAGCTGTTCGCCTTTTATAAACCCGGTAAATTTCGCTCTTTCAAAATTTTGTTCAAGCCAGCCGCGCTGGTTTCCGTCGCCGACAATCAAAAATTCGTAATCGGTTTTTCCGGCTTTGATCAATTCTTTTTCCAAATCAACCAGCAGCCGGACGTTTTTTTCGGGCTGAAGTCTGCCGACAAAACCAAGCCGGAAAATTCCGTCTTTCACTGTCCGTTTTTGCGGCGAGAAAAGCTCTGTATCAACTCCGCGCGTCATCAAATGCGCCGAACGCCGCGTGCCTTTTTTCAAAGCGTTAATCAAATCCTGATTCGGCGCTAAGATTACTTTGCCCATTTTGTAATACAACATCGCGCCGTCGAAAATTTTGCGCTCGGCTAAACTTATGAGCGGGTCGCTCAGCTTTTTCGGCACAAACCGGAAGGTTTGACGCAAACGGGTGGCGGCAAATTCGTGAAGATTCGTGTGCCACGAAGCGATGACCGGAATTTCGTAGTCAAACGCTTTATAAGCGATATAAACGCCTAAAATGCTGACATCGTTTAAGCCCGTGATGTGAATTACGTCGGGTTTGAATTCGGCGACGAGTTTTTTGGCGCGCGCGTGATGCCTCTCGAACAGTGGATCATATTTTAACCCGGCGTCCATCGGAATTGCCAGCGGGCTGCGTTTTAATTCCTGTCTCGTGACGGAGCCTTCTTTGGTAATCTGCGTTTTCGCTCCGGCGTGAATCGTCAGAAAAGGATAGCCGCGACGTAAAGCAAAATTTTCAAGCCGCTTGCTCGTCAGCGCCACGCCGTTGACTTCCAAATATGAATCTGTAAAAAACGCTACTCGCAAATTATCCTTAAAAATTAACCACAGAGACACAGAGACACAGAGTTTTTATTGTTTTTTCTCTCTGTGTCTCTGTGTCTCTGTGGTAAAAATTCAAACCGCGTCGGACGATAAATCCGACAATATCTGTTCTTCTTCGCTCGTTGTCGCCAAAGCCGGAGCGTTGAATGATTTCGGCAAGCGGTCTTTACGTTTTACCATCAAACCGAATGCCGGGCGCGAAGCGCGGCTGCCGAATGCCGCGAGCGTCCAGGTTGCCATTTTTAACCAGCGCGGTCCGCCGCGATCCCAGAAAAACGACAAAGGTTTAGTGCCGCGCTCGTCAATTTTCGCATACACGCGGTTCTGCCAATGCTTGCGCTCGGCGCCAAATTCTGGATAATTTTGCAAAATTTCCGCAAATGACTGAAGCTGTCTCCAATTGAGCGGCTGACGATAATGCGGCATCAAAATAACTTCGCTGCGTTTGTCAAACCGAATCTGCTCGGCGAATTCGCCGAAAGTTTTAACAGTCGTCAGATTAACCACCGAATTGCACTGGCAGCCGTGTCGGTCGCCGCCCGACACAACCGGATAACCTAACTGATCAGCCATTTCCAGAACGGCTTTGTTTTCCGACCATTTGCGGAAACCGTTGATCTCAAAAGCGTGAATCCACCGCCCGTGTTTTTGAATAAAATCGTTGAGCAAAACTCGGTGTCGCTCTTTACCGAACAATTCGATGTCCCAGAGCGGATGATTCAAAATCACCAAAACTTCGGGAATTTCATTTAAAAGCCCGAATAGTTCATCCAAACGGTTTTCGCCGTAAATCAAACCGCGTTTTTCGGCAAACGTAAAATCGAGTAAATCTTTGGTAATCGCGTCGGCTCGTTGTTCCGGCAGATTATGAACGCCGACGTGGAAAAAGCCGCCTTCAAACGGCACCGTCCATTCAAGCGAAATCGGCGCATTTTCGGCGTTTCCGACTTCGCCGCGAACGATTTTGTTTGCCGAAATTTCGTCGTGATCGGTTAAAGAAATGATTGCTTCCAGTCCGATTCGGTTGATTTGCCCGCGTTCGAGATTAAAAACTTCCTCGGCGGCGAGCGGCGGTGTCCAGTAACCTACTGAAAAATCAATTTCTCTTCCATTACGCTCAAGGTAATTTTTGCGCTCGCGCTCCCAAAAATTCTTGACAATCGGAATTTGCGCGGCGTAATGCGGAATAAAATCCAACATTTCGCGCGAATGCTGCGTATGACAATGCAGTGAAACGCCGGATTTGAAATCTCGCGCGAAATCGTTCGATTTATCGAGCAAATGCAGGCGAGTTAGTTTCAGATTCATTCGGATTCGTCTCCGTACCAAAGTTTTGAAAGTAGCAAATTTAGCTCTCGTTGTAAATTTTACCGAAACCGTTTTCGCGTTTCGGCGTTCGGTTTACGATGTTAATTTCGGCTGGCGGTTTGGCTCGAAATGCGATTTTCGGTTAAAGTTCCTTAAGACCAGCCAAAGATTAACGACCGATTTGAACAAATGAACGCGGCAAATTTAATCGGACAAACGCTCGACGGCAAATACAGAATCGAACGCGAAATAGGGCGCGGCGGTATGGGCGCGGTGTATCTCGCCCTGCACGAAGGGACGGAGCGCGCCGTCGCTCTGAAAGTTATCGCGCCCGAATTTATGCGCCGCGAAGAATTTGTCGAGCGTTTTCGCCGCGAAGCCCGCGCCGCCGGTCGTCTGCGTCATCCGAACGTCGTTGACGTGACCGATTTCGGTTTAGCCGAGACAGAACTGGGGCGCGTGGCTTATCTTGTGATGGAATATCTTGACGGCTGCACTCTGGGCGAAGTTCTGGAAGAAGAAAAAAGCCTGCCGCTGTCGTGGACGCTCGATATTTTGGAGCAAACCTGCTCGGCGGTCGCCGAAGCGCACCGGCAAGGCATTATTCACCGCGATTTAAAACCCGACAACATCTGGCTCGAACCGAACTCGCGCGGCGGCTACACCGTCAAAGTTCTCGATTTCGGCATCGCCAAGCTCGAAGAGCCGATGAGCGAAGACGAAGAAGAAGTACAAAGTAAAAAGTTTAAAGCGCAAAGTCTTTCTTCTCACTCGGTTGATTTGGAAAGCGCAACCGTCGCTCTTTCTGCAAATTTAACAACCGAAATTGACGAAGGCGCAACCTTAAATTTTGAAATTCAAAATCCAAAATCCAAAATCCAAAATCCGGATGAAGGCGCAACGGCAATTTTTCAGTCGTCGCGGGCGACCGTTGCCGAAAATAACGGCGGCGCGGCGACAAATCAGGAAGCGGTTGCGACACAGATTTTATCCGTTCCAAACGGCGCTGAAAATAGAACTGTCGGCAGTTCCTCGTCGGCTTTAACGCGAGTCGGCGCGGTTTTGGGAACGCCGCTTTACATGTCGCCGGAACAATGTCGGGGCGAGCGGCTCGATCCGCGCGCCGACGTTTACTCTTTAGGCGTTATCGCATATCAAATGCTTTCCGGCTCGACGCCTTTTACCGGCAATTTTACCGAAGTTATCAAAGCGCATCAGGAAACTGAACCGCCGCCGCTCGAAACAAAAAAACTGCGTCGCCGGGTAAAACAGACGATTCATTCGGCGCTGGCTAAACGGGCGGACGAGCGTCCGGCATCGGCAATTGATTTTTCGAGCAAGCTGCGCGCGTCGAGCGAAGGCATCGGTATGCTGCTGCGCCGCGCGCTCGTGATTTACAGCGAGCATTTACCGACGTTTTTGTGGCTTTCCCTGCTGCTTCAATTGCCGAGCTTTCTGATTACTTTTTCGCGGATTACCATCAGTTTTTTGCGTTTCGAAAACGTCATTTCCTCGACGGTGGCGGGCATTTTCTCAGCCATTTTGGGATTTGCCTCAATTTTTGTCGGCATCTTTTTCGCGTCAATTCTGCTCGGCGTGACGACGTGGATCGTCGCCCAGCTTTTAGCCGTTCCGCTGCGTCCCGTCAATTGGAAAAAGGCTCTGGCGGCGGCGAAAACCAGATGGCGCGGTTTTGCCGGAACTGTAACCATCACTACATTAATTGCATTTTTAGCGCTAATGGTCGGGATAATTCCGGGCGCGATTTTGCTCGGCATTAGCGTCTCGGTTAATTGGGGCGCTGCTGCGACAGGCATTTTGTCGTTTTTTTCGATTGCCGTTATGCTTCTCGGTTTTTCGCTGGGAGTCGGGGTTTTCGTGCTTTTTTATCTCGTCTCGCCGGTTGTAGCGATGGAAAACCTGCGCGGTCGCCAGGCATTGCGGCGTTCTTCTCAGCTTGTTCGGCGCTCGCTCAGCACCACGGTTGCCGCATTTTCGCTGTCGTTTTTCGCGCCTCTCTTGTTATCGGGTGCTTTAGCGCTTTTCGTTTCGTCGCTGATGAAATCAAATGATATTTTCGTTGTTGAAAAAACCCCCGGCGGCGTTAATATTCGTCTGCGCGAGGAGAGCAAAGTTTCAATAGGAACCGACTTTGAAGAGCAAAACCAAACCGCTCAAGCCGCCGCGCAGCCGGAAACCGAAGAGGACAAAAAGCTAAAAAAATCTTTCCAGGAAACGGTTTATGAAGCGATTTTTCAAATCTTGTGGTTTCCGATTCTGGTTCTCCTCAGCTCGCTCACATCGGTCATCACGGGTCTTTTATACTTAAAATCCAGACAAGCGGGCGGCGAAGGCTTGGGCGAATTGCTCACCGAATTTGAAGAAAACGACCGCACGCAAAAACGCTGGCAGCTTCGTTTGCGCGAAAAGCTCGCGCAATCGGGTCGCCATACGAGCCGCAATACGAAAAAGTCCGGCGAGTCTGGCGAGTCGAGAGTCTAGCGAGTCAAAAGAAACAAATTCAAATTGACTCGCCAGACTCGCCAGACTCGCCGGACTCGCCGGACTCGAAAATAATGAGATTTGCAGTAGTATTATTTCTCACCGTTTTATTTTGCTCTTTCGCCGCCGCGCAGGGCATTTCGCACGAGATTCCGACCGGCGCTCGACCGCAGCTTGCGATTACGAACACGCGCGGAACAATTCGCGTCGTCGCCGAAGAAACGGGCGACAAAATTCTTTTGACCGCCGATTCGCCGAATTCTCCGGTTTCGGAAACCGATGTCACTGTAAAAAGCGAACGAGGCGTGCTTTCAATAACAGTCGGCGAAACGGCGCGACGCATTGATTTGACTGTGCGCGTGCCGGAACGGACGCGGCTGAAAATCGTTGGCAAAGACGGCGCGGTTGAAGTGGGAGGAAATCTCGAATCGGCAGATGTCACAACCGAAACCGGTACAATTTACGCTGAAGTGCCGACCGAAGCAATCAAATACAACTTTCTCTGGACGGAAAGACGCCCGCTTTTGTTGAGCGATTTGACACTTGCCGAAGTCAAAGAAAAAGCAGGCGGCAAATTCTCTGTCAAAGGCGAATTAAACGAACCCGATAAAAAAAGTCCAAAGTCGGAAGAATCCGATGAAACAGAAGAACCAACCGACGAGGCACAACCGACACCGGACAAAAAAGAAAAAAAGAAAAAAAGCGAAGACAGAAAACCGAAGACCGAAGACCGCTTAATCTCGTTGAATTTTACAACTGCGCGCGGAGTGATTTTGTTAAACGTCCCGCCTTCGGAAGTGCCTTCGGATTTGCGCGACCGAGAATTGACGAGAGCCGCGAAAACAATCATTCAAAGCGGCGACCGGGTTTTGACCGATGCGATTCGCAAAGTCAGCCCGCGAAGATTCGGCGATTATGCGAAAACCCTGCCGCCGTTTCGCAGCGAGCCGACAATCGTCAAACGCCCTAATTCGCCGGGTGCTCCCGCCAACGCTTCGGATTCAGCGCGACGATTAAACGTCAGCGTCACAGACAAAAACGGGCGCGCCGTCAACGGTTTATCAAAACAGGATTTCGCTATTTTTGAAGCCGGCGCTGAACGAGAAATTCTCGATTTTCAATCAACCGCAACGCCTTTTAATCTTGTCCTGCTGCTCGACGTTTCGGGGAGCGTCGAAGAGCGCATTGATTTTATCCGCAAAGCCGCGCGCAATTTTATCAACACCGTCAGCCCGCAAGACAGTCTCGCAATCATCACTTTCCGCGACGACGTGCAGGTTTTATCGAATTTTTCCGGCAATAAGCGCGCGCTTTCCGAGTCGCTCGACACTTTCGACGCGGGCGGCGGCACGGCGCTTTACGACTCGCTCGCTTTTACCTTAGTCGAAACTTTAAAACCCCTGCGCGGCGAGCGAACGGCGATTGTGATTCTTTCCGACGGCGACGATACGCGCTCGTTTATTCCGTTTGAATCGCTGCTCGGCGCAATCGAAGAATCCGGTGCGCTCATTTATCCGCTTTACGTGCCTTCGGGCTTGATTCCGGCGGCAAACGTTCAAGAATCAACTCAGACTATTGATCCGCTCAGAAATCGTTATTTAACTCTGACGACAAAAGCCGAAGAAGAAGCCAAAAGACTCGCCGAAGTTTCTGGCGGGGTTTATTTCCCGATTCGCCAAATCGAAGAATTGCAAAAAGTTTACGAAGATGTCGTCGCGCAGCTTCGCACGGCTTACACTTTGACCTATCAGTCAAAATCCAAAGCCGCGCCGCGCGTAACCGTCAAACGCGAAAACGCTTTTGTTCGGCTCGGAACGAGCGTTTCCGTCCCGCCGCGCCTTCAAAGTCGCAAAATAGAAATCGAAACGCAAGAAACCGCGCCCGCCGTTTTTCAAAAAACTTCTTTTGCGCCCGCCCGCTTGCAGGATTCAAATATTACGGGCGAAATCAAACAAATAAAATATAAGCCTTCGGCAACCGAAGATTTGCGCGAGTTTCCGCTTGACACTCTCGATGTAAATCGCGCTCCGCCAGCGTTTGTTTTAACCGACGGCGATAAAAAAGTAGCCGTCAGCCGCTGGGTTTCCCCAAAACGCACACGCTCTTATCCTTACGAACGCCTCTACAACACTCTCGCACATCAAAAACGCGCCGCCGTGATTCCGGTCTTAAAAGACGAAGGACAATCGGGCGAGCGCGATTTTTTAGCCTGGGACACTTTTTCGCTTTTAAATCTTCTGGAAGTTTACGCGGTTTTGGGTTATTACGACCGGGCGGAAAAAAGCCCTCGACGCGCCGACAGTTTAATCGGGCAGCAATTTAACAACGAATTTATCCAGACGAAATTAAAAGAACTGAGCCGGACAAATCTTTCGGCTTTCGAGTGGAATCTGCGCGAGCTGAAAAATTTAAAACAAACGCTCGAACTGGCGAAAACCGCTTATCAAAAAATCTCCGAAACAACCGGCGTTAAAATGCACGACGCGGCGGGAGTTGAAAATTTCGAGCGCAAATTAACGGGCGACATCGTGCAGTTTTTAGAATTTTCCCGCCAAAAATCCCAGCAGGCACAACGGCGCGAACTCCTAACCGACCAGCCCAAAGAAACGATGCCGACACAAACCAAAAGCCGCATCACAATCGCGGATTATCTCGGCGGCAAATATTTTCTGACGGTTGACGAAGCGGTTTACGAAAACGGAATCTTGTATTTAATCGAATCAAAACACACCCAGCGCGGAAAATTGACGCACACGAGCGACATCAAAGACGGGCTGATAAAAATGATTTTGTACCGCAATCTGATTGATGTCCGTCGCGGCAGCAAATCGGTCAAATTCGTTCCGGTTCTGCGTCTGACTGCCAACGAAATGCAAGGCGCAATTACGTCGGAAGCCAAACCCGAAGAACTTGCCAAATTCATCGAAACAAATCGTTTTGATTTTAAACAAGGCGAACTCTTGAAAAAACTTTTCGCCGAAGCGCAGGCAAACAATTTTCTGATTAAACTGGAACAAGCCACAACAAAATAAAGATGGAGATTAGCGCCGAAATCGTCAAGGGAATTTCCTATCAACCGCTTTTGCAAAAACAACTAAAACAGATTTCTTTCAGCGATTTTGACGTTAATCAAATTCCGGCTTCGTGTCTCGTTACAAATATTCAGAATTCGTTTGCAATCAGCAAATGGCGTACGCCAAAACGCACGCGGTCTTATCCCTATGAAAGAGTCTATAACACGCTTTCTACCTCGAAACGCCTCACGATAATTCCGGTTGTAATTGACGAAGGACTCAAAGGCGACCGTGATTTTGTTCAATGGGACACAATCGCGTTGATGAGCTTGCTTGATGTTTATGTAATTCTGACTTTTGTGCGGGACGCGAATAAGCACCCGAAACTTGCCGGCAAAATCACTAATCAAAAACTTGATAATTCTCACGTCATTAATAAAATCAGCGAAATCAGCAATTATTTTAGTTCAGCGCTGCATTGGAATCTGAAAGAATTAGCGAATTTGCCGCAGATTTTGAAGAAAACTCAAATCGCTTATGAACAAATTTCGCTGAAAACCGGAATCCTGCTTCATAGCGCGGAAGGATTAAGAAAATTTGCAGCCGTTGTTGAAGAAAGTTTGGAAGCATTTCAAAAAAGCTCGCGCGAAAAAGCGCTTGGAGCGCAGCGGCGTGAATTTGCGACTTTGCAGCCAAAAGAACTGTTAGCGACTGCGACAAAAGCCAAAATTACAATTACAAATTTTCTCGGCGGCAAATATTATTTTACGGTTGATGAAATCAAGATTGAAAATGGAATTGCCGAGTTGATTGAAAGTAAACACAGCAATTCGTCGAATTTGCCTAGCTTGAGCGATATTAAAGACGGTCTTGTCAAAATGATGCTTTACAGCAATTTGGAAAACGTTGCGGTTGATAATGTTCGGCATATTCATCGCTCTGTTTTACAATTAACAGGAAATACGCTTGTTAGTTCAATTACTTCGGAAAATGAGCAGAAAGAACAAAACAGCTTTTTCCAAATGAATAATTTCAACGCCAGACAAATTTTATTGACTCAAAATCTTTTTGCCGAAGCGCGGCAAAACAATTTTGTCGTTAGAATAGGGAATTGATGATTCGCAGCCCTTTACGTTATCCGGGCGGTAAAAGTCGCGCGGTTGAAAAAATTTCTGCTTTGCTGCCGCCATTTTCGGAATTTCGTGAACCTTTTGTCGGCGGCGGCTCGGTTTTTATTCATCTAAGACAAAAACATCCCGACAGTAAATTTTGGATAAACGACAAATATTCCGAACTCATAGCTTTTTGGAGCGAATTGCAAAACAATTCGGAAAATTTAATCAAGTTAATTTGGCAATGGCAACGTGAATTTGCCAACGGCAAAGAGCTTCACCGCTTCCTGCGAGCAAACATAGAAAATTTTAATTCGCTCGAAACTGCCGCCGCATTTTTTGTTTTTAATCGAATCACGTTTTCCGGCACGACCGAAGCGGGAGGTTTTTCCGAACAAGCCTTCCGTTTGCGCTTTACCGATTCGAGCATTGAACGATTGATAAAAATGCCGGAAGTTTTGCGCGATGTTAAAATCACAAATTTTGATTACGAAGAACTCCTCAGTGCGCCCGGCGAAGATGTGTTTTTGTTTCTCGATCCGCCGTATTTCAGCGCGATGAGTTCGGCTTTGTATGGCAAAAACGGCAAATTGCACAAAAATTTTGAGCACGAGCGTTTTGCCGCCAATTTGAAAAAATGCTCGCATCGCTGGCTTTTGACTTACGACGATTCGCCGTTTGTCCGCGAGCTTTTTTCTTTTGCCAATATTGTTTCCTGGAATTTGATGTATGGAATGCGAAACGTTACCGAAAACTCGAAACAGCTTGGCAGCGAGCTTTTAATCTCAAATTTTGATTTTAAATCAAACGTTCCGCTTTTCTCGATTCCCGATTTACGATTTACTATTCACGAATGAAAAGTCCGCTGCTGCAATCTCTGTTTGACGAAGAAGAACGCAAGCCGCTGTCGGTTTCAGAATTGACGGCGAAAGTTTCGAGCGTAATCGAGCGTTCGTTTAAATCCGTCTGGGTCGAAGGCGAGATTTCCAATTTCGCGGCGGCAAATTCCGGGCATTGGTATTTCACGCTTTCCGACGAGTTTTCGCAGTTGCGGGCGGCTTGTTATCGTGGCTCGAATTTGCGAATCAGGTTTCAGCCGTTTGACGGTTTGCAGGTCAGAGTTTCCGGCAAGCTGACGGTTTACCAGCCGAAAGGCGAATATCAAATTCTGGTCGAATCGCTTGAGCCGGTCGGCGAAGGCGCGATGAAAATCGCTTTTGAGCAATTAAAACAAAAGCTCGAACGCGAAGGTTTATTTGCGGAAGAATTAAAACGGCAGCTTCCGTTTTTTCCGCGTCGCATCGGCGTCGTCACTTCGCCGCAGGGCGCTGCGATTCACGATATTTTGCACGTTCTCGCGCGCCGCACTCGAACGGTTGACATTGTTTTGATTCCGACTCGCGTGCAGGGCGAATCTGCGCCGCAGGAGATTCGTGACGCGATTGAGCTTGCCAACGAGCAGCATTTTCGCGCTTTGCAGGCAAACGACCGCGAGCGGATGATTGATGTTTTGATTGTCGGGCGCGGCGGCGGTTCGACCGAAGATTTGTGGGCGTTTAACGACGAGCGCGTGGCGCGGGCGATTCGCAATTCGTTGATTCCGGTGATTTCCGCCGTCGGACACGAAGTTGATTTTACAATCGCCGATTTTGTCGCCGATTTTCGCGCTCCGACGCCTTCCGCCGCAGCCGAAATCGTCGCCGCGCAGGAATCGCAAATCGCTGCGTTCTTAATTGAACGGCAGGAAGATTTGCGGCAGGCGATGGAATATAAAATTTTAGAATCAAAATCTCGTCTTCAAGAACTGCGCGCCGCGCAGATTTTCGCCGAAATTCCGGCTCGGTTTCGGGAAAAAAGGCAAATGGTCGAAACGAATTTGCTGCATCTTAAAACGCTGTTCCTTGATAAAACCAGACAAAATCAGCGGCGTTTCGATTTTTTAAATGCGAAATTAACGCCCGCGATTTTGAAAACAAATGCCGTCCGTGCCGAATCGAATTTGCGCGCTTTGCACCAGCAGCTCAATGCCGCAATTCAATTAAAAATGTCTGATTCGAGCGAGAAATTTCGGCTTGCCGCGTCAACGCTCGACGCGCTTTCGCCGCTTGCAGTTTTAGGGCGCGGTTTTGCCCTCGCGCAAAAAGAAACCGGCGAGATTTTGCGCGACGCGGCGCAAATCGAAACGGAAGAAAATTTTAATTTAAAACTTGCGCGCGGCAATTTGAAATGTCGTGTTATTGAAAATGAAACGACGGAGATTTGATTTTTTATTTGAAATTTCAAATTTGAGATTAAACGCCAAGCAAGCGGCGTGTTAATCTGTGATTTAATTTTGTTTTTATGTCGGAAAATCGCCGCATTGTCGTCAATCTCGAAGAGCCTTCGCAACAGCCGGGCGCGCCCGCATCCGTGCCTTTAAATCAAAGCCGAGCATCTAATGCCAAACGCGGCGGATGCGGCAAGATTTTGCTGATTTTGGGCGGTTTGCTTGCGGTTGTTTTAGTCATTGGGGCAATCGGCGGTTATTGGTGGTGGTCGAATCTGCAAAAATCACCAACTTATTCGCTGGCGCTCCTGATTGAAGCGGCGCGCAAAGACGATCAGCCGAAGATTGACCAGTTTCTCGACTCAAACGCGGTTGTTGATAGTTTCGTTCCGCAAATCGAAGCCAAAGCCAAAGAACGCTATGCGCGCGGTTTTCCGCCCGAAACCGTCAAACGCGCCGAACAGTTGATCGGGCAGTATCTGACGCCGGTTTTGCCGACAATCAAAGAACAGGCGCGGAGGGAAATCCCGCTTCAAATTAAAAATAAAACTGCCAGCTTGCCGCAAGTTTCGGCGTGGGCGACAACCGTTGCGCTCAACCGCGTTGCTGAAGTCTCGCAAACGGGCGAGACGGCGATTGTGAAAAGCAATTATCAAAACCGCCCGCTTGAATTAACGATGCAGAAAAACGGCGATAAATGGAAAGTCGTCGGCGTAAAAGACGAACCGCTCGCCGACCGCATCGCACAGGAAGTCGGGCAAATTGTTCAGCGGGAGCTTGCCAAAAAACCGGGAGCGTCGCGTCTGCCGAATCGTCAGACGATTGAAGATTTGCGCCGGCAGCTCGAACAGCTCACGCAATAGTAGTAATAATGAACGAACCGAATTTTGAAACACAGCTCGCCGCTTTGGAGCGAATCGTCCGCGAATTGGAGCGCGGCGAATTGCCGCTCGAAGAAAGTTTGCAGCTTTTTGAGGACGGCGTCCGACTCGCGCGTGAATGTCAGGAGCGCTTAAACAAAGCCGAACGCAGAATCGAAATTTTAATGCGCGACGACGACGGTAAACCCGTTTTGGAAACTCTCAACGCAAAAGACGACGAGCCGGATGAAAAGCCCGCGCGGACGGTCAAACGCCGAATTGTTTTCGACAAAGACGAAGAAGAATCCGCTTTTTAGGTTGTGCAAGTGAATCTCAAAATTTTTCTCGCCGAAACGAGTGAGCTTGTTAATCAAAAACTTGACGAGCTTGTTCCAAAATCCGAAATCGAGCCGAAAAATCTTCACGCGGCGATTCGCTGGAGCTTGTTTGCGGGCGGCAAGCGTTTTCGTCCGGCGTTAACGATTGCCGTCGGAAATTGTTTCGGTGCCTCAACCGAAAAATTGCTGGCAACTGCGGCGGCTCTCGAAATGATTCACACTTATTCGCTCGTTCACGACGATCTTCCGGCAATGGACGACGATTCGATTCGGCGCGGGCAGCCGACTTGTCACGTCAAATTTGACGAAGCAACCGCGATTTTGGCGGGTGACGCTCTGCAAACTCTGGCTTTTCAGACAATTGCCGAAGACGAAAATTTAACGCCGAAAGCGCGCGTAAAAATGATTTCCGAAATCGCCCGCGCCGCCGGAACTCCGGCGGGAATGGTCGCCGGTCAGGTTTTCGATTTGGCGGCGGAAGGCAAACATATTTCCGGCGAAGATTTAAAACGAATTCACGAACGGAAGACCGGCGCGATGATTGTCGCCTCGGCACGCGCCGGTGCGATTATCGCCGAAGCGAGCGAAAAAGAGCTTGACGCAGTTTCAATTTACGCGGCACAGCTCGGCTTGCTGTTTCAAATTGTTGACGATTTGCTTGACGTGAGCGGAACGGCGGCGGATTTGGGCAAAACGCCGGGCAAAGACGCGCGTTCGGAAAAAGCGACTTACCCGGCGCTGTACGGTTTGGAGCAGGCGCAAAATCTCGCCGCCGAAACTCATCGAAACTGCGTTTCCGCGCTTTCCGAAATCCAAAAACCGACCGAGCTTTTGCGTGAAATTGCCGATTTTATTTTGGAAAGAAAAAAATAAGTTGTCGAAACCGTCGGCGATAAGCTAATTTATTTATTGAAGGCGTTTTCGCGCCCGTTCGCACCTCGATTTGTCCGCTCTTTTCTGCTAAAGTTTTTCGCACTCCAAAAAGTTCTCGCTCAATGCAAAATACGTGGGTTAAAAACAGTTTCGCCAGATTTTGGCAGCCTTTGCTGCTTGCCGCCGCGTTGCTGTTTTTGTACGCGCCCGCATTAAAGCTGTTGCTGCAAACCTGGTGGATGGACGAAAACTATTCGCACGGGCTTTTGATTCCGTTTTTGATCGGTTTTCTCGTCTGGTTTGAAAAAGACGAATTGGAAAAAATGGAAAAACGTCCGGCGTTTCTCGCGGGCGGCGCGATTTGTTTGGCGGCGATGTTTTTTCTGCTCGTCGGAATTTTGGGCGCGGAGCTTTTTACTCAGAGATTTTCGCTCCTGCTGATGCTCGCCGGAATTACGATTTATTTTTTCGGTTGGGAAATTTTGAAAAAGCTCGTCGTGCCGTTTGTTTTGCTCGCGCTGGCGATTCCGATTCCGACGATTCTATTTAACAAAATCGCGTTTCCGCTTCAGCTCCTTGCGACGGATTTGGCGGTTTGGGGAATTCGGCTTTTTGGAATTCCGGCGGCGAAATTCGGCAACGTGATCGAACTGCTGCCGCGCGGCGCATCGCAATCAATCTGGCTCGAAGTCGTCGAGGCGTGCAGCGGGATTCGCTCTTTGATGACGCTCGTCACGCTCGCGCTCGTTTATGCTTATTTTACGAGCAGACGGAGGAATTTCGCCTCTTTCAAAGGTTTTGATTTGTGGCGCGCGGCAATTTTAATGCTTGCCGCGTTGCCGATTGCGGTTTTGACCAACGGCGTCCGCGTCGCAGCGACCGGAATTCTGGCTTATTACTACGGCGGCGAAACCGCGCAGGGCTTTTTGCACGGCGCTTCCGGCTGGCTGGTTTATGTCGCGGCTTTGCTGCTGCTGTTGCTCGTCGGAAAAATCCTGGATTTAAACTGGAGAAAGGGAAAAAAGGAGAACGAGCGAACGGGAGAGATAAGCAAGCCGGATTTCCGTTCCTCTTCTCCTCTTCTCCTCTTCTCCTCTTCTTTCCAATTCTCGCTTTTGCTGCTGGTTTTGCTTGCGGGCGGCTCGCTGATTCAGTGGCGGGAAGCGACAGGTGAAATTCGTCCCGACAGAAAACTTTTGAAAGATTTTCCGGCGAAAATCGGCGACTGGCGGCAAAACGGCGCAGATCAACGTTTTGAAACGGAAATCGAAACGGTTCTCGGCTCGGACGATTATTTGATGCGCGATTATTTTGTTCCGGCTTCAGGCAAAGGCGCGAATCTTTACATCGGTTATTATGAAACTCAGCGTACGGGCGCGACTTATCATAGCCCGCGCAACTGCTTGCCCGGTTCGGGTTGGACGATGAATGAAAGTCTGCCTGTCGAAATCAGCTTGCCCGACGGACAAAAATTCGTCGCCAACAATTACGTGATTGAAAATCACCAGTCGAAAGCCTTGATGATTTACTGGTATCAAGGACGCGGGCGATTTGTCGCAAATGAATATAAAGACAAGTTTTTCACAGTTTTAGACAGCATTTCCCGGCGTCGTTCGGACGGCGCAATGATTCGCGTCGTCGTTTCGATTGACAAATCGGAACAAGATGCTTTGGAAACCGCCAAAAATTTGGCTGCGGGCGCAGCCGCAAACCTCGCAGAATTCGTGCCAAATTAACAAATCCGTGCTACAATGCCGCAAAATCAAAACTCTTTCGTGCATCTCCCAAGCACTTGATTTTTGGGATGTTTCGATGATTCGCTATTTTCCCTTAATGCCGACAAATTTTCTCATCGGCTGTAAAAAATAAATTTACGAGTTTTTAATTTTTATCCTTAAGAGTTAGCCCGAAAATGAAATCAGATTCCCCGAAAACCAGATTTATCAACGCAGCTTTGGCTTTGCTCGCCGCAGGTCTCCTCATTTTTTCCGGCGCGGCTTGCAGCACGGCAAAGGCGGTACAAGCGCACGTCGAGCGCGGCGAAAGCTATCTCAAAGAACGGCGTTTCCCCGAAGCCTCGCTCGAATTTCGCAGCGCGATTGAACTGGATAAAGCTTCCGCCCCGGCGCATTTCGGTCTGGCGCGCGCTTTTGAAGGTCAGCAGCGGCTCGCGGAAACGGTGGAAGAATTGCGCCGGACGGTCGAGCTGGACAAAACACAGCTCGAAGCGCGCGTGAAATTGGGAAATTATTTGCTGATGGCGCAGCCGCACGTCACCGAAGAAACCGAAAAATTAATTCAGGAAATCTTCGCCGCCGAACCAAATTATATCGAAGGTCACGTTTTGCAGGCGAGCGTGATGGCGGTCAAAAACGCCGCGACGAGTGAAGTCGTCGCGCAGCTCGAAAAAGCCGTTTCGCTCAATCCGCAGCGAGTCGAGACATACTTGAGTCTGGCGCGTTTTTACGTTTCGCGCGAGAAAACCGATGACGCTGAAAAAACGTTCCGCCGCGCTTTTGCCGTCAACGAAAAATCGGCAACCGCGCACATCGAATACGCGCGTTTTCTCGATCTCCAAGGGCGTGCGTCGGATGCCGAAAAACATTATCTGCGCGCGACGGAAGTCGGACCGAAAGAGCGCGAGCCGCTCGAAGCTCTCGCCGGATTTTATTACGTTCAACGACAATTCGAAAAGGCGGAAAACGCTTACAAAAATCTCGGAAACTTAAATCCCGACCGACCGGAAGAAAAAACTCTGCTGGCGGATTTTTACGCCGCCATTAATCGTCCTGCCGATGCTCGTCGGGTTTATAGCGAGATTTTGGCGGTCAAGCCGGAATTTGTTCGGGCGCAAATGCGACTCGGCGAGCTTTATTTGCAAACCGGCGACGAAAGGGCAGCCGCCGCTCAAGTGACGGAAATTTTAAGCCGCAACAACAAAGACGTGCAAGGTCTGACTTTGCGGGCGCGCATTTCTTTAAAAAACGGCGAGCCGGAAACCGCAATCAAGGATTTGCAGGAAGTTTTAAAACAAGAACCAGGCAACCGACTGGCGCTTTATTATATGGCTGACGCGCAGTTTCGCGCCGGGCAAACCGAACAAGCCCGCAATTTTATTCAGGATTTACAGCGCTATCATCCGAATTATCTGCACGCGAAACTTTTAAACGCGCAAATCAGTTTTGCCACAGACGAACCGCAGACCGCTCTGAACCAGGCAAACGAATTGCTCAAAGCGCTTGAAAAAGCCGCTCCAAACAGCGAAATCTCAGCTCCTTTGCTTGCCGAGCTGCGCGTCAACGCTCTTCTGGCGCGCGGAATGGCGAATTTGCAGCTCGGAAAAGAACCGGAGGCACGCGCTGATTTTCAAATCGCGCAAAAGCACGCGCCAAACTCTGTAAACGTTTATTTAAGTCAGGCGAGCGCCGCGCAGCGCAGCAAAAACACTGCGGAAGCCGCGAGCTTTTACGAAAAGGCTTTGCAGCTTGATTCTAATAATTTCGACGGCTTAAGCGGTTTTGTGAGCGCGAAGATGCGGCAAAAAGATTTTACGGCGGCGCATTCGCAAATTGACCGCGCGTTTTCCACAAATCAAGTCGGAAATAAAATGCAAGCCGCGCTCTTTTATCTCAAAGCGGGGGTTTTCGCGGCGGAAAACAAAACGACGGAAGCCGAAAACGCTTTGCATCAATCAATTGCCGCGAATGCCGATTATCTTCCGGCTTATCAGGCTTACGCCGCTTTGCTCGTCGCGAACAGACAAGTTGACCGCGCGCTTGAAAATTATCGCCAGATTTTGCAGCGCAGCCCGGCGAGCGACGAAACATTTACGCTCATCGGGATGCTCGAAGAAGGACGCGGAAACGCGGACGCGGCGGTTGAAAATTACCGAGGGGCTTTGCGAGTCAATCCAAATGCTCCGGTTGCCGCGAATAATCTGGCGTGGATTATCGCCGATACGGGGCGAGGCAATTTGGATGAAGCCGTCACGTTGGCGCAAACGCTCGTCGAAAAACATCCGAACGAGCCGGTTTACGCGGACACGCTCGGCTGGGTTTTTCACAAAAAAGGTCAAAAAGATCGGGCAATCGCACAGCTTCGACGCGCCGTCTCGCTCGAAGAAAAGGCAGCATTGCAAGCCGGGCGCGCGCCCGCGCAAATGTATAAAAACCGTCTCGGAACGGTTCTCGCCGCTGCGGACAACCGCGCGGCTCTCTGAAAGTTTGAAGAATGTTCTCAAACAAAGTTTGAGTTTTAAGTAAAAAGAAAATGTTATCGGCAGTTTTCACAATTTTGTTAGACATCAAGCCGCAAAGCGTCGGCTTTAACGAAGGTGTGTGGGTGCTGTTGGCGGGCGTCGGGCTGATAGTTTTGGTATTTGCTCTGCGACGCTGGTTCCGCGTGGGCAAAAAAGATGAGACAAACTTGCTGTTCTAACTGGTAAAAAACATGGGCGTTGAATTTCGGCAAAGAAGTATAGGCGAGTTATTCGCAATGGTTTGGCGGCGCAAGCTGATTATTTTGCTGCCCGTCGTGGCGATGACCGTGGCTGTCTGGTGGGTTGTCGTGCAGCTTCCGAGCATTTACCTATCGAAGACAGTGCTCACGATTCGTCCGCCTGCAATCTCGAATACTGTTATCCAACCGCTTTCGTCCGAAGACGTTTCCGCGCGGCTTAATCAAATTAGCGAAGAAGTCAAAAGCCGTTCATCGCTCGAACCGATGATTACAAAATACAGGCTTTTCAAACAGGAACGCGATGCGGGCGTGCCGATGGAGCTTTTGATTGACCGGATGCGAAACAATATCAATGTGGAGATGCAACCCCCCACGGTGGATGAGAAAGTCCCATCTTTTACAATTATTTACCGCGACCGCGATCCGGAATCCGCGCGCAATGTAGCCGCTGAGCTTGCCGGAAAATTTGTCAACACGCAAACGGAAAACTCCCAGCGCGAGTCGAAAGCAACGCAGGAATTTTTCGAGAAACAACTCGCAGAATCGAAAGAGAAATTAGACCAGATTGACGCCCAGCGGCTCACGTATATGCTGCAAAACGTGGACAAATTGCCGACCGCCGCGGGCGGTTTGATCGCTCAGCTCAATGGTTTGCACGAGCAATTAAAAACAGCCGCCGAGCGCGAGCAGGCAGTGGAGACCGAAATCGGACGAATGCGCGACAATCGGATTTTGCTCGAGCGCCAGAAAAACACGATTAACGACATCAGCGAAAAAGAAGCCGCCGAGCGCGACCGCCTGCTTTCCGATCCGACTCGAACGCCCGCTTATGCGGATTTGATTAAGCGCCGCACCGAATACAAAGAGCAGTTGCAGAAAATGCAAACCGAATATCGCCCGAAACACCCGGATGTGGTTGCCAAACAAGCGCAAATCGAAACGGTCGAAAAGGAAATCGCCGGGCTGCTTGCTTCAGCGAAAACCAGTCAGGAAGAAATGCGAGCCGCGTCGAGAGGCAGAATTGATTTGCAAATTCAGAGCATCGAAAACGAGCAGCGCCGGATAGACGGCGAAATCGGCAGGCAAGAGCAGCTTTTACAACAAATAAAAAATTCGGCGGGGCAGGTTCAAACCGCAATCAGCGAATTGCAGCGCCGCATCGAAAGCATCCCGAACGCCGAAGTCGCGCTCGAATCTTTCAACCGCGATTACCAGACCGCAAAAGGGAGCTATGACGAGCTATTAAAGAAAAACAACGATGCAAGGCTGCAAGCCGAGCGCGAAAAAAATTCGCAGGGCGAAACGATTCGAGTCGTTGACGCGGCGAATTTACCGCAATCTCCGGTCGCGCCGAAACGCCCGATGCTGATCGCCATCGGCGCTTTGCTCGGTTTGGCGCTCGGTTTTGTTTTCGCGGCGGCGGCGGAAATGCCGCGCCTTTTTACGATTCAAAGCGTTGACGACGCCAAACATTACACGGGACTTCCCGTTTTGGCGAATGTGCCGGAACTTTTAACGCCTGCTGAGAAACGCTGGCGGGCGATTTTCGGAGTTTTGAAAACAGGGTTTGCCGTTGCGGTTGCTGCGGCGAGCATTCCGGTTTTAATTTTCGTGCTGCAAATATCGCACGTTTTTGACAGGTTTGTTTCCTAAGAGAAATTAACCACAGAGACACGGAGACACAGAGATAAAAAATGAAAGACAATAAACACAATTCTAAATCTTTTATATTTTTGCTTTCTCTGTGTCTCCGTGTCTCTGTGGTGAAAATGTCCGAGAGAGGCTGAAAATGTACAAAGAATTTTTCGGTTTAGACGAGCTTCCATTTACCTTAACGCCCGATCCGCGTTTTCTGGTTTTTACGCCTTCGTACAACGAAGTTTTGGCGAGCCTTTATTACGGTTTGGAAAACTCGAAGGGCTTGATCGTGCTGACGGGCGAAGTCGGAACGGGCAAAACGACGGCACTTAGATGGATTTTGCGGCGGCTTGATTCGAGCGTTTTGGCGGCTTACGTTTTTAATCCGCGACTTTCGATTGAAGATTTTTATCATCACGTCACGTCGCTTTTGAACGTCAAAGAGTGGCAAAACAAAGCCGAATTGCTGACCGTTTTGGGGAAAGTTTTGGACGAGAGGCACCGGCGCGGATTGAAAACCGTTTTGATTATTGACGAAGCGCACGAGCTTTCCGATTACGTTTTGGAAGAAATTCGCCTGTTGCTCAATTTTGAATCGGATACGGCGAAACATTTGCAAATCGTTCTCACCGGACAGCCCGAATTGCGCGACGTTTTGAATAAACCGAATCTGCGGCAATTAAAACAGCGCGTCGCGCTGCGCTGCAAAATGCACGCGCTGCCGAACGTTGATGAAGTCGAGCGTTACATTACCGAACGCCTTTTGCTCGCCGGTTCAAAAGAGCCGAATATTTTTACGCCCGGCGCGATTGATTATATTTTCCGCTGCTCGGAAGGCATTCCGCGACAGATCAATAATTTGTGCGACAACGCAATGCTCGCGGCTTATGCCGCCGGCGAACAGGTTATCGGGCGGCAGGTTATTGAGGAAGTCGCCGAAAATCTCGATTTGCTTCCGCCACAGCCAGTCGAACAGGAAACTAAATATCAGCCGAACCCGGCAAATATTTTTAATTCCAATGCGAGAGCCGAATTGGCAAACCACAGCGCGATTAACGAATATGTTCCGTCCGTTTACAGAAACGGAAACGGTAATGGAGCGAACCGGGTTCATCAAGAACCGTTCAGTTTTGACGACGAACTTTTGGAAATTGACGACATTGAAGGTTTTACCAAATAAGGCGGTAAAAATTAACGTTACGCTACGAAAATAAAATGAGCAATAAACCAAACGCTTACGCAAATCGTTTTTCCAAACTTCTCAATTTTGAACCGAACCCGGACACGCGCGCCGACGATTCGATCAATGTCGTTCAATTACCCGAACGCAAAATCGGCGCGCCGACGGTTGTTGAGGAAAACGAGGCGCAACGCGAAACGACGGCAAACGAGCGTTTGCACAAACCGGATTCAAATTTCGCACAGCTTCTCGATACGTGGAGCATCGGCAAACCCGCCGTTCCGCTCTCGACGAGCGAAGATTTTTCGGGCACGGCAATTTTAAATCAAAAACCTGCGGCGGCGACAATCGAAGTCGAACCGAGAGTGCAGCGTGCCGGAGTCGTTTTGCCGACGCGGAAAACGCCCGAATTTAAAACAATTGAATTAGATCTGGAAGCGGTCGAGCCGCATCTGGTCGCGATCAAACATCCGCGCTCGCCGCATTGCGAAGAATATCGGAGCTTGAGAACACAGCTTCTGCTCGCCGCCGAGCGTCGCCGCGCCGCCGGAAAAGAAATGCAGGCGGTCGTCGTCGCCAGCGCCCGTCCCGGCGAAGGCAAAACTACGACTGCCATTAATCTGGCGTGGATGCTGGCGCAAACCGACGGCGTGAATTGCCTCGTGATTGACGCGGATTTGCGAATGCCGAGTCTCGCGGATTATCTCGGAATCTCGGAACATCCCGGACTTTCCGATGTTTTCGACGGAACGGTCGAGCTTGAGCAGGCGATTGTCAAATTAAATCCGGCTGGCTTGCATCTCTTGCCCGGCGGCGCGGCGCGGCAGGACATTGCCGAACTGATCTCCGGCAACGCTTTTCGCCGGATTTTGGACAAAGCGCGGACGATGTTCGATTACATAATCATTGACGCGCCGCCGCTCGCGATTTTTACGGACGCCGCCGTGTTGATCAATCTCGCAGACGGAGCGATGCTGGTCGTCAAATCGGGCAAAACCCGTTATGCGACCATCAATCGAATGCTCGAACACGTTTCGCGCGAGCAACTGCTGGGCGTCGTTTTAAACGGAAACAAAGAAGATACGCAGGAAAGCCATTACAGCTATTACTACGATTCACCGAAGAAAAAAGTCGGGCGAGTCCAGCAAGTCTAGCAAGTCGCCGAGTCTAGGAATTTTATCTGAGTTAAATTCCTTTTTGACTCGCTAGACTCGCTAGACTTGCTGGACTCACCGGACTCTAAAGATGAGCAGACGCTTACATACAAGAGCAATCGGGCTTTCAGTCGCCGAAGGAGCAATAATCTTCGGCGGGCTGATGCTGGCTTTGTATTTGCGCGTCGGCGCGGACGGTGCGCATTACGAGCTAAACGAGCGCGCGGCGTGGATGAAAATCTCTATCGCCACCGTTTTTTGCGTAGTTTCGCTTTTTATCTACGACCTTTACAGCTTTACGGTCTTCAGCGACCGTCGCGAGCTGATTTATCGCCTGCTGCAAGCTCTCGGTACGGCTTGGGCGTCGCTTGCGCTGTTGTTTTATTTCGCGCCGGATTTAATGATCGGGCGCGGCGTGACGATTTTGAGCGTTCCGCTCGTTGCGTCTCTGCTGCTCGGCTGGCGGCTGGTCATTCACTGGCTGACGGCGCATCCAGACATTGGCGAAAGAGTTTTAATCGTCGGTTCGGACGAAGCCGCAATCAACATCGCCAAAGTGACGAAAGCGCATCAAGCCGCCGGTTACAGAGTTGTCGGTTTTCTGTCGGGCGAGCCGGAACTGGTCGGAAAAAGCCTTTTTAATCCGAAAGTTATCGGTTTGATGGAAGACCTTGAAACCGTCGTCAAAAAAGAGAAAATTGACCGCGTAATCATCGCCATCCGCGACCGGCGAGGTGCGTTTCCGACCGAGCAGCTTCTAAAACTGAGCTTGTCGGGCGATGTCGCCATTGAAGAATTTACGAGCTTTCACGAACGCCTGACCGGGCAGGTGCATCTCGATATGCTGCGCCCTTCGTGGCTGATTTTCGCCGGAAGATTGCGCGAAACAAGATTCCGCGCTTTTGCGCGCGAGATTGTGCACCGAGGTTTGGCGTTAATCGGATTGATTGTGTCGCTTCCGATTGCGATTTTGACCGCGATTGCCATCAAATTGGAATCGCCGGGCGCGGTTTTTTACCGGCAGGAGCGCGTCGGTAAAAAAGGCAAACCGTTTGAAGTCATCAAATTCCGCTCGATGTGCACGGATGCGGAAAAAGACGGGCAGGCAATCTGGGCGACGGAAAACGACGCGCGTGTGACTCGCGTCGGGCGCGTGATTCGGACTTTGAGAATTGACGAGATTCCGCAATTCTGGTGCATTATAAAAGGCGAAATGAGCTTTGTCGGACCGCGCCCAGAACGCCCGGTTTTCGTCGAACAGTTGGCGCATGAAATTCCGTTTTACGAACAGCGCCACCTCGTCGCGCCCGGTTTAACCGGATGGGCGCAGGTGCGTTATCCTTACGGCGCGTCGGTCGAAGATGCGAGACAAAAGCTGCAATACGATTTGTATTACATCAAAAATCAAAATCTCCTGCTTGATTTGCTGATTGTTCTCGAAACGTTCAAAACAATTTTGTTCGGACGCGGCGCAAGATAAATTTTGAGGTAAAAAAACGATGAAAGCTGTAAAAATTCTTGGGATATTTTGTTCGGTTATTTTCGCTTTTGCGGCGACAACCGGGGCGAGCGCGCAGCAAACCGCGCCAGCGCCGGAAGAAAAGAAAGTCGAAATCACAAAAAGCGAAACGAAAACCGAAGCTCCCGCCGTAGAACCGGAAAAAACTCCGCCCCCCGCACAGTCCCAAACGCCGGACGCCGGAAAAGTGCTGCCCGAAGATGTTCCGGACTCAATAAAACAAAACCGGCGCGGGCAACTCTCCGAAGAAGAAGCGGCTATTGTGCCTTATTACAACAATTTTCTGACCAACTATTATCTCGGACCGGAAGATGTCATTTCGGTTGAAGTTTTCGCGCAGCCAAATTATTCAAAAACGGGAATCACGATTCCGCCCAACGGCAGAATTTCTTATCCGCTGATTAGAGAAGGCATCATCGTCAATGGCAAAACCGTTGAGCAAGTCGCCGATGAAATCACGAAAAAACTCGACGAATATATTATTGACCCGAAAGTTATGGTTTCACTCGACCGCGCGGTGTCTGCGCGTTACAGCGTTCTCGGCGATGTCGGGAAACCGGGCGTTTACATAATGACGCGCCGCGTGAGCGTTCACGAAGCAATTGCCGAAGCGAGCGGAATTTTAGTCACCGGAAACAAAAAAGAAGTCATCGTGCTGCGGCGCGGACAGGACGGCAGACCTTCGCCGATTGCAGTTAATTTGCAGGACATCGAACGCGGCAAAGCCAGAGAAGAAGTCTTTCTCGTTCCCGGCGATCAAATAATTGTGCCGGGCAATAAAATCAAAGTCTGGAAAAACGTGATGAATCTGCTCCCGATTATCGGTTTCGCCCGAATGTTTACCGGATTTTAAGCCAAATGATAACTCTGTTTTCAACGAATAATTTCACCACAGAGACACAGAGACACAGAGATAAAAAAATAAAAACTCTGTGTCTCTGTGTCTCTGTGGTTAAAAATAGACTTTGCAGACTAACTGCGCTTTGTTGTCTCGCGATCTTTTTATTGCAGCAAGCAAATGCGGGCGAATGGCGCAAACAGCCTTCGGGAACGATGGCTTGGCTGCACTCGATTTATTTTCTCGACGCCAAACGCGGCTGGATTGCGGGCAGCAATGGCACTTTGCTGATGACTACCGACGGCGGCGCGACTTGGAAAAAGGCGGCGAAGCCTTCGGAAGATAATCTGCGCGACGTATTTTTCACCGATGAAAATAACGGCTGGCTGCTCGCCGAGCGCGACATTTTCAAGCTCAAATCTGCGGGCGAAGCGCGCTCGGTTTTGCTTCGCACAACCGACGGCGGCGCGACTTGGGAGCGAACGGGCGTTTTTCCGACGAGCAAAACAGCGAGTCCGCAATTTACCCGTCTGCTCGTTTCCGATGACCGCACGACTGCTTGGGCAATCGGCGAGCTAGGCAGCGTTTATGCGCTCGAAAACAACCAGATTTGGCAAAAACAAGTTTCGCCAACTAGATTTCTTCTGCGCGGAGGCGCGATCTTTAACCAAAGCGAAGCGGTTTTAATCGGCGCGGGCGCAACGATATTGCACACCGCCGACGGCGGCGGCATTTGGCGCGAAGCCAGAGTTTACGCGGCGGAAAACGCCCGTTTTAATTCGGTCTTTTTCGCCACACGCTCGCTCGGCTGGGCGGTTGGTACAGGCGGTCGGATTTTCGCGTCAGCCGACGGCGGAAAAACCTGGCGCGGACAAAATTCTCCGCTCGCGGCAGACCTTTTCGATGTTCACTTCGTAACGCCAAATGAAGGCTGGGCGGCGGGCGACGGCGGCGCGCTGCTTCACACGACAAACAGCGGAAACACTTGGACGCCCGAAAAAATCAACACGACACATCGCCTCGAACGAATTGTTTTTCTCGGTCGAGAGCGCGGTTTCGCAGTCGGTTTCGGCGGAACGATTCTCGCCTATTCAAGCGAAAATGCGCCGCGCCCGCGTCTTGCCGCGCAATCAAATCCTTCTCTGAAGATCAATTAACCGCTTTAGCCAGACAATTTATTTTCGCATGTTCAAAAACCTCTTGATTGTTTTCGTCATATCGTCCTAATATTGCTCAGCTAAAATTAAGCCAATTCAAATTTGTCGCGGCAAACGGCTGTTTTTAACAGCGGTATTTTCGGACAGGGAAACAGTTTTGAGAATTTAAAAACTGCCTCATTATCGCGTTTGAACTCGCGCACAAAATTTGTTCGGCAAAACTGAGATGGAGAAAAGAAGGATGAGAAAACTTTTATTTACGCTCGCGCTCTTTTGCGCCATTTTGTTCGGCTCGTTGCTTGAAGCGGCGGCACAAACGGTACCGACGCTTTTAAATGAAATCGTCATCAATCCGCCGGGAACCGACAACCCGTGCGAATATATCGAAATTCGCGGAGCGCCCGGCGCGACTTTGACCAATACTTATGTAGTCGCTCTCGAAGGCGATATATCTAGCACCCCCGGAGTTGCCGATTTGGTGGTTGATCTCAACGGTCGAACCATTGGTTCAAACGGTATTTTGATTATCACGGGGGCAACAACCTGCACCGGCAGAACGATTGCTGCGGGCGCAACGCAGGTTACGGATACGCAGCTCGACACCGGCGCGAGCGGAATTGAAAACGGAACTATTACATTTTTGCTTGTCACCAGTCCGACTCCGATTGTCGAAGGTACGGATTACGACACCAACAATGACGGAACGCTCGAAGCCTTGCCTGCGGGCGCTGTGGTTCTAGACGCAATCGGTGTTGCTGAGGATGATTTCGGCGACATTGTTTATTACGGACAGGTCGTCACACAGAATAATAATCTTACGCCGCAGGCAATAACTCGTTTTACGGGCAACAATAATCCTATTTCGTCGGGCGCGTGGTACGGCGGAGCGATTGATACGGCGGCTGGGAGCAGTTCGAACGTTTACAGCGCAACAAACAGAACCTCGAATTTCCCAACCGGCGGAGCGCTGACGCCGGGCGCGCCGAACGTCGGCACGTTTGTTCCGAAAGACGTTCCGGTTGATTTTAACGGCGACGGCAGAAGCGACTTCGTCGTTGTTCGCTCCTCCGGCTCGCAAGGGCAATCTACCTGGCTCTCTGCAATCGGCACCAGCGGAGGCGCCGCAATTTTAAGTTTCGGACTTGGCGTCGGCATCGGCGGAGACGTTCCCGTGCCGGAAGATTACGACGGCGACGGCAGAGATGATGCTGCCGTTTGGCGAGTTCTACCAAACGATGCAAACCGCGGATATTTTCATATTAATCGCAGCAGCGGCGGTTCGGTTCAAACCGAACAATTCGGCACTTTAAACGACAATCCAACCGTCGTAGGCGATTACGACGGCGATAACAAAGCCGATCTGGCGGTTTACCGCACGACGACTTCGGCGGCTCCGCTGCCATGCGGACCGAATGCCGGAGTCTGGTTTTATCGTCCTTCCGCCACGCCCGCAATCAGTTTCCAATATATTTGCTGGGGCGCGGCGGGCGACATTCCCGTCCCTGGCGATTACGACGGCGACGGCAGAATGGACGCGGCTGTTTATCGTCCGTCAACGAGAACTTTCTTCGTTGCCAAATCGGCTGGCGGAACCGAAGCATTTCCTTTCGGAGCGCCCGGTGACATTCCTGTACCGGGCGATTATGACGGCGACGGGCGAACCGATTATGCGGTCGCACGTCAGGGAACGCAGTGGACATTCTTTATCCGCCTGCAAGCGGGCGGATTTCAAGCGTATCAATTCGGCGCGCCGACTGATCTTCTTGTTCCCGGCGATTACACGGGCGACGGCAAATTCGATATTGCGGTTTGGCGTCCGTCTAACGGCACGTTTTACGTACGCCCCGTGCAAACTCTCGGAACGGCTGATTTTGCCTTCAAATGGGGACAGCAGGGCGATTACCCGGTAGCAAACTTCAGAGTTACTCCGATTGTGACATTGATAGCTACTCCGTAAACGGTTGATAATTTCGTTTCAGCGATGCAGCGTATCGCTGAAACGAAATTTTTTGGTGTAAACTTAAAGGCGCGTGGTTTAATCTCACGCGCTTTTTATTTTTTGTTCCAAAGGAGATTTTACTGTGCTTCGACTTTTATTTATTTTCGCTTTTATTTTCGCCGTTCAAACAATTGAAATCGGCGCGCAGCAGCCGCAAAAGCCCGCTCCGCAAACTCAGACCAGCGTCACCGCGCCGATTAAAACCATCGGTCGCAAGCTCGATGTCAAAACCAGTCCGGCTTACGCAGAATTGGTTATGAAACGAACCGAAGTTGCCGCCGATTTGGAAGTTTTGTTGCCGGATTACACCGAAGAATCGCCCGAAGTCAGGGAAAAGCGTCTGAGTCTGCAAATTTTGGACGCGGCTCTGAAACGGCTGGAAACCGTCACGCTCGAACAATATCTGGCTTTGACTCCGGCGGTCGGCAAAATGCTCGCGCGCAAACTGGAAGCCGAAGCCGAGCTGAAAATCTTGAGCGAGATTTACACCGATGAACATCCGGCGGTCAAAAAATCCAAAATCCGCTTTAAGGTTTTTGATGCGGAATTGAAAAGGCTGTTGCTGCAAACCAATTCGCAATAGATTTGAAAATTCAAACATTTTCAGACAAACAAAAAGGACGTGTAGAAACACGTCCTTTTAAGTTTCAGACTGTTTTAGAGCAGATTTTAAATAAATGAGATCCAAATAAATTGGGCGCGTTTCTAAAAAGAAACGCGCCCATAAGTTTTTAGCTGAGATAAACAGCAAAATTAGAAGTGGAATCGAACGGCAAACTGAATTTGTCGTTCGCGAAAGTTATTGCTATCGGTCGAGAAAATGGTTCCAAAAGATGGCTGAGAACATAAGCCGTTTGGATCGTTGGTTGTTGTTCCATTAACCGGAGCGCAGTTATTAACAGGGTTTTGCTGAGTTCCAGTATTTACCGGTAAACTATATTGGGTGAAGTTAAGACCTGAAACTTGGGTTCGGTTGAAGATATTAAACCCTTCAGCCAACAACTCAAGATTATATCTTTCAGTGAAATTGAATCGTTTTGAAACTCTTAAATCTACATTCCAAAGATCAGGATTACGATAAGAGTTGCGCCCGTTAAGCGGGAAACGATTGCTGCCGTTAGTGCCGTTTAAATTTGAAGGACCTGAACCGGTAAACGGAGAGCCTGAGTAGTATATGAAAATCGGGGCAAACGACCAGCCGTTAAGCAAGTAATTATAAAATGTGTTGTCACTTCCATCGTAAAGCGTCGGTGAATAAACCGCGCTTGCGACGAATTTATGACGTATATCAAAATTACTCGGTCCCTCTTCAAGGTTTGGATTAAAAAGATCTAACGGTTGATTAAAGATACTGGTCGTAATTTGTGAATTTTGTCCAGTATCTGTTGATTTCGCTAAAGTATAGCTGGCTTGGAATTGTAAGCCGTCCGTCAAGCGGCGATTCCCTTGTAAAACTAAAGCGTGATATTGGGATTTCACCGAGCTTTGGAACCGAAGCAGCGAAGGAAGCTGCGTATTAACGCGAGTATATAACGGCAAAGTGAAAGATTGTCCATTAAAATCTCCGCCATAAACATTGAAAGTTCGGCTTCCACCCGTCGGCATAATATTCTGTTCTACAAATGTCGGCAAATACCGTCCCGTGCTTCCGATATACGAAACCGAAACAGCAGTATTTTTAGCAATTTCATGTTCAAGAACCAAATCGTACTGATGAATCATCGGGGCTTGAAAATTTTCCTGGTAAAAATTAATTGTAGCTGCCGCAAGTGTTTGATTATTGTTAGGCAGAACGTTTGGGAAAATTGGACCGGATGCCTGTGCTATATTTACAGTCCCTTGTCCTGCGGGATTACCGGTTCTCAGCAAATTATTCCAAACATGTCCGCCAAGGAAGCGTCCGTAATAAATGCCGTATCCAGCGCGGAGCGACGTTCTCCCTTCACCCGTCAAGTCGTATGCGAAACCGATACGCGGACCAAAGTTATTTTTATCGCTTGGCAAAGTTGACGTTGCCTCCGCCAAAGTTCTGCCATCCATCGGGATAACGGCAGTGCTGGAATTCGGTATTATTGCGTCGGGTAATTTTTGATACTCGTAACGCAAACCCATATTTATGGTCAAACGCGGCGTGAAGCGAAAATCATCCTGCAAAAAGAAGCTGTATTCGTTCATGCTGAATTTTAAACCCGAGATGCCTACGCCTTGAACATAATTAGCAGTGTAGCATCTGCCGACTGTCCGTGTTCCGGTAGCACAGCCCGTCGTCGCCGGTAAAGGAGTTTTGAAATTAACGTAATCAATAATAAAATCATTGATATTGCCGTATGTGAATTGACCGGCTTCGGAGTTTAAGTTTTGAATATCATCGGTTACACGATTAATATCGCCACCGAATTTAAAGGTATGTCTACCGGAAATCCATGTAACGGTATCCGCAAATTGAACGCGGCTTTCAAAAGGATAACGAAGACGCTCAAAGTTAGATGTCGTGCCAAATGTTAAACCATTTGTCAAAGCAACCTGTGGAGAGCGCTGACCTTGAGAAGTAGTTGCTGTTGTCGGCTCGCCCGGAAGCGGCTCCTGACTAAGCGCATATTCATTATCGCGAGCATATTGAAAACGAGCCTCATTTAATAAATTAGGAGAAATCGTTGACTGCAACCGTAGATTCAGCGTATCAACATCCACGAAATCATCGCCGAAGCTTCTTCGTCCCAATGTATTGGTGGCTTGTGTCTGCAAACCGGCGGGAGATTCCCAACGCAAACGATTATAGGTTGCGCTAAACAAATTTTTGTCGTTAATCTGCCAGTCAATTTTTGGCAGGATAGTTGTCTGATCGCCTCGACGCGGAGTTTCGCCCGTCAATGAAGTTAAAAATTCTAAGGTATTATTGACCTGAGCGCTTGTGAGCCCTCTTCCAAGAGTTCCCGCCGGTCTGCCAGGCACCTGCTGTCCAAGCGGAGTTGTCAATAATGCGGTATCTGCCGTACTTAAGTAGTTCAGAGTGGAAAATCTGCCGATACCGGGAAAGTTGCGTTTCTGCTGATCGTAGCTGAAAAAGAAAAACAGGCGGTTTTTAATAATCGGACCTCCGATTGCGCCGCCGAATTGATGTCGAACATCTGTCGGTTTAATTCCTACCTGACTTGAGAAACCATTTACTAAAGTCGGCACGAAAGATGCGGGGTTACGCGCGCCGAATTTATTATTGCGGTAGTATTCAAAAAGCATCCCGCGAAATTCGTTTGTTCCGCTTTTTGTGATCGTATTCACTACGCCGCCCGCCGAACGCCCGTATTCGGCTGAGTAATTCGATGTGTTGACTTGAAACTCGCGAATCGCAGCCTGGCTGACAACATATCCGATGCGCGTGCGTCCGCGTTCTTCGGATTGGAATGATTGATTATTATCGCCGCCGTCTACGGTGCTGTTGTTGAGCAAACCGGAAATGCCGCGAAAACTAACCAAACCGAAATTGCCGTCGGGAACAGTCGCCGGCGTTAAAAGCACGAAGTTGGAAGCGCGGCGTCCGTTAATCGGCAAATCGCGGATTGAAGTCTCGTTGATATTGGTCGCAAAGTCCTGTGAATTAGTATTGATAACAGGAGCTTCCGCAGTCACTTCGACAGTCGCGCTCGCTTGTCCGACGGTCAACGGAATGTTGACCGTCGTGACTTGACCGACTTCGACAATTACATTGTTTCCGGTAAAAGGGGCAAAGCCCGTTTGCGTAATGTTAATAGTATAAGTGCCGGGTTGAAGGTTACTGGCAACATATACACCGTTTTCATCGGTTGTTACCGTCTGGGTTTGATTTGTTCCGGCATTCGTAACCGTTACGGCTACGTTCGGCAAAACTGCGCTCTGCGGGTCTGTAATCGTTCCCCGAATACCTCCCGTGACGGTTGATTGGGCAAATCCGCTGCTTGCAGCGAAGCATAAGATTACAAGCGTTAAAACGCGCGTTAGATTAAGCATTGGAAATTTCGACATAATTTTGTCCTTTTAATTAAAATACCTGTTGTTTATTTAACTGTTCGGCGCACAATGGGCACCGCTCCCTATTTGTGAAATTGAGTTTAGTTGCGGGTTAATCAGCGCTGTGACTTTATAATTGCGAACAGCGTTTTTATCAACCGCAACATACCAGTTTCTTACAACTGTATGAACAACCTGTTAAATAATTTTCGCTTGCCTGAAATGGCTTGAAGTTCTGTTAAAATTTATCAGTAAATATCTATTTACGCAACTTTTAAGAAAACGTTCAAACAGAAAATGAAAAAGATGAGAAAAACGTGTTTTATCTTTCTGATTTTAACCGTATTGATGGTGCCCTCGGCAGCGCAAACCGCGCGACAAAACAGCCTTTTGCGTTCGGGTCCGATGCTCGGTTACAGCGAAATGACCGAAACCGCCGTTTGGCTGCAAACAAAACAACCGGCGGAAGCGCAAATTCGCTACTGGAAACAGGGCGAGCCGAAAAACGTAAAATTTAGTAAAACCGTTAGAACCAACGAAGAAGCCGATTTTATCGCGCGTTTTACGCTGTCGCAATTGGAATTCGGCGCGCGCTACGATTACGACGTTTATCTGAACAATCGGCGCGTGACGTTTGATTTTCAACCGAATTTTCAAACGCAGCCGCATTGGCGCTGGCGCACCGAGCCGCCCACTTTTCGCTTTGCTTTAGGCTCGTGCGCTTATATTAACGATCCGCCGTTTGACCGTCCGGGAACGCCTTACGGCTCCGGGTTTGAAATTTTCAGCACAATCGCCGCGAAAAAACCGGATTTTATGATTTGGCTGGGCGACAACGTTTATTACCGCGAACCGGATTGGCTCAACGAAAGCGGAATGCGCTACCGCTTCCGGCAAAATCGCGAACTGCCCCAATTGCAGCAGCTTTTAGCCACAACTCACAACTATGCGATTTGGGACGATCACGATTACGGACCGAACGATTCCGATAGAACCTATCGCTTACGCGAACAAGCGCTCCGCGTATTCAAAGATTATTGGGCGAACGCGACTTACGGCGAGCCGGAGACGCCCGGCGTTTTCGGGCGTTTTGAATGGGCGGATGTTGAATTTTTCCTGCTCGACGACCGCTTTTACCGTTCGCCAAACGAAATGCCCAATTCGCCTGACAAAGTGATGCTCGGCGAGCGGCAAATGCGCTGGCTGACTGAAAGTCTGCGTTCGAGCAAAGCCACATTTAAAATCGTCGTCAACGGCAGTCAAATGCTCAATCAGTTCAATCCGTTTGAATCGTTCAAACAATTTCCCGGCGAATATCGTCGACTGCTCGATTTTATTCGCGACGCCCGCGTCGAAGGCGTCGTTTTTCTTTCGGGTGATCGTCACTACACCGAGCTGATTCGTATAAATGATGTCGGAAGTTACCCGCTTTACGATTTTACGTCCAGCCCTTTAACCGCCGGAAACTCAAACCCTCATAAAAACGAAGAAAACAATCCGGATCGCGTCGCCGGAACTTTGGTTAAGGGAACGAAGAATTTTGGAATGATCGAAGTAACCGGACCCGCAAAAGAGCGGCGATTGACGATGAGCGCGATTGATTTAACAGGCAAAGAATTATGGAAACACGAAATTCAGGCGGCTGAGCTTAAATTTCCGAAACAAAATTAATGAAAAAGGCGACCCCTTCGCCTTTTTCATTAAAACCATCCTTTTTTGCCTTGAATATATGTGCGGACAAACTCCTCATCCGGTTTTGTCAAATACATTACTCCTTCGATGATTCCGATAATTTGCATCGCGATAATGCCGATGCCGCAAGTTACAAATCCAACTATGAGCGAAACGACCAGCATTATCACGCCTTCCTGCGTGTAACCCAAATAAAACTTATGAATGCCGAGCCAGCCGAGCAGAATTCCCAAAATTCCGGCGGCGACTTTTTTATCAGCGCCCTGCGATTTCCAGTAATCGGGCGAACCGCCATAATTCTGTTGTTGTGGATACATTTCTTTTCTCCTGTTTCAAATCTATAAGCGGAATATCTTAACGATAAAATCAGGCTTGTCAATTTTGCGGAACATATCCGGCTGGCGCGGGACGGTCGCCCGCCGTGCCGAAATTCACCGCCATAAATCCCGCTTGGCTCTGCATTGCGTACCAAAAACCGTTTTCCGGTCGGAAAACGGCAAAGTCCCATTTGCCGTCGCCGTCAAAATCTCCCGGCGCGGGTTTGTCGTTCCCGGTTCCCCAATTAAAGGCTTTAAATTCACCGTTTGCGTTGAGCCAATACCAGGCACCGTTTGAATGGCGATAAACTGCCACATCCGTTTTACCGTCGCCGTCGTAATCGCCTTGAACGGGTTTGTCCGTCGCTGTGCCGAAATTTACCGCGAAAAATCCGGCGGTCGAACGCTGCACATACCAGGTTCCGTTTGACGGGCGAAAGACGGCGATGTCGGCTCGCCCGTCGCCGTCATAATCTCCGGGAACGGCAATGTCGCCGCTCGTGCCGAACAATTCCGAACGGAAATTCGGATCGCGGAAATCAAAGCTCGGCGTAATGTACCAGGCGCCCTGTCGGAAAACCGCGATGTCTGTGTTTCCGTCGCCGTCGTAATCAGCCGCGACCGGAACGTCGCCGCTCGCGCCAAATTGTCGAACGCGAAAAACAGCCGCATTCGGGCGCGCCGGGTCGTATGAATACGAATACCAAGTTCCCTGTTCCGGTCGGAAAACGGCGTAATCTGTTTTCCCGTCTCCGTTATAATCGCCGGGCGCTATGATGTCCGAAGCGATGCCGAAATTTACCGCGCCGAATGTATTGTTTCGGCTGTTTTGAACAAACCAGAAACCGCCTTCGAGACGATACACGGAAACGTCTGTTTTACCGTCGCCGTCAAAATCCGCCGGTTTGTTTTTCGCGCGCACTCCGGCGACAGGACCGTCGGCGATGTTTCCGTCAATGTTAAAAGTCACGCCGCCCCAGGTTTCATCGTGCGGAGCTTGAAATTGTTTGATTCGCTGGTGATTCGACCAGAAATTCGCCGGAATCTGAGGCGAAGGCGAGGCATAAAACCAGACCGATTGAATGTTGTCCCAGCGAGCCATCCAAATCGCGTCCATCCGGCTTGCGGCGGGAATGTTTACCCAATCGTTAACCGCATTGGTCGGCGAACCGTAAACTCCCGAAACATAGCCGCCTTCTTTAACGCGGTCAGTCCAGCCTTTGAGAAACGCATTGACCGACGCCCGGCAACCCGGCGTGCTGCTTGTTTCGTCGTAGCGTTCCATATCGTAATAAAGTACCGAGCCTTGAGTTAATCCGAGATTATTAGCGTCTGTGATGGCGATGTCGGCTTCGCCGCGACCTTGCGTTTCGGCGGTTGCCGGGTCTGTGCTGTGTTTGGCGCAGTTTGCGCAAACCGAGCAAGGTGCTTGATAGCCGACAATTGTCGGAATCAATCCCCAGCCCATTGCGGAAACTTGATTGACCCAGGCGGCGGAAAGCTGCGGTTGCGAGCAGCCGCGATTTCTGCCCGAAATGTAAATATTCGAGTCATAAAACGGGCTGTTATTCCACCAGGTTTGCATTTGCGCGACGGTCGCGGCAGTGCATTTGTCGAAACCGCGATTCATACTAATCCGAGTCGAACCGACCGGCGTGGATAGATTTTGATTCGAATTGGGAATTTTAATTTCTTCTTTCGCCGATTCGGGCGTTATGTCGCGCCAGGTTTTACCGCCGTCGGCGGTTGAAAGAAGTCTCGCTTGCTGCTCGCAACTTGATTTAAATTCTCGGCAGCGCCCCGCTTCCGCTAAAATCCAGCCCGTTTCCGCTGTTACGAAACCAACGTTTGTGATGTTTTCATCCGCCGCCAACGGCGCTTGAAACGAAATTCGATTAACCGCGTCGCTTAAAAACTGAAATTCTTTGCCGTTAATTTCGGCGATTGCCTTTTGTTTTTCCGAGTGAACCGATGCTAAAAGCGAGCGAAGCGGAAATTCGCCCGATTCCATAATGTTTTGTTCCAAACGCCAGACGTTTCCGCCGTCAGCGGTCGAAAAAACAGCGGCGCGCGTGAAATTGGAATTCGACGGCAAACGCAGAATCAAAAAACCGTTTTGCTCGTCGGTAAATTCCAGCGGAATTTCGATTAAATTGGCTTCACCGACAATTTCCGGCGGCAAGCTCAAATTTTGTTTTCTCCAGCTTGCGCCGCCGTTCGCGGTTTGCGCCAGTTCGAGAGCTGAGATTTTCGTATCCGCTAAAATTACCGCGCCGTGTTGTTCGTTTGAGAAAAAAACGGAGCTGACAATTTGTTCACCAGATTTCGGCGGCGTGATTTGACGCCAGGAACCGCCGCTATTATCTGTTTGCCGAATGGCGGTTTTCGTCCATATCAAACCGAATTTATCGTTTTTTAAATCAAAGCCCGCGAGCTTTTCATTTGCGGCTTGATTCGATGCTTGCTGAGCCGTGCTTAAGAATTGGAGAGAAAAAAGAAAGATAACCAAAAGAGCAGATGCCAATCCGAACCAAATTTTTCGCATTTTTATCCTCGCCGAGCAAATTTCTAAAAAGGTCAGGCGGCGAGTTTAGCGCAATCGAATAAATTTTTCTATATCCGGTGCTGATTCTCATCTTTTTCAGAACGCCCTGTTGTTTTAATCTTCGTTTGCGCGGTTTAACTTTTGTCTCAGACAAGGAAAATCAATAAGCGTTCGAACTTTTTCGACGGTTTTCGCGTAGAAAAACCGGGAAGATTGCAGAAAAAGGTTGACTATTTACCTTTTCGAGCATATCTTCCCCTTGTTCGTTTTCGCACAAGCGGTGCGTTTTCGATAAACGGCTTTTCCGTTTTTTGCCAATTTAATTTTATTTTGCTTGATTTTTATGGTTTATAATAAAACGGTTGGCGCAAGCGGTTTGAGCGGTTTGGCATAATTACGAGAGATGTGGAAATTTTTGATTTTTCTGAAATTTTAAAGCATCTATTTTTTTGAATCTGGCAACTATACTGCGAAAGGAGGCAACGTTTGATGGCAACGCAATTAACAAATTCGAGTTTAGGGGGAAGACCCATAGTGAGTCCACGTATTATGGCGCATATGCAGGTGCAGGCGACTTGGGTTGACAAGAATACGGGTAAATCGGTTTCGGTCGAAGGAACGACCGAAAATGTCGGCGAAACCAGCACTTTGGTGAATATGACCAATCTGCCGCCCGTCGGCAGCGAAGTCAGTTTGCGGATTATGGATGAAGGCGAATTGATTATTGAAGTTCCGGTTGAAGTTATCCGCGTCGAACGCGATCCGGGTAAACCGATGGCTGCATTTTCCGTCGTCAACCGAATCAAGGATTGGCGAGAGAAAGTTGTAACCGCAGCTCAAGAATGGGTAAATCGTCACTGGCGCGTAGATTACGAAGAAGAGTGGGTTAATTAATAACAGCAATAATTCTCATAATTAACGAGCCGGGGAAAATTTAAAGGCGAGTTCGACTCAGAACTCGCCTTTCTCATTTTATTGACAAAAGGTAGTGTCATAATCCTGTGGTTCTATACTAAAATGTCTCAAAAACACCCTTTTTGAGACATTTTATAAATAGTAAAATCAATTTTATGAAATGGAATCCATTTCTTTTAGGAATACTTGAAACACCTTATGTTCTGTATGTCTTGCCCTTGCTTCCGTTTTCTGTTATCTGCTTTTTGATTTGCTATTACCGTTATAAATTATCTTTGATTGTCATTCCGATTGTCTCAATCATTTCAGCATTGTTGCTTATATATTTTCTTGAACCAGAGAGATACCAACCAATTGTAAGGTTTTCAGATTTTATGCCTCGCATAATCGGTATGATAGGTATTTTCTTCATTTCCCCTTTAATCGGTACTTATTTGAGTTGGAGAAAGTCTAAAATTAAGAGGGGCAATTTATCTTGATTAACGAATTCGTTCCAAAAACGACCCTTTTGAAACATCCAAATAACAAGGAAAAAGCATTGAGCCAAAAATCACCTGAACAACTTTTCTGCGAAATAGGTGATACGGTTGAGTTCATTTGTGAAGCCGTTACAGATAGCAACGAGAAAATTAAGATTGGCGACAGATACACTGTGGTAGATTTGATTGGCTGGGGATGGGATTTGGAAAGGGTTTCAGGCAAAGGCGCGACTTTTCTAAGAATATTAAATTCAGAAATGAAAGATTATGTCAACCTTTACAATAAGAGTTAAACAGTGTCAAAAACGACCCTTTTTGAGACGAAATGAAAGAGTTTATTGGTTTGGTTACAATTCGGCTTTTGTCCGGCGGATTTATGGTAAACAATCGGAAAATAATTATTTACAAGTTCCGTTAAATTAATTCAACCGATGTCCGTATAAGATGAAGAGAACCGAAGCGGAGAAATCAGACCGCTGAAAAGGAGAATTTATGTTTTGTCCAAATTGCGCCACAAATAATTCAACCGAACAAAAGTTTTGTCGTTCGTGCGGAATATATCTGGGAGTCATAGCCGAATCACTTTTGCTGCAATTAACGACAGTACAGAATGCAAAGTTATCGAAGAAAGAAAGCTCAATTGAAAACTTTAAAAATTTTGTCCTCAGCCGGTTTGGATTGGGTTTGTTAATCGGCGTTTTTTTTATTATATCCGGCATTTTCTATAAGGTAATTTTGAAGGACAATAATGTTTCGTTTGGAATTTCACTGATTGTCATTACCATTTCCACAGTTTGGATAATACTTTGTGCATCTTACTTCCAGTTTGCCAAAGAAAGAAAAGCTCAAATAAATCCCGCGATGACTAGCGAATTAACCGATAAAAAAGAAACGGGCAAGCTTCTCGAAGAAAAACCTTTCGAGCCTGTTCAGAGCATTGCGGAAAATTCAACCGAACTGCTCTCAGTCGAAAATAAAACCAAAAAAAATCAATGAAAATCACAATCGGACAAATTAGCACAACAAACAGAAGTTTTAAGCTTTGTGTCAAAAGCCACTTTTGAGACTAAGTTTTGAGACAAGCTGCGTTTTGGTTAAGCACTTTTGAGACAAATAGCTACTGCTCATTGAGAATGTATTTAGCAAGCAAAAATGCCAAAATCGTCAAAAAAAGGGCAATTTTGGCGAAATAAGAAAAAGTCCATTTTTCTTTTGACCAAAAACTGATTGTTCCGTGAAGAAACAAAAAGTATGCTGTTAAAGATGTGAAAAGCACAGAGAAACTAAAGGCAATTGGAAATGACACAGAAAATGCGTTGGAAAGAACCCGCCATAAAATTGAATGAACAATTCCAAAGTAGATTTGAAAACCGAAGATGATTAGCCACCTATTCGGTTCTTTCCCCTCATTATTCATAGCCGGAGCTATATTAACTCCTTATTATATTTATTTCCAGAATTCAGGCTTTATATTTAGTTCGCACATTGATTGAATCAAAACGCAGATGTTATGCGCGAGAATTTTGCAAAGTGCTTCGTTGATTTGTTGTGCTGCTTTGCTGAACATTGCAGCTAACTATTTCAGTATTGGTAGCCAACTATAAATCATCGAATGATGTGGAGACCAAGCTGCCCATACCGAAGCTGCCCACTGTCTAACTAATTGTTTATGCTGTTCAGCAGAAGAAGTCTTACAAACGTCACTTACCGTGATTGAACCTAGCGAAGATGGCGGAGTAAGCCAAGTAAAATGTTCCTTTGTTTTCGTTATGGTGAGCATCGCCTCATTCGCTCGCTCCATTTCGAGACCACGTTCAAGGAGCAAGCACAATCGGACAAGATGATAACCTACCGATTTGATGCTTTGCGGCGATGGCTGTCCGGGATGTTGAGCCGCATAAGCATCAACCGTCAGCCGATGTATTTCAAAATACGCCGGACTGCTGTATTCGCGTGCCAGAATTTCTCCGTAAGCCGCCCAGCAACCCGCTGATGATTCCATATAACGGTGAGTTGCACCGTCAATATCCGGAAACAGTCCGCCACATCCGATGCAAGGAACAAGTTTCATTCTGTTTTTACTTTTCCACGGAATCAAGTCTGTGCTCAAGAAGCACAACTTCTAATTATACCGCTAAAATGCGGCATAACACTTCAAACTAGAGTTTAATCACCTTTTCTATCCGCCGAAAATACTTAGCTGTTAGCACCACACCATTAGGACACTACCTGACAAAATTAAATCTTGACTGTTTCCAGTTGAGACTCGGCATTTTTAACTTCGACGGTTTTCTCGGCTGTTTGCGAAAGGCTCGACGCCGCGAGCAAAATCAGCGACAGCCACAACAAATCTGCGAGGAAAAGATGTACGAGCTGCATCCAAATCGGAGTCAGCAGCAAAACGTTGAGAGCGCCCGCCGCGAGTTGAATTAAAACCAATGCAATTACCGACGACGAGATTTGTTTAATTTTTAAATCGTCAGGTCTTTTCCGAATGTGCCATGCGGCGAGCAAAGCCGCGAAACATCCGATTAAAATCGAAAGCACCGGATGCCAGATCCGCAGACGTATAAGGACGTGAGCGGTTTCGGAAAAATCCTGGCTGATGCCGTGAGAGAGCGATTCGGCTGGAAAAAGCGTGTCGCCGAGAGCCGCAATCGCGCCGCTGACGCCGACCAGTATCATTCCAACAAGCACCGCCGCGAAACCGACCGCGCGCGGTTCGTTTCCCCGAAAGTGAATGCGCCGACCGTCGTTTCCAGCCCAATAAGCCGTCAAAACCAAAACCGCCAGCAAAATGAAAGTGTTGACCAGATGCGCCGCCATCCAAACGGCGCGCGCAATCGAATCGTTGTGCGCGACCAGCTCAAGCAAAACCAAACCCGCCCCGATTGCAGCTTCGGTCAAAATAAAAATTAGCGATAAAACCGCCCCTTTGCGCGCCAAATGCCTGCGCGGAAACGCCCTGAAAGCCCAAAATACGAGTGCTATGACGCACAAAAGCGCCAGACCGCTCGAAAGACGATGCGAAAATTCGACAATGGTTTTGATTTCCGCCGCGTGCGGAATGATCATCCCGTTGCACAAAGGATAACTCGCGCCGCAGCCGTCGCCCGATTTCGACGCGCGGACGAATGCGCCCCAAACGACGACCAAAATGTTGTAAGCGACGACAAACCACGCAAAGCGTGCGAAACGCTCGGCGCTTTTATTTGTTTTAGAAACGTTTTTCATGTTCGCGAGAATAGAAATTTTGATTTCAGATTAACATAAACAGCCGTTTTTCACCTTTCGCGCCGGAGCGAAACGGTTTTGATTCAGTCAATTGGATTTTTTTTTAGTTCTCGATTATTCTTGAATCGGTCAGTCAATCGTCCCGCGAAAGCATCAACAGCCGGGCTTTCCCGCAAACCGAAATGTTCACAAAATTAAATTCGATTTTCATTTTGATTAGTTTTATTGTCTCTCTGACTTCGGCGTGTCAAAGCGGCGAGCGCAGTCTAACTCTACCCCAAGTGTCAGCAACAAGCGAAAGCCAGCCGCAAATTCGCCAACCGTCTCTAAATCAAGAACCGATTACGATTGCCGCCGTCGGCGATATTATGCTCGCTTCGACTTTCCCGGACGACACGAGAATGCCGCCCAAGGACGGCGCGGAGATGCTCGAAGAAGTGACGCCGATTTTGTCCGCCGCCGACATCGCTTTCGGGAATTTGGAAGGACCGTTGATTGATAGCGGAGTTTCGGAAAAATGTCCGCAATTTTTCGCTCCCAAAAAAGCCGGAGAAACAAAACCGGAAATTAAAATCGAACCGACGCCAACACCCGAACCGCCGCCGGCAAACGCCCTGCCTGAAAAACCTGCGAAAAAATTTACCTGTTTCGCCTTTCAAGTTCCGACGCGCTATGGCAAATATTTGAAAGAAGCCGGATTTGATGTTTTGAGCGTGGCAAATAATCATGCTTCGGATTTCG